>JAJZWV010000091.1 GCA_021846505.1 Bacillota bacterium
TGTTCATGGGGGCTAACTTCGCGTTCGAGCCCCCGATTCCTTTGCGAAAGTATTCCGACTATGGCGCCAGCTAAATTACCCGTGTTTCCACATTCTGTGTGCGGAAGACCTGATCTACTGGGTGACGCCCCGCCATATGTATGTGTGGATGCCGCCTTTTGCCCGCCCATAATCCATCGGCACCCCTATAATAGAACGTAAGTTCTATTATAGGGGTGAGGGCATGAGGTGGGCGGCGCTGCACAATCACTCGGCGTTTTCCTTTTTGGACGGCTCGAGCCCCCCAGAGGCGCTGATTGCGGCGGCTGTGTCGGCGGGAGTGGACACGGTGGCGCTGACCGACTGGCACCGCGTGTCGGGGCTGGTGCGGCTGTCGGCAGCAGCAGCGGCGGCGGGCGTCCGCCCCATTGCCGGCGCCACCGTGCAGCTGGAAGGCACGCCGGGCGACAGCGAAGGGCGGCTGGTGCTGCTGGTGCCCACGCCGGATCGCTATGTGCAGCTGACTCGGCTGCTGACCGAGGCGGCGCTGCAGCACCCGCGCAAGGCGCCGCGAGTGAGCTGGGCGTCGCTGGCCCAGCACGGCCCGGGGCTGGTGGCGCTGTCAGGCGGCCGGCGGGGTGTGCTGGACGCCAAGCTGCAGCGGGGGCAGCGTGTTGAAGCGCGGCGTGCCGCCGAGCGCCTGCAGAGCATTTTTGGATCCGATTTTTATCTGGAGCTGGCGGCCGGGTGGCTGCCCGGCGACCGCATGATTCATCGGGCGCTGCGCGACCTAGGCGAGGCGCTGCATCTCCAGTGCGTGGCGGCGGTGGAGGTGCACCACGCGGAGGCGGCGGGCTTTGTGCCCTACGACCTGATGGTGGCGGTTCGCCACGGCCTCCCCATTGAGGCGCCGCACCCGGACCGGCCGTTTAACGCCCTGGGGTTCATGCAGGGGCCGCAGGCACTGGCGCGTGCGCTGGGCGATTTGGCGCCGTCGGCGCTGCGCAACACGCGGGTGCTGGGAGAGCGGCTGGAGCCGGTGCCGCTGCTGGGAAAAAAGCGCCTGCCGTCCTGGCCCGGCGCGGGCGACGCGTTTGGCACGCTGGTGCGGCTGACCGAGCAGGGCGCCGCTCGGCGCTATGGCAGCGGCTGGCGGCGGCTGGCGGGCCGCCTGACGCATGAGCTGTCGGTTATTCGCGATTTGGGGTTTTCGGACTACTTTTTGGTGGTGGAGGACGTGGCCGCTTTCGCCCGCCGCCGCGGCATCCGATTTGCGGGTCGGGGATCGGCGGCGGACTCGATGGTGGCGTATTGCCTGGGCATCACGGAGGTGGATGCAGCGCGGCGCGAGCTGCTGTTTGAGCGCTTCCTGAGCCGTGAGCGGGCGGAGGCGCCGGACATCGACATCGATTTTGATGCGCGGCGGCGCGATGAGGTGGCGGACTACGTGCGTGGCCGGTACGGCCGCGATCGGGTGGCCGCCGTGGCCACCTACCAGACGTTTCAAGCTCGGCTGGCCATCCGGCAAGTGGGCAAGGTGCTGGGGTTTCCGCCGGCCACGCTGGACCAGCTGGCCAAGTCGCTGCCCCATCACTCGCTGGGGGGACTGGTGGGCCAGGACGGGGGCCGGTTCGAGGAGGTGCCCGAGCTGGCGGCGCTGCACCTGCCGCCCGAGCAGCGCCGCGTTCTGGAGTGGGCAGTGCAGCTGCAGGGACTGCCGCGCCACTTGGGCACGCACCTGGGCGGGCTGGTGATCAGCGGGGACCCGCTGGAGCAGGTGACCCCGGTGGAGCGGTCGGCCAAGGGGGTGGCACTGTGCCACTTCGACAAGCGGGACGTGGAAAGCTTGGGGCTGCTGAAGCTGGATCTGCTGAGCCTGCGCACCTTTACCGCCCTGGAATTTGCCGATGCCGCGATTCGCCAGCAGGATCCGGATTTTCAGCTGGACCGCATCCCGCCCGAAGACCCCGGGGTGTACCGCCGGCTGCAGGCCGCCGACAGCATTGGCGCGTTTCAGCTGGAAAGCCCCGCGCAGCGGGCGCTGGCGCGCCGGCTGCAGCCAGATCGCTTCGAAGATGTGGTGGCCAGCCTGGCGCTCATTCGCCCGGGTCCCATCAAAGGCAACATGGTGGACCCGTTTGTGGCCCGGCGGCGGGGGGAGGCGCCGGTGGAGTACCTGCATCCCGACTTGGAGCCGATTCTGAAGAAGACGTATGGGGTGGTGCTGTTTCAGGAGCAGGTGATTGCGATTGCCAGCACGCTGGCCGGCTTCACGCCCGGCGAGGCGGACCAGCTCCGGCGCGTGATGACCCATGCCCGCTCGGCTGCTGACATGGCGCGGATCGGCCAGGTGTTTTTCGAGAAGGCCGCAGCGCGGGGGGTAGAGCCCGCCGTGGCGCAGGACGTGTTTCAGCAGATGGTGGGCTACGCCAGCTACGGCTTCAACGAGGCGCACGCGGCCGCGTTTGCGGAAACCGCCTACCGGACGATGTACCTGCTGGACCGGTTTCCAGGGGCGTATATCACCGGCCTCCTGAATGCGCAGCCCATGGGGTACTATCCCAGCGACGTCCTGATCACCGAGGCGCGCCGCCGCGGCGTGGCGATTTGGCCCCTGGCGGTGGGGGCCAGCGCCCATGATTTTCACTGGGTGCCGGAGGCCAATGCCATTCGGGTGGGCTACCGCGCGGTGGGCGGCTTGGGGGACTCGGCCGCCCTAGAAGCGGCCGGACGCCCCGGGCCGGGCGGCGGCCCCCTCGACGCTTTGTGGCGGGCCAGCGGGCTGGATGCCGGGCGGCTGGCGCAGCTGGTGCGTCTGGGCGCGTTTGATGCGTGGGATGCGGATCGCGAGCAGGTGCTGGAGCGGCTGTGGAGTGTCAACCCGCTGGGGCTGGCGGCGCAGCGGCCCGCCAGCCGCCCCTGGACCCTGGCGGCGCGGCTGTACTGGGAGTACCGGCTGCTGGGATTTGGGCAGACGGCGCAGCTGATGGCGCTGTGGCGAGAGAGCCTTTCCGCCGAGGGGTTTGCTACGGCCCGGCAGGCCAGTGAGGCTCCCCATGACTCGTGGGTGCGGGTGGCCGGGGTGTTGGTGCGCCCCCACCGCCCCCCCACCCGCAGCGGGCGCCTCATCGTGTTTTTCTCACTCCTGGACGAAACCGGCCTGCTGGACGCCTCACTCGGCGAGCAGGGATATGCGCGCTATGGCCAACACCTATTTTCTCCGCGGAGCCGGGGCGTGCTGGCGGTTGCGGGCCGCATGCGCCGCGGCACGCTGATGGTAAAAAGCGTGGCGCCGCACGGTGGCGGAGACGGGCTCGCTCCGCCCTAAGCAGCGCTGCGCCACGAACGGCGCCACCAGTGGCCTACTCTTGGCCGCGGGTGGCAAACAGCCCGGACTCGCCGCTGCCCAGCAACAGCGCCAAGACGATGCTCGCCACTGCCACATGGCATGCATCCATCGCTCGCAGCCCGTGTGCCCGCACGGCCTCTAAGGCTCGCCGCTCAATGTCACCCTGATCCGCGGCCACCCCGGCGACGCGTTCACCCTCACCGAGGTCTTCCGCCAGCATGTTGAGCAAGGTCGATTCGTCCACGCGGCCGGTCCGTCCGGCTCGAACGATGTCGCCTGTGACCTCCACCCTGGTCCAGCTGCCCGTGATGCACGCCACATCAGGCGCCTTCAGCAACTCTGCGGCGGCCTGGTGCCCGGATTCGTCGGCGAAGTAGGCTCGTGCTAACACCGACGAGTCAAGATAGATGATCACTGGCGTGCGCGATCTGCTTGCAGATAGTCATCGACGCAGGCCCAAGACCCGCAGTGGAGGCGATGGCCGCCCGCCGGGCTTCACGCGCCCCGCGCGGTGCGGGCGCCTCCTGCAAGATGCCCAGGCCCGTGCCCGCGACCTGACACGGGCCTGGGCATCGCCCTGGTTTCCCTCTAGGCCCGCGTCCAGAATATAGGTCGCCACCGCGTTCAGACTCTGATCCGACCGCCGCGCCCGCGCCACGAGGTGTCGATGCAATTCGTCTGGCACGCGCAGCAAAAGTTGCTTCATAAAGCGATGCTATTACAAGCGGCCCGTGATAGCTCATGGACACCGGACGCCCCTTGACGGCCGATGCCCGACACCGCTACAAAATCGAAGTCAGGGGCCGGCACCTCACGCGGCCATGAGGAGGTTGCCCGAGTTCGCGCTGGCCCCGAGGTGGCCAGACCGACTCGGCTTTGGGACTGCCAGCGGGGCGACCGCGAGAGGAGCACTATGAGCTGGCCAACTGTGAGCCGAATCCTCGCGGTGCTGGACGAGCTGGCTCGGCGGCCGCTCTGGCCCGGCTTTGACCCACGAGCCACGCCCCTCGTGATTTATGACGGGCAGGACACGTGGCTGACGCGCCACCCCCACCCCCCGGCGCCGTTTCGCTGGCGGCCTGAAGCGACCGTGTGGGGCATGACAGGCCTTCACGACAGTGTCCGGGCCAGCACCGCCACCCGGGTGGATGGGGTGCCGACTGCCGCCCTCATGCTGGCGGCGCCCCTGGCTGGCCTCGGCCCGAGCGAGCTGGCCGCCGCGTGCATCCACGAGGCGTTTCACGTGTTTCAGGCGGACCAGTATCCGAACTGGGTGAGTGACACGGGCGCCATGTTTCGCTATCCGCTGGCGGATGTGGCCGGGCTCGTGCTCCGCCGGCTGGAGACCGAGGCGTGGCGCCGCGCGCAGTCGGCCGAGGATGCTTCCGCGCGGCGCGGCTGGGCTTTAGCGGCGCTCCGGTATCGCCGCCAGCGCTTCCTTGGCCTGCCGGCGGCGTGTGCCGCGTTTGAGCGTGGCACCGAGCTGTCGGAGGGGCTGGCCCAATACGTGGAATATTGCGCGCTGGGACGGACACGGGCCGAGGTGCCGCCGGCCGGCTGGGCGCCCGACCAGATTCGGCTGCGCTGCTATGCGCTGGCCGCCGTGATGGCTCGGCTGCTGGATGATGTGATGCCACAGTGGCAGCGGCGCATAGGTGCGGCGCCGAGCTTGGACGCGCTGCTGGCGGAGGGGCTGGCGGGCAAAGGCGACGTGCAGGACTTCACCCCCGCAGAGCGTCGGGCCATCGGCGCGGCCGCGCGTCAAGACAGTGCGGCCGCAGAGCGGGACCGGCAAAACCTGCTGGCGTCGCTTTCGTCAGCCGGCGGGCCCCGCGTCATCGTCCACGCCGCGACGCCGCTTCGCCCGCTAGGATTGGACCCGTCGAACTGCCGCCAGCTGGATGTCCGCCAGCTTCTGCACACGCGGTGGCTGCATGTTGGCGGCGGGCGACTGGACATCGAGATGCGGGGAGGCAAGGCCCTGACGCGGGCCGCCGGGGAGCACCCGCTCTACAGCGGCTTTGCCGAGGTGGTGCTGTTCGGCGCCGCAGAGGTGCGGGAGTTGGGGCCCGGCGCGCAGAGGCTGGCCTGGCACGGAGACGGCGTGTCCATCATCGGCGAGGTGGACCGCGTGCGCACCGAGGGCGAAGCCGTGGTCCTAGACGTCTCGTAAGGCCGCGAGCCCGGTCGCTGCCGCGGGAACGAAGGAGCGATGCCCTGGGGATGGAGGCCGACCTCATTGAGATGGCCGACCGCTGGGTGTGGATCCTGCCGTCCCTGGCCGTCGTGCGGTCGCCCAAATTCACCTTGAGCATCAGCCGGGAGCACCCAGGCGATGCGGTCGTGCACAGCTCTTGCACGGATGACGGCCCAGCCCTGGTGGAGCACGTGGAGCGGATCGTTGTGCGAGAAGGCGGCCGCGCACTGAAGTGGTGGGTGCTGGCCACCTCGCGCCCCCGGAGCATGCACGATGTCTTAGCCCGCCGCGGATACGTCCCGTGCGAAATCGTGGAAGTGCTGGCGTGGCCGCTGGGAGAGGCGGCCGCGGCTCGGCTTCCGTGGCCGGACCTGGCGCTGGCCGGCGTCGGCCGCCCTGAAAGCGCCTCCGACGCCATCGGCGCAGTGACCGTCATGGCCGAGGTGTTCAGTGGGCAGGCCCCGTCCCCAGGCGAGATCGAGCAAGCGCTTCAGGACTGGCGCCAGGACCCTTCTGGCCCGAGGGGTACTATGTCGCCCGGAGCGAGGCGGGGCAGGTGGTGGGGGCGGCGGAGCTGACGCTCGACGGCGCGGTGGGCAAGCTGTGGGGCTCTGCGGTCCTTCCGGCGTGGCGCGCCCGGGGGCTTTGCCGCCAGCTGGTCCAGCGGCGCGCCACGGCTGCCCACCGCCATGGCGTCCGCCACTGCCTCGTCAAGGCCAGGGTGGGGACGCCGTCGCCGATTCTCCGCCAGGGAGGATTTGCCCAGCTGGCGACCGAGGTGTGCTATCGGCGGGAATTGGCCTGAATCCCCGTGGGCGCCGTCCTTGCCTTCAGCGGCGCGGCGGTTTAGAGCCGCGGCCCACCGCGCACTCATCCGCGCCCCGCAGAGGTTCAGCAAACGCGGCTCTGCCTCGGAGGATAGGCGCTTCAATCGTGCGCCCGCGTGACCCACCACAAATTTGCGCTGGCGGGCGAACAGGGGCGCCTCGGTGGCCGTTGTGTTGGCAGGGGGGATTCCGTGGCCAGCAAGGCAGGTGCACCGGGGCGCCATAGCTCCGCGGAGGGGCGCCTGCCGCTGCCGCGCGCTGGCCCATGGCGGGATGCCGACGCGCCCTCTCAGGCGGGCCGCCCGCCGCTAGATCAAGCCATGGAGCAGTGGATGGCCGAGTGGGGTAGCCGGGTGGTGGGCTATGCCCACTTTCTGACCGGCGACGCTAGCGTCGCCCAAGACATCGCGCAGGAGGCGTTTCTGCGCCTGTATGTGTTCCTGGGGTCCCATCGCGGGCAGGCACCCACGGCCGGCTGGCTGATGACCGTGGCCAAGCACTTGGCGGCCGATGAGTCCCGCCGACGGCGCCGCGAATGGGCCATGGCGGACGCACAGTCGCTGGAGCGAGGCTCCGACGCGATGCGCGAGGATCTGGCCGACCGCCCCCTGGTGCGCGATGCGCTGTCCCGCCTGGCGCCCGAGGATCAAGAGTGCCTGTACCTGTTTTACTACGCGGACTTGTCGTCGCAGGAAATTGCCCGGCACCTTAAGGTGCCGGCGGCCACCGTGCGCACGCGGCTCATGCGGGCGCGCCAGCGGTTCCGTGGGGAGTGGACGCAGGAGGGGAGGGGGGATCGCGATGGAGACGGCGATGCGCGATAGCACGGAGGACGCGCTGCGGCGGAGCTTCCAGGCGGCCGGCTTGCCGGCCGAGGCGCCCGCTTTTGACCGAGAGCGCTGGGCGGCGGCCACGGCTGCCCGCGCGCGCGGCCAGCTGGCGCGGGCCCGGCGCCGGCAGCGCACGTCGTTTGCGCTGCTGAGCGCGGCGGCGGCCGCGGTCCTGGTGGCGCTGCCTGCCCTCACCGGCCCCGCAGTGCGGCCGCAGGCGGCCAGCCGGGGTGCCCTGCCGGTGTGGTCGGGGAAAGGGCCGCTGGTTGACTTCCGGATGGTGTCGGCCAGCACGGGGTGGGCAGTGCCGGCCGGGGGCCCCCCCGTGATA
>JAJZWV010000092.1 GCA_021846505.1 Bacillota bacterium
ATCGGCCGTGTTGGCCCGGGCACCCAGGTGGCCGTCACCGGCTCCAGCGTGATTGGAAAGGCGGTCAGCCAAACGGATCTGTCGGGGCTGAACCGCATGCTGGTGGTGACGCTCATCGTGGTGGCGGCCATCATGCTGTTTGTGTTTCGGAGCCCCATCGCGCCCCTGGTCTCCATGGCCACCATTGGGACGGCGTTTGCCATCACGTCCGGGCTGGTGGCGTGGTGGGGGCAGCACGGCCTGCCGGTGTCCACGTACACGCAAACCTTTCTCATTGCGATTATGTTTGGGGCGGGCACCGACTACGGGATTCTTCTCATGTCCCGCTTTCGGGAGGAGCTGCAGCGCACCAGCGACGTGGGCGCCGCCGTGGCCACCACCATGGAGGCGGTCGGACCCACGGCACTGGTGGCGGCCGCCACCCTGATGCTGGCGTTTGCGGCGGTGGGCCTGGCGCATTTTTCGCTGTACCGCACCGCCGTGGGCGTGGCGGTCGGGGTGTTCGTCATCGGGGTGGCGCTTTTGACTGTGGTGCCGGCCCTTCTGATGGGTCTCGGGCCGCGGGTGTTTTGGCCGCTGCGGCCGGTGCTCGGGGCTGAGGTGTCGGGCGGCGGCACATGGGCGCGCGTGGCTGGCGCCGTCGTCCGGCAGCCGCTGTGGGCGGTGCTGCCGGCCTTGGCCTTGGGGGTGCTGGCGTACTTGGGCAGCGGGCCCCTGTCGTTTAACGAGATTCAGCAGCTGCCACAGAATCAGCCCTCCGTCCAGGCGTTCACCTGGATCGAGCACGGATTCGGCGGCGGCCAAGTGCTGCCCCTGAATGTCGTGCTGCGGGACCCTGCCTGGAAGCAGGGGTTTCGCACGGTCCAGGGCCTGCGCGCCCTGGCCGACGTGAGCCAGGCGCTCGCCCGCCAGCCCGGGGTGAAGGCGGTCCAGGGGCCGGTGAGCCCGCTGGGCACGCCGCTCACGGCAATCCTGGTGTCGACCCAGGCGCGGTCGGCAGCCCAGGGCGTCGCTAAGATGAACGCGGCCCTGGTGCAATTGGCAAATGGCCTCCGCCAAGGCTCCCAGCAGGGGGCCGCGTTTGTCGCGGGGCTGCCGAAGCTGTCGCAGGGCCTGGGCCAGCTGCAGGTGAGCACGGAGCTTTTGGCCAGCGGGCTCAGTCAGTCTCACTCGGCCGCGGTGGCGCTGAACCAAGGGAGCCTGTCGCTGTATCAGGGCCTCACCAAATATCAGGCGGCGCTGGCCACGGTGTCGGGCGATGCGGGCCAGCTGTCGGCCGCGGCCGCCAAGCTGCAGCAGGGCTCGGCGGCGGCCGCCCAAGGCAGCCAGCAGGCCGCCCAGGGCGCGTCGGGCCTGTCCGCTGGGGTGGGGCGCCTGGCCGGGGCTGCCGGCGCGCTGAATCAAGGGCTCGCCAACGCGAGCCAGCAGCAGCAACAGCTGGCTGCCGAGGCACAGGCGCTGAGGCAGCAGCACCCGACGCTCGCGCAAGATCCCACGTATCAGCAGCTGATGGGAGGCCTCGCGGCCGAAGCTCAGGCGCTGTCCAGCTTGGACAGTGCGGCACACGCGCTGAGCCAGGGATTGGCCGCTGCAGGCGGGCAGAGTGCCGTCCTGGCCAAAGCCCTGGCGTCGCTCCAGCAGGGGGTGGCGGCGCTCAATGCGGGCACGGCCAAGCTGTCAAGCGGCTTGAGCGGGCTCGCCGGGGGCGTGAGCCAGCTGGCGCACCAAGGGCAGCGCCTCACGGCCGGTGCCGGTGCGCTCAGCACCGGCCTCAGCAAACTGTCGGGGGGCAGCGCGTCTCTGGCCAACGGGGCATCGCAGGTGGCCGCGGGCATGGGCACGGCCGCGCACAGGGTGTCCAGCAGCGGCGCGGCGGCCAATCAGCTGGTGTCGGGGCTGAAGAAAGCCAGCCAGGGGGCGCGCACCGTGGCGGTGCACCTCAATCAGGTGGGCACGCTGTTTCTCACGCCTCTGGCGGCGCAGGGCGGCGCGACACCGCTCATTACGCCGGCGCTTTTGTCCAATCCCCAGTTCCAGCCGGTGCTGAAGGCGTACGTGTCGCCAGGCGGCCAGGTGGCCACCCTGACGGTGGTGCTGGCGCAAAATCCTTACGCCGCCAGCAGCATGAGCCGCCTGGGGCCGCTGCAAGCCACCGTGCATCAGGCGCTCGCGGGCACACCGTTTCATAGCAGCCAGGTATACCTGGGCGGCAGCACGAGCCAGTCGGTGGCGCTGCAAAACCTGTCGCGTCATGACTTTGGCCAGACGGCGCTGTTGGTGCTCTTGGTCATTGGGGTGATGCTTCTGGTGCTCCTGCGGTCGGTGCTGGCACCGGTGCTGCTGCTGGGGCTGGTGAGCGTCAACTACTTCGCCACCACCCGCATAGCGGCCTGGGTGGCCACTGGGTGGCTGCATCAAAGCGGGCTGGCGTGGACGGTGCCCTTCTTCAGCTTCCTGCTGCTGGTCGCTCTGGGGGTCGACTACATCATCTTCTACATGGCCCGCTTTCGGGAGGAAGAGAGCCGCGGCGTGAAGACGGCGCTGGTGCGCACCGCGCGCCTGGCCGCGCCGGTTGTTTTTTCCGCGGCGCTGATCATGGCGGGCACGTTTGGCAGCATGGCGGCGTCGGGGGCCACCGACCTCATGGAAATCGGGATCACCGTCGTCATTGGCTTGGCGCTGGACATGGTGCTCATCATGGGCATCACCGCCCCCGCCAGTGTGCGGATTTTGGGGCCAGCGCTGCACTGGCCCTTCCCTCCGCGGGCCGCGAGACATGCAGAAGCGGCGGAGGCCTAAGCCCGCCGCTTCCCCTGGCTAAAGTCGGGACGCGCTAGGTGATGAGGTGCCCAAACAGCTGGCCGGCGAGAATGCCCAGCACAATGCCGATGGCCGCCACCAGAATGAACTGCAGGCCGCTTTGCCACCACACCCCTTTAGCCACCGTGGCTTTGAGGGTGCCCAGCAAAAAGGCCGTGGCCATCGCGAGCCCGATGGCCCACCGGAGCGCCATCGCGGGAACATGGACAACCAAGAACGGCAGCACCGGTGCCAGCGACCCCGCGATGACGGCCAGTGCCATAATGCCGGCCGACGTCCAGGGGCTGTCCAGCCCCTCGACAATGATGCCCAGCTCCTCTTTCATCATGAAGTCCACCCAGTGGTGCTTGTTTTGCATCAGGCGGCGGGTAAACTGCTCTGCCTCGTCGTGGGGAAAGCCTTTTTGGCGAAGAATGCCTTCCACCTCGCGGCGCTCTTCATCCGGCACTTCGTCTACCTCGCGCATCTCGCGCGCCCACTCGCTTTGAAAGTACTCGTTCTGCGCCTGCGTGCTGAGGTACGCCCCAAGGCCCATCGACACCGTGGCGGCCGTGGTGGCCGCCAGGGCCGACAGCACAACCCCTTTAGAAGACAGGCCGGACGCGGCCACGGCGACTACCAGGGTGGTGACCGACACCAAGCCGTCGTTCACACCAAAAACGATTTCACGAATAGACCGGGCACCTGGGGTGTGAGTCCCTGCCTCATGGGACGCGTTGCTCGCGGGTTCGGCTGCCATCACCAATCACCTCCGGCGCGTGCGCGCCATGTTGCCTTCTATCTTATCAGAAGCCGCATCGAGGCTCGGGCAGGAGGTGGCGCCGCCGCGTCAGGCTCACGCCCCTGCCGGCTGCTGGGCGATGTCGGCCAGTGCGGCCGCCACCGCATCCACCAAGCGGTCCACCTCTTCCCCGCCAATCACCAGCGGCGGGGCGAGAATCACTATGTTGTCGGCGTCGGGTCCGACGTCGGTTGTGCGGCCCACCAGCATGCCGCGCGCTCGGAGCGCCGCGACCGCGCGGGCGGCTGCCCGCGGCACCCCCGGCTCCAGCTCGATGCCCACCAGGAGGCCCCGCCCGCGGATGTCTGTCACCAGCGGGTTTCCCTCCAGCGCTGCCACGAGGCCGCAGACCAGTCGCGCGCCTTGAATGCGGCTTTGCTCCGGCAGGTGCTCCCGCTCCAGGACGGCGAGGTTGGCCAGCGCCACGGCCGCCGCTACCGGGTGGCCGCCGTACGTGTTGACGTGTCGAAAGTGGTCGCCGGCAGGGGTGTTGGGCAGTGTGCCCGGAAACGTGCCCTCGATGGTGTGAAACAGCTCGTCGGCAAACGCGGCCGCGCCAATCGGCTGGTAGCCGCTCGCCAGCCCTTTGGCCATGGTGACGGCGTCAGGAGCCACCGGCTGGTGGCCGAACCAGGCGCCGGTGCGGCCGAATCCCGTCACCACCTCGTCCACGATGAGCTTGACCTCGTGCTGCTGGCAAATGTCCGCCACCCGGGCAAGGTAGCCGTCCGGCGGCACCAACACGCCGCCGCCGGCGGTGATGGGCTCAACAATCACGGCCGCTACGGTTCCGGGGCCCTCCTGCTCAATGCGCGCGAGAAAGTCGTCGGCGCACTTGAGTTCGCAGGCCGGATAGGTCAGCTGAAACGGGCAGCGGTGGCAGTAGGGTGCGGCCACCTGGCCAAAGCCAGCGGGCAGGGGGCCGTAATCCTCTCGGCGGGAGGTTTGTCCCCCGGCCGCGAGGGTGGCCAGTGTGCTCCCATGGTAGGCCCGGTGGCGGCCCAGGATTTTCAAGCGCTCGGGCTGCCCTCGGCGCCGCCAATACTGGCGCACTACTTTAAACGCCACTTCGTTCGCTTCCGAGCCGGAGTTGGTGAAAAAGACGCGGGGGGTGGCCGGCAAAAGTTCCGCCAGGCGACGCGCCAGCCGAATAGCCGGGGGGTGAGACTGCGTCAGGGGGAAAAACGGCAGCTGAGCCATCTGCCGCGCCGCCGCGTCGACCAGCTCCTCGCGGCCATAGCCCACGTTGACGCACCAGAGGCCCGCCGTGGCGTCCAAATACGGGCGGCCGGCCGTGTCAAACACGGTCGCCCCACGGCCAGCGGCCAGCACCAGCGGCCCCGACTCCGCCCACAGGTCTGAGTGGGCGGTGAGCGGGTGCCACAGGTGGCCCCGGTCCCACTCCCGCAAATTATCGCGAGCGGCTATGTCCATCGGGACCGCCGGATTGGCGGCCCCAGGTGCACTGGACTCGGTGGCTGGCTCCACGGGTGCACACTCCTCTGCGCTCTGGGTGCTCGGCTGCTCAGATACGGGCTAGCGGGACCAATGCACCCAGCTGGCTGACGGATGTGGATCGTCCGATTATCGAGGGGGCGCCGCCCGGCGTCAAGTCCGAGACGGCGAATGGGGGTCCCAGCCCACCGGTGCCGCCAAATGCGCCAGGCCGGTGGCCGCGTCCCAGAAGTTCATGTGCAGGAAAGCCTCCGCGCGCGCCGATACCAGCCCGCCCGCGAGCGGGCGGGGGGCGGCCTGTGCCAGGGCTGCCGTGGGCACGCCTTCCACCAGCGCCGGATTCAAGCCGAAGTGTGCCGCCACCGCCCGGCCCCAGGCGTCGCGCGTGAGATAGTCGGGGCCCGCCACGTGCCAAATGCCGGTGGCCCCGGCGCTCCACAGCCGATAAGTGGCCTCTGCCAGATTGGCGGCTGAAGTGGGGTTGCCCCACTGGTCGCGGGGCAGGCGCACCGGGCGGCCCGCGCGGAGGCTGTCAGTCAGCCGCTCGATGAAGCCCTGGCCGCAGGCTGCAAACCCGTAGACGCTAGTGGTGCGCACCACCAGCGTCTGGCCGGGCACATCCGCCAGCAGCGCCAGCTCCACCGACCGCTTGTCGCGCCCATAGACCGACAGGGGGTGCGGCGACGCCTCTTCCCCATACGGCCCCGCGGACCCGTCAAACACGTAGTCGGTCGAAAAAAACACCAGCCGGCCGCCGTGGGCGCGCACCCACGCCGCCACCGCCAGCGGCCCTGCGACGTTGACTTGGTGGCTCACCTCGGGATGGGCCTCGCAGCCGTCCACGTGGGTGTAGGCGCCGGCGAGCCAGACCGTCTCCGGCCGCACCTGGTCCAGCACGTCCGCCACTTGGCGGGCATCGGCCAAATTCAGCGGCATAGCGGCCGGCGTGCGGCGGCCGGTGGCGGCCACCCCGGCCCCCGCCGCCGCCAGGCGCGCCGCCAGCTGCGCGCCCACCTGGCCGGTGGCGCCGATCAGCAGATGCGGTGTGCTCATGGCAGGCGGCTGCCGTACTGGGATTCATAGTAGGTGCGATAAGCGCCGGATTTGACGCGCTCCCACCAATCCCGGTGCTCCTGATACCAGGACACCGCCGCCGCGAGGCCGTCGCCGAACTCAATGGTAGGGCGCCAGTCCAGTTCGCGCTCGATGCGCTCCGTGTCTAAGGCATAGCGCCGATCGTGTGCCGGCCGGTCCGCCACATGGCGGATCTGGCCCGGGTCCAGATGCAGCAGGGAAAGGATCTGGTGGGCGACCGACAGGTTGTCTTGCTCCCCGTGCGCGCCGATGTTGTATACGCGGCCCGGGCGGCCGCGCTGCAGCACGGCGGCGATGGCGCGGCAGTGGTCCTCCACGTGAATCCAGTCACGCACCTGCCGCCCGTCGCCATATAGCGGCAGCGGCTGGCCGGCCAGCGCGTTGGTGATAAAGAGGGGGATGAGCTTTTCGGGAAACTGGTATGGGCCATAATTGTTGCCGCACCGCGTGATCACGGCGTCCAGTCCATGCGTGGCCGCCGCCGCGAGCACCAGCAGGTCGGCACCGGCTTTGCTGGCGGCGTAGGGGCTGGTGGGGGTGAGGGGATGGGCTTCGGTGAAGGGCGGCTCGCCCGGCGCGAGGCTTCCGTACACCTCATCGGTGGAGACGTGCACCAGCCGGGGCACGCCCGCCTGCCGCACGGCATCCAGCACCACCTGGGTGCCCACCACGTTGGTTGCGGCGAAAGCCTGGGCGCTCGAGATGCTCCGGTCCACGTGCGACTCTGCCGCAAAGTGCACCACCGCGTCCACGCGGCGGTCCAGCACGCCGGCCACGTCCCGCATGCGCGTCACGTCGCCCACCACCAGCTGGTGGCGGACCGGGGAGAGGCCGTCCAGGTTCTCGGCATTGCCGGCGTAGGTGAGGGCGTCCAGCGTCACGATGGATACGGCCGGGTCGGCATCGAGCATCCAGCGCACGAAGTTGGATCCGATGAAGCCCGCGCCGCCTGTCACCACGATGCGCACTCCGCGCCTCCTCTCCGTCTGCGGCCAGATCCCGCGTCAGCGCGGGCGAGTCGTCCAGTCAAACCCGATGGTGGGGTCATCCCACGCCAGCCGAAACTCATCCGGCGCCTCCGGCCGGTACGATTCGGTGGTGAAGTATAAGATTTGCGCGGGCGTGCTGCCCAGCACCCGATACCCATGGGCCACGCCTTTGGGAATCACCAGGAGGCCGGGGTGGTGCTCGCCCAGGTAAAACACGTTGGTGGCGCCCCGGGTGGGCGACTCGGGCCGCAGATCGTGCAGCAC
>JAJZWV010000093.1 GCA_021846505.1 Bacillota bacterium
CCGGCCCGCCCTCCGCGTCATCCTGGCGGCCCTCGACCTCCCCGAGACCATTTTTACGACCGTGCCGGCCCGCGCCGCGCCGGCTTAAAATTCGCGTCGTGCGCCCCGTCGACGTGCGGAAGACGTGTAAAAGCGCCACGGCCCCGACACTGGCCAGCAGGGCGAAGCCCTCTGCAGCCAGGACGACCACGCCCCGTCCCGCCAGCGGCAGGTGGTAGGCGGCGGCCAGCAGCCAAAGCCCGCCCACCGACGCCACCACCAGGCCCGCCGCCTCCACCAGCACCAGGAGGGCCGCCGTGGCTATAAACGCCCGCCGCGAGAGGGGCAGGCTCAGAATAAGCTGCAGCGGGCCCCGCTCCATCAAACCCGCGATGAGCGAGGCCCCGGCATCGGCCAGGCGATAGGCGAGCGCCAGCGCCCACACCAGCGAAAACACCTCGCCCGCCATAAAGGTGCCAAACGAGGGGCGTCCCGCGGATACTCCAAAGGCGTGCAGCAAGGCCGGCGGCAGGGTGGCGATGAGGTGGCCGTACGCTGGCGAGCGGCCAAGACTGGGATAGAGCGCGGCCAAGAGCCACTCGTACAAAACCAAGCCCGTCACCCAAGCCAGCAAGCCGGGCAGGCGGCGCCGCAGCAGTGCCATGGCAAGGGCCCCGCTCACGACTCCACCCCCCGGGCGGCGGCTTCCGGCTCCAAGCCATACAGGCGCCGAAAGGCGTCTTCCAGCCCGCCGCCCTGCTCGTGCCACCCCGTGACGCCATGGGTCCCAGCCGCGCGCGCCACGGCGGGCAGGGCGTCGGCCACAGCCAGATCGACGCCAAGCCCGGCCTCAGCCGCGCTGATCACGCCCGGCTGGCCGCGCACTTCCGCGGCAAACGCGGCGGCTTGGCTCCGGCTGCCAAAGTCCAGGCGAAATCTATGCGTGCGCTGGGCCTTCACGGCCTCCAAGCTCCCTTCGGCTACCACGCGCCCGGCCGCGAGCAGCATCACCCGGTCGGCCGTGCGCTCGACCTCGTCAAACCGGTGGGAGGACAGCAGGATGGCTTTGCCGCGGCGCTTTTCCTCCAAGATCCACTCCAGAAAGCGGTCCTGCAGGACCGGGTCGAGGCCGGTGGTGGGCTCATCCAGCAGCAGCAAGGTGGGGTCGTGAGCAAATGCCACCAGGAGCGCGGCGGCCTGCTGGCGCCCGCGCGACAGGCGGGACACGGGGGTGTCCAGGTCCACCGCGAACCGCTGCGCTAGTTGCTCCGCGTAAGCCGCCGCTTGAGGCCGGCGGCGCACCGCGAGGACCAGGTGCAGCTGCACCCGGGGGGTAAGGCCGCCAAACAGCGTGATGTCGGCGGCCAGCGATCCCACGTCGCGGTGGACGGCGGCGGCGTCGGCAGCGGCATCACGCCCCAGCACGTGTACGGTGCCGGCTTGGGGTCGGAGGAAGCCCATGACATGGCGGAGGGTCGTGGTTTTGCCCGCGCCGTTGGGGCCGAGATAGCCCAGCACTTCGCCGGCCGCCACCTCGAAGCTCACCGCCTCGATGCCCCGCCCCGGCCCGAACCGGTGCGTGAGGCCCGATACCTTAAGCACCGGCTCGCTCATGGCGCTCCGTCCGATCGGGAGGCGCGCTCCGCCCGGTAGCGCGCAAACTGCTCCGGCACCTCCGCAAAGAGGCTTTCGAGAAACTCGAAAAACAGCACCGCGTCGCGAAGCTGAGCCGCTGGGCGGCTCTCGCCCCGGCCCCCCGTGTCAAGCGCCCGCACACCCTCCTGCGCGCGATGCTTCCACGCCACCAGCACTTGCAGCTGGACCAGCGTGCTGGTCACCCAGCAGTCGGGCGCCACGGCGTAGTAGTGCCGGCGGTCGCCGGGGCGCGGCACCACCTGGGCCAAGCCGCCGGCCACCGCCTGGCGCATCGCGATGGAGGTCATCCCCTTCGACAAGCCCAGCTCGGCACTCACTTGGTCTTGGCTTTTCGGCCCGTCCTGCACCAGCAGGTAGCCAAACAGGCGGCCCAGGCTGCGGCTGGCGCCCAGCCGCTCAAAGTCCAGCCCCAGCTGCTCGATGAACACCTCCAGCGGCGATGGATTCGGCCCACGTGTGCCCACCTCCATACCTCCCGGCTCATCCGATTTACTGAGTTCAAGTTATCATGAACGAAGTGAGATGGCCCAAGAGAACAGCAAATTTGTAGCAGGCGAGCCATCCGCCGCCCTCGGCGAGGCGTCTGGCCATCGGGTGCCAGCCGTCCCACCACCCCCAATAGCGGTGCCGACGGGCCGCCAGCAGAGAAGAGGGGCGAATCGCCTTGCCGGCGATCCGCCCCTCGTGCTCGGTCCTGCTACAGCTGGCTGGTCGTTGAGGTGTAGAGCGTTCCGTTCACTTCGACCCAGCCGGTGAGGGTTTGAGGGGAAGCTACTTTCCAGACCGTCTTGCCCGTCGTGTCTTGGCCGCCCCTCGATGCTTTAAGTTGACAGCGTTGCCTGTCCGGGGATTGCTGGCTAGACTGGCCACGCTGCCGTCTTGCGGGAAAGGGAAGCGCCCGGGGTTCGTGAATGCTTGGTCAAGGCATTCCCCCGGGCGCGTGGTCACAGAGTAGGTGGTGAGCATGGCACAGTACACCCTCGAACCGCAGCCGGACGGGTCGGATACTTTTGCGTGCGGAGCGGACCGTGAGTCCGTGTCCGGTGTGTGACGCGGCCTAGGGGTCATCGGGAGTCGACGGCGCACGCGCCGCCGGCCCACTGGTGAGCGGCAGGTGCTGGTGATTCGCCGCTTGCAGTGCTCCGGGTGCCGCCGGATCCACCATGAGCTGCCGACGTGCCTCGTGCCCTACAAGCGCTATGGCGCCGAGAGTTTCGAGGCGGTGGCGAGCGAGGGCCGGGCGGCGACCGCGTCATCCACGAAGGCGAGCTGGCCGGCCTGCCGCCGCCATCAAGCGGGCCGCGCCCAGGGATCGAGGCGCCGAGGGGATCCGGCGCGACCAATATTGCGCGTGCCGGTTCCTCAGTGCCTCGGCCCAAAACGCCGGGTGAGAGACATGTCTCTCACCATTGGTTTCCGGAGGGCCGGGCGGCATAAAGAAGGACCGCCCCGCAGGGCGGTCCTCTCCTGTATCGGACACGGGCATGTGTTGGGGCTTATGAGCGAGCCCGCACGTATCCGTCGTTGATGGCAGCAGGCGCGGTGCTGGCCGCCGTCGTCACTGGGGTCGAAACCTCGGAGACGCTGTAAATCGAGCCTGTCGTCGGCGTAAACGCTGCGGAACTGAAGCTTGCCAACGCAGCGGTCACGCCTGACACGGAGCTTCCGTTCGCCTTAATTGTCGGCCCACCACTCGTACCAAGCGTCAGGAGGTAGGCCGCGCTGCCAACCGAGGCACCGCTCGCTACCGCGACCTGAATCCACACGTCCTGGGTGGTGGCTGGCTTAACTTCGGCGACTTCCACGTAGTAGTAGTTGCTGCCGCTTGTCGGGGCTGACAACGCTGACACCGGAATCGTGAATGATTCCCCGCCGGCCGATACCGACGCACTTGAAACCAGCCTGCGGGCTGCGAAATTCTTCAGCGTCGTCACCGCACTCGGGGTGTTGATCTTGATACCGCCCGCCGTCGTGGCGACCAGAGTGCCGCTGGAGATCGCGCCATTGCTCGTGGCACTGGTAGCGAGATCCCCACTCACTCCACTCGCATTCGCCACGTACACGATTCCAACGCCGTCGGAGAAGGTGACACCCGTCCCACTAGCAGTAAAGCTGCTGTCCGTGGTGCCGATCTCGAAGCTGGGCCCCGCTGTCAGGGTGTGGCTCCCGGTCACGGGATTGCCGTAGGAGTCGACCGCGTTCACCTGCAGGGCGTGCCCCGCCGTCGTTCCGTAGGCCAGTTCACTGTTCAGCCAATACCCGGCCGTCGTTTTATAGCCGAGTCCAGGTCCCCCGGTGCTCGGGTCAATCACCACACTCTTCACCGTGGCAATCGAGCCAGCCTCCACGATAAACGGGTTGCTCGACCCGGTAGCACCGGCGGTGTTGCTCACCGTCAACACCGCACTGGGTGTCGCGTCTACCGAGGTTACCGTGAGCGTGGCCTCACCGCTCGCAAACGCGCCCAGGGTGTAGCTTGCGGCCGTCCCGTTGGGGGAGTTCGCCAGCGCCGTGCCGGAGACCGTCACGGTGCCGGTGCTGTCCGTCAGGTTCCCGTAGGCGTCTTTGGCTTTGACCGTGTCAGTGTACTGAACACCCGCTGTCTGAGCGGCAGGCGTGCTCACGACAAAACTGGACACACTGGCCGGTGCAACCGGAATCGTCGCCGTGGGCAATGAGGAGGCGCCCGCCACCGCGAACGTGAGGGTCTGCGTGGCCGCATCATCCAGCGTCAACGGCACCGTGGCGCTCCCGCCCGTGAATGAGACCGGCACCGTCTGCGTCGTACCGGTCAACGTGGCACCATCGAACGACCCGAAATCTCCGGTCGGGGAGGATTCTTGCCCGCTTAGGGTCACGTTCAGCGGTCCGTTGTAGCTGCGGTCGGTCAGGGTCAGCGTCACGCTGCCGCTGCCCCCCGCCGTCATAGCGGTCGGCGCCGTAACGGCGAGCGTCGGCGCGCTGGTGGACGCGGACACTGGCGCTGTGGCGAAGTCGTTGCCGCTCTGCACCGAGTCGACCGCGCTCGCCGTGGTTGTCACCGTGAAGTTGTTGAACGCGCCAACCGTTGCGTCGGCGGACCCTGACGCAATGGCCACCGTCAGGGCCACGGTGTCGGTGCCGCTCACCACGGCCGCGCTGGTGGTCAAGGTGGTACCGGACACCGTGCTGTCCGTCACGGTGAATGCGCTGGGCGCGGCCACCGTGCCAGACGCCAGGGTGGCGCCATACGTGTCGTAGTTCACGTCGATAACCATCGAGCCGTTGGTGCTGGTCGTCGCGCCCGTGAAGGTCGCCATGACGGCCGCGGTGGCCGTGGCCTCCACGGCCGCGTCCTGCCCCAGCGTCGGCGACGACACCGCCGCCGCAGTGCTGCTCACCAGCCACACGTTGGCCGACGACTGGCCGGGCTTGATGTCGACCGTCATCGACGAGGAGCTGACGCCGCCGCTGGAGGATTGCCAAGACTCGCCGCTCGGCAGCGTCGGCAGTTCGACGGCGAGCGGCGCGGTGCCTGTCACGTCGATGGGGTCCCCCGCGGAATCGACGTTGACGACTTGGAGCTCCACCGGCGTGTTCGCGGGCAGGGGGACCTCGCTGACGTTGCTCACGTGCTGGCCCTGGTACTCAATCCACGGCGTCGTGATAGCCGGACCTGGCACCACCTTCACCGTGAAGGACGCCGACGGCTTCGCAGCATTGGACTCATCCGTCACGGTGATGGTGGCCGATCCCGCCATGCCGGCATACAGCCCATCGCCACGGCCTTCGAGCCCCGGTCCGAACATATACGTGCCGCCCGGGGCACCGCCGCTCCGGCTGGCAGACCGATAGTATTCGAGGGCGCCCCCCGCGGCCGAGAATCCCGTGCCCACGCTGACGACGCCCGAGTTGCTGGACGACCACAGCAGCTGGTCATAGGTGTTGCCCGAGGTCACCCCGCCCAGGGCATTCGTGAGTGTGGCGAACACAGTGGGGAGTGGCGTACCCGCCGGCACCGTGATGGTGGTGCCATTCAGCACCGGTCCCACCGCCGAGCCCGAGTTGAGCGTGAGGCTCGCGGCGTAGTTGCCCGAAGACACCACATTGTAGTCTTGGCCCCACTCTGAACGGCCGTCAGTGCCAGGGTCACTGCCCAGGGTGCCAGAACCCGCGACATTGACATAGTGGCCCGTCGGCGCTGTGCCCAGGATCTTAAGCGGAATGGACGCGATGCCCTGGCTGTTGGTGAATGCCTCGTACGTGTCGCCAGACTGAGTCGCCCCGTTGGGCAACGCGGCAATCCCGCCGCTTGTCAGCGAAAACCAGACGGGCTGCCCCGCTTCCTGCACGGCGTTGCCATACTGGTTGGTCAGCTGGAACACAGAACTGGTCGTCGCGCCCGCCGTGACCGTCGTGTAATCGAGCTCGCTGCCCGCGTACACGGGCAACTGCTCCACGTAGCCCGTCATCGGCGCAGCAAAGTGCCAGGTCGTGCTCCCCGACACAGCCGTGAACCCACCGCTCGTGGCGGTGCTGCTCGCCGTCGCCGTGATCGTGAGGGGCTGGCCGTTGCCGTTGTGCTCCGTCGCCACCGCAAAGTCGACCATGCCCTGCGTGAAGGAGTGGTTCGTCAGGTTCGCCGGCGCCGAGCTGTCCGCCGTGGCCGCCAGGGTCCACCCGCTAGTGCTGGGCGTCGCCACCGCGTAGTTCAGCGTCCCCGACCCGCTGGCCGAGGTGTCCGCAACGGACATACTGCCGACCGCGCCGGTCCCTACCGAGATGGTGTAGCCATGGCTGTCCACCACGTCGGCCTGGTAGACGGTGTAGCTGCCGGAGCTCCCCACCTGGCTCACGTCGACAGCCGCCGGGGTGCCCACTTCGTCTACCGGAATGCTGATCGATGCCGGCACCAGTGGCATCACCGATTGGTCGCCGCTCTGCGCCTGCACCGTGATGGTCCCGTTCGTGCCCTTCTGGCTGTAAACGGTCACGGGGAACTGGCTCGCACCCCCTGGTACTTGGATGGTTTCCGTCGTCTGCATGCGGGCGGACGAGAAGCTCCCGCTGGCCGTCCCCCCAAGCGTCAGGTTGACATACTGGCCGTTCTTCGTGGTGTACGGTGCGCCGGTGCTGTCCTCCAGCTGCACCCAGACGGTGTCGCTGCTGACGTGATTGCTCTCCAGGTTCGGCAGGCTCGACTGCAGCATCAGCATGTTGTCACTGGGCGCGGTGGTCATGACCGTGGCTGACCCATAGGTCACGTTGGCCACTTGGCCCTGGCCCGCCGTGCCGCCCGCGCTGGTCGCCGCCGACATCAAGTTGTCCGACTCCAGCGTGTACGTGTAGTTGCCGTCCGAGGAATCACTGGACGTTCCAAGCGGGATCGCGCCAATGCCATTGGCAATAGTAACGGTGCCGCTGTAGGATGGCCCACTGCTGGACGCAATGAGCCCGCCATTGTGCAAATGCGGGTTCGCCTCAATCACGTTGACCGTGCCGTTAAAGTTGGCCACCACGTCCCCGTGGCTGTCTTCCACTGTGGCGGTCAGCATGTCCGTCGCGCTGCCGTTGGCCACCACCGAGCCGCTCGCGGGGGTCAGCACCACTTGGCTCGCCGTGCCGTAGGCCACCTGCGTGCCCACATTGCTCTGCAAGGCCCCGTGCTGGTTGTTCGCCGCCTCCGGGCTCTTGGCAAACGCCACGAACTTGTAGGTGCCCGACATCCCGGCCGTGAACGTGAACGTCTTGCTGCTTTGGTAGGCCCCACTCTG
>JAJZWV010000094.1 GCA_021846505.1 Bacillota bacterium
CATTTCCCTTGCAGGTCGTGCGCGGCACGCACCGCGGGGCGGCGGCCGCGCGCAATCAGGCGGCGGCCCAAGCGCGCGGCTCGTGGCTCGTGTTCAGCGATGACGACATGGTCCCCCAGCGGGGATTCATCGCGGCTCATGTGCGGCGGCTTCAGGCGGATCCGGGCTGGCTGTATCGCGGGCGCCGCTGGGCCATCCCCGTGGATGAAGTGCCCGCGTGGCTGGCGGAGCCCGTCACCCCGGCGGCGCTGGATCGGCTGTGGGGGAAGGCGCGCATGACCGTGGGGGAAGCGCGCGCCCGCCGGGCGCTGGCACTGCCTGTGCACCACGCCTACCGGTTTGCCCACACCTGCACATCGAACCTGTCGGTCAGCGCCGGCGTCTTTGGAGCCCTCGGAGGCTTCGACGAGCGCTTTGGCACCGGATGGGGGGGCGAGGATACCGACCTGGGCTACCGGGCCGAGCAGCGCGGCTGGCGGCTGGCCGATGCGCCCGACGCCGTGAACTGCCACCTGGAGCACTCGCGATCCAGCGCGGAGAAATTTCGCCGGGGGCTGCCCAACTTCAGGTACCTGGCGGCTAAGCACCGGGATCGCGGAGTGGCCGCCCTCGTCAGCTATCTGGAGTCGGTGGTGGCGCTCGGATTTTCCGAGGACCTGTTCAACGAGCAGGAGTTCGTGAGCGAGGGGGGCGCGCCATGATGCCCGGCGTGGGGGTGGATCTGGTGCCCGAGGCCCGCATCGCGCGGCTGCTGGCCAAATGGGGCGACGCGGTGGTGGAGGAGCTGCTGACGGAGGCCGAGGGGCGGCAGGCTCCAGAGTCCCTGGAAGGGCGCGCGCGCTTTGTCGCGGGGCGCATGGCCATGAAGGAGGCGGTGCTGAAGGCGCTGGGATGCGGAACCCGTGTCAGCTGGCGCGACATCGAGATTGCCGTGGATGAATGGGGGGCGCCGCGGGTGTCTGTGCGCGGCGCCTTGGCGCGCACTTGGCTGGGCGGCCGCGAGCTGGCCGTCGCGCTGACGCATGACGCGGGCATGGTGGTAGCGGTGGCGGTGGCATCCCCGCCGGCGGCGCCGCAGTGACGTGCCTCCCGCGGCAAGGCGGATGGGGAGTCTGCATCGGCGGGCAGCGCCAGGAGAGCCCGGGAGCCCAAGCAGCACGAACCGAGAGGCGAGAACTCAAGAGCAGTGGGAAGACAGAGGAAAAAACCTGGAGAACATCCGAAAGACATCCGAAAGACATCCGGAAGCATCTGGCATCATTCGAAGGAGGGAACGAAGATGGCAAGCGTCACACTGACCCTTGAGGTTCCGCGGGAGGAGGCGCCGGCCTCGGTGCGCGTGGCCCGGGCGGCCGCCGCGCTGCGCCGCGGGGAGCCGGTGCTGGTTGCGGACGATGCGGACCGGGAGGGAGAGGCCGACCTGGTGCTGTCGGCGGAGCTGGCCACCGTGGAGCAGATGAACTTCCTCATTTGGCATGGAGGCGGACTGGTATGCGTCGCCATGGATCCAGCCTGGACGGCGCGGCTCGGCCTAACTCCCATGGTGGCCCATTCCACGGACCCGCATGAGACAGCGTTCACCGTGAGTGTGGATGCGCACGGCCGATTTGGGGTCACCACAGGCATTTCTGCCCACGACCGCACCGTGACCGCCCGGCTGCTGGCCTATCCGGGAACTCGCCGCGAAGACCTGCGGAGTCCGGGGCATCTGTTTCCCCTCGCCGCGCGGCAGGGAGGCGTCCTGGTGCGCCGCGGGCACACCGAGGCGTCCACGGACCTCATGCGCCTGGCTGGCCTTGCTCCCGTGGCCATCATCGTGGAAGTGCTGGACCGCCAGGGCCGCGCCGTGTGGGGCCGCCTGCTGGCCTCGCGCGCCCGCCGCTGGGCCGTGCCCATCCTGTCTGTCGAGGACGTGGCGCAGGTGCGCCGGGGGATGGAGCGATGAGCACGGGAGTACTGAGTCGGCCCGCGGCCCGGTGGCTCGGCCGGAGCGTGGGGCGGCGGGTGCTGGCGGTGGTGGACGCGTCCAGCCCCTTGCCGCCCCCGCCGTTCATGGTGGCGGCCAACCACCTGAGCTTCTTCGACCATGCCCTCCTCATCTGGTGGGCGGGCCGACAGGGCTGGCCTGCCCCGCGCTTCCTTTCGAAGGCAGAGCAGTTTCGCCGCCCCGTGGCGGGGCGGCTGCATCGGGCGTTTGGTGGGATTCCCATCAGCCGGGGGGCGGTCGACACCGACGCCTGGTCGGCAGCTCGGCAGTCTCTGGCGGAGGGCGGCATTGTAGTGGTGTACCCCGAAGGGACGCGCAGTCGGTCGGGAGACCTGGCGGCCTTCCGCACGGGCGCCGCCAGTCTAGCCGCCGCCGCCCAGGTGCCCACCATCCCCGTGGGGCTGCTGGGCACCAAGGACGTGCTGCCCGTCGGCGGGCGCTGGCCCCGGCGCGGCCGGCGGGCCGTGCTGCGGGTGGGGGCGCCCCTCCCTCCGCCAGCGGTTGGCCGCTCCGCCGGGCGCGTGTGGGTGCGCGGCCTGTTTCAGCAGGTCGCCGCCCTCACCGGGCAGTGGCCGGCCGAATCCGTCGACTCGGCGGTGCGGGACTGCTGCGCGTGGGGCCGGCCCCCGCTGTCGCCCGCCGCCGAAAGGCTGGCGGCGTGTACGGAGCACGCCGCCGCACACGGACTGGGCGAGCGAGATGCTTGGATTCGGCCGCTGCGGGCGGCGCTCCGCGAGGATGCATCGCTGTCGGTGGAGTGGGGGCGGTGGCTCGGGCAGCGTGCGCTGGGTAAAGGTGTGGGGCTCCCGCAAGGTCTTCTGTTTCTGGAGACGGGCCGCTGGCTCCGCCGGGGAGCCCGGGCGCGCCCCACGGACGCCGTGGCTTGGCACGCGTGCGCGGTGTGGCTGGAGCATCGGCCGGGGCGGTGGGCACGTCCAGAGGAGGCACTGGCCCTTCATCGGCTGGCGGCGAGCCTGGCCCCCACGTCGTCGCGGATTCTGGCCGGGCTCGCTGAAGCCTTGGAAAGGGCCGGCCGGCCGGAGGAGGCCCGCCGGGTGGCGTCGGCCGCCCTGTCCGTGGACCCCACTCTGCCCGCACGGCGCCGGTGCCGGCTGGACGCGCTGCTGCTGCCAGCAGCAAGGCGTGGTGCGCTGTGACTGGCGTCATCCTGGTCACCGGCGGGACGCGGGGCTTAGGCTTGGCCGTGGCCCGCCGGCTGGCTGCTCCGGATATCCACATGGTGCTGACGTACCTGCTGAATCACGAAGCCGCTCACGAAGCGCAAGCCGCGCTCAGCGCCTACGCGGGAAAGGTCACGGTCGTGCAGGCCGATGCCAGAGATCCTTCCGCTCTCCATGCGGCTGTCATTGCGCCGCTCCTGTCAGATGGGGTGCCGGTGCGGGTGCTGGTGAACAGTGCCGCGCTGGGCGCGTTTCGCAACTTGACGGCGCTCTCGGTGCGCCACTGGGACCTGACGCTGGACACGTGCCTCAAGGGCCCCTGGCTGCTCACCACGCGGCTCGCGCCCCTGCTGGCGGAGGGCGCGGTCGTGAATGTGTCCAGCACGGGGGCCGTGCGGACGGTGCCGCACTATGGCGCGATTGGCGTCGCCAAGGCGGCACTGGAGCACCTCACGCGCTGCTTGGCCGCCGAGCTGGCGGCGCAGGGCGTGCGGGTGAATGCGGTTCGGTCCGGAGTGCTTGCCACGTCGGCGCTGGACACCCATCCCGAAGGACGGGCCCTGCGGCGAGAGACGGCTCGCCGTGTCCCGGCCGGGCGGCTGGTAACCGTGGAGGACGTGGCTGATGCCGTGGCATTTTTGGCTGGCCCGGCATCCCTCATGATCCGGGGCCAAACGCTGGTCGTGGACGGTGGCTTAGAGCTGCTGGCCTAAGGCGGATGAGATGCTGCTCATCGGCGGGTTTGCCTCGGGCCCCTGGGTGGAAGGGGTGGTATAACGTGGTACAGAGAGGGTAATTCCGCCGGCTGGAGAAGTATGCCGAGCAAGGTGGGCCGCAGCCGCGGCAAGGGGAGGTGGTCGTCTTGGCGCGAAGGTGGCCGCTCCAGCGGTGGGGCGTCGGCGCGGCTTTCGCGGCGGCCGCGCTGCTGCTGGCGGCCGCCGTCCCCATGCTCACCGGGCATGCCGCGGTGCTTCCGGCGGGCACCTGGATGGGCATGGGCGGCACGCTGGTGGTGCTGGTCGCGGCGGGCGCGGGGATTGCGGCCGCCACGTCGGAGCAGGTGGCCCGATACTGCCTCGGGCTGAATGGGCTGGGGATGGTGGAGGCCGTGGCCCTGCCGCTCGCGAGCCTGGGATTCCCCCAGGCCGAGGGCTTGGCGACCGTGGCGACGGCCCTGTTGGGGGCCACGTATGTGGCGTTCTGCCAAGAGTGGACGCGCGGCGCCCCCGCGCCGCCATGGAAATGGAAGACGTGGGTGTGGTTTGCGGGTGCCGCTCTGCTGGTGGCAGGGATGCCGTGGATCCCGGCCCCGGTCATGTCGAACCTCATCGCCGCCTGGTATCTCACCACGGTGGGGGTGGGGCTGGCCGCGGTCGCTCGCGGGCGCCGCCAGGGGACCCGGGTGGCCGGCGCGCCACATCTTGGAATCCTGCTCCTGGGTTCGGTCCTGGGCCTGGTGCCGCCCGCCCTCACGGTGACCGCCGAGCGGCTGGGCATCGGCGTGCCGGCCTGGACGCTGTCGGTGGAAATTGCGGTGATGCCCGTGTACGCGCTGGTGGCAGTCTTGTGGGGACGGTTCATGGGCGTCCGCATTGGGGTCAGCCTGCGCCGCCTGCTGTACCTGGTGTCGGCCGCGACGGCTGCCATCCTTTACGGCGCGGTGCTGGCCACACTGGTGCCGCTGGCGTCGCGGGGGGGCGTGGCCGCAGTGCCGATTGCCCTGCTGCTGGCGGCAACGGCGGCGCTGGCGCCGGCCTGGGTGATGCTGCGCCGGGCCGTGGACCGGGTGGTGTTTCGTGATGACTTCGACTATGCCGCCGTGATGGCCCAGCTGAGCGGCGGCATTGGAGCCCGCGGAGACCCCCGTGAAATGGCGGCGTTCGCCGTGAGCCAGGTGGCGGCGGCCCTGGGCGTGCGCGGTGCGGCCGCCATCCAGCAGGATGCAAGCGGTGCCCGCCGCCTGCTGGCGGGATGGGGCAGCTTGGATCGCCATCGGCCAACGGAGCGGGATGGAGCGAACCCCGACTGGCTGCTGGTCCCTTTCGGCGCGGAGGGGCAGCCGGTGGCGGGCTACCTGCTGGCGGCGGAAAAGCTCCGCCACGGAGACCTGAGAGCCACCGACCGACAGCTGGTGGCGGCGGTGGCCGGCGTGCTGGGTGTCGCCATGGAGGCCGCCGCGCTTCGGGCCGACCTGGCGCAGAAGTTGGACACCGCGCGGGCGCAGCAGGAGGAGATGCAGCTGTTGGCCCGCCGCTTGGTGGAAGCCCAAGAGGCGGAGCGCCGCCGCCTCGCCCGCGACGTGCACGACGGGCCGCTGCAGTCGGTCTTGGCCATGGCGCGCGGGGCCGAGGTGCCGGTGGCCGCCGATCGGCTCCGCCAGGCGGCGCTGGACACCGCCGAGGAGCTGCGCCAGCTGGCGTCGAGCCTTCACCCGGCGCTGCTGGATGACTTGGGCCCGGCTGAGGCACTCAGAACCTACATCGAGCGGCTGTCTCGGGTGCTGGGCGCTAATGGCCCAGTGGTGGAGCTGGAGGCGGATGCGCTGCCGCCGCTGCCCGAGTCCGTGGGCGAGGGGCTTTTCCGGGTAGCTCAGGAGGCGCTGCACAATGCACTGCGCCACGGGCGCGCCCGCCACATCCACATTCGGCTGGCGAGCCAGGACTCTCTGGTGGTCGTGGCGGTCCACGATGACGGCCAGGGGTTCCTCATGCCCAGCCGCCCGAGCCGCTGGGTGGCTTCCGGCCACCTGGGAGTGGCCAGCATGTACGAGCGGGCCGCCATGCTGGGCGGGACGCTCCAGATTGCCACAGCAGCGGGGGCCGGCACCACGGTAACCCTGGTCGTGCCGCGGCCGAGCCCAGCCGGCCCGCAGCATGGCCAGGGGGCGGCGCCTGAGAGGGGAGGCATGGCCGATGATTCGCGTGCTGCTGGTGGATGACCACACCCTGGT
This sequence comes from Bacillota bacterium, assembly GCA_021846505.1. Classification (GTDB taxonomy): domain Bacteria; phylum Bacillota; class Sulfobacillia; order Sulfobacillales; family JAIMBI01; genus JAJZWV01. Next base: position 6,119 of record JAJZWV010000094.1, read on the forward strand.
GCGGGAGGGGACTCGGAGCCTCTTGGAGCGCGAGGCCGATATCCGCGTGGTGGCGGAGGCGGGCACGGCGGCGGCCGCGTTCCGTGCGCTGGCCGATAGCGAGGAAGCCAAGGAAGCCAAGGAAGCCAAGGAAGCCAAGGAAGCCAAGGGTGCCGACGATGGCGTGGACGTCGTGCTGCTGGACTTGGGGCTGCCGGACCAGAACGGCGTGGAGGCCGCCGAGCGGATGGCCGCCCGGCATCCCCAGACCGCTATCGTGGTGCTGACCGCGCACACCGCGCCACAGTATCGGCTGCGCCTCCTGGACGTGGGCGTGACCGCCTATCTGGACAAGGGGTGCGCCAGCGAGGAGCTGTTGGCCACGGTGCGGGCGGCCGCCCTGGGCGCCCATGTCCTGCCGGGCAGCAACTTGGCCGCCGTGCGGGCGTGGTCTCGGCGGGACAGCCCAAGGCTCACGGCCCGTGAGCTGGAGGTGCTGGGCAAAGTGGCGGACGGGCTGGCCAACAAAGAGATTGCGGGGGCACTTTTGGTCAGCGAGCGCACCGTGGAATACCACATGGGCAACATCATGAGCAAGCTGGATGTGCGCTCCCGGGTGCAGGCGGTGCGGCGGGCGCAGGAGCTGGGCTGGCTGGTGCCCTGAGCGGGTGGGTCCCGAGACAGCATTAGGGCAAGCCCGAAACCGCCACTCTCTAGAGTCCACCGCCCGACTCTTTGGGTGTGGAGCGACGAAATGCGGCTGTCCTGCGGGGCAGCCGCATTTAGCACCTGGCACGGCGGCCCCTGCACGATTGCGGGGCGCACCTGGCATTCGCCTGCACTGCACAGCGGCACGTTTCCCAAGCGACAGGTCCACCGTGCGCTTCTAGGAGCCCGTCCACGTATTCGGGCTCCACCCTCTACGACCACAACATATACGCCGCCACACGGGTGCTGATGCGAGATGTCGTATTCGCCGGCCCGACGAGGTGGATTTATGGACGACCTCCTAGTGTCCTGAATTGCTAATTCGCTTGCAATAGTTTGCGAGGGCCGCGAGGATTTGGTCGGCCGTCTTCACCCAGACATAGGGCCGGGGATGGTCATTCCACGCCGCGATCCACGCCCGGATGTCC
>JAJZWV010000095.1 GCA_021846505.1 Bacillota bacterium
GGACATCCGGGCGTGGATCGCGGCGTGGAATGACCATCCCCGGCCCTATGTCTGGGTGAAGACGGCCGACCAAATCCTCGCGGCCCTCGCAAACTATTGCAAGCGAATTAGCAATTCAGGACACTAGATGCCGTCTTCACTATGCAGCAGCGGCAAGCCTGGGCGCGGGCGTACCTGCAGGAAAGGGTCAAGGCGTCGTGCCCCTGGTCGGCTGCGGGTCGATCGGCGAGTCTCCGGACATCACGGCCAGCCGTCTGAGCGCTGTGCTGGGTCTGGATGGCGGATGGGCGCATACCCTGACAACCTGGGACGATGCCCGTCGCCATCTGATCAACGTGCTCGAGGCGCATCGGGTCATGGTGGCGGTGAACGGCGTGGTGGGCAATAACACCCGACGGACCCTGAGTGGGGCCGAGTTTCGCGGCTTCGCAATGGCGGACGACTATGCTCCGCTGGTGCTTGTGAACGGCGCTGACGCCAAGGGCGCCCAGTGGTTCACCATCGCACATGAACTGGCCCACCTGGCATTTTCGGAGAGCGCCGTGTTCGACCTCCGAAACCTCCTGCCGGCGGACGACCCCACAGAGCAAGCCTGCAACGACGTGGCGGCAGAGTTTCTCGTGCCGTCAGAGCTACTGCGGGCGTACTGGCTCAAAATCTGCCACAGTGAAGACTGGGTCGGGCTGATCGCCCGCCAGTTCAAAGTGAGTCGCATCCTCCCGATCCGACGGGCACTGGACCTGCAGCTCATTGGCCGGAGCCGGTTCTTTGCGCTGTACGACGATCTGTGGCGGCAGGAGTGGTCTGCACCGAAGCCCAAAGGGGGCGACTTCACGGCCATGCAACGGTATCGGGTGAGCGCGCTGTTTGGGCGGCTGGTGGGATCTGCGGCTGCGGAGGGGTCCATCACATATACGGAAGCGTTCGGCCTCATCGCCCTCCGCGGCCGCACCTTCGACCGATTTGTCGCGTCAATTCACGATGCGGGCGAGCGACCGTGAGCGGTCTCTACATCCTCGATGCGAGCGTCTTCATCCAAGCCCATCGCCAACCTTATCCTTTTGATGTCGCGCCAGCCTTCTGGGATGCGCTCCTCTATTGTGCCCGGCGCCACTGCCTAGTCAGTTTCGACGCAGTCGATCGTGAGCTGACCGGCAATGACCAGCTGAGCCAATGGGCGCGAGTCCACAAGGACGATCTGTTTCGATCCACCGACATTCTCGAGGTGGTCGCGGCCTACCGGGATGTCATGGCCTGGGTCACTCAAAATTCCCAGCACGTCGAGGCAGCCAAGGCGGCATTCGCCGGAGGGGCCGACGCCTGGGTCATCGCGTTCACCATACCCTATGGCCACGCCATCGTCACGCAAGAGGTCTCGAGTCCTCTCTCCCGCACCAAGGTCAAGATTCCCTACGTGTGCTCTGCCATGAACGTGGATGCCATCGACACCGTTCAACCGTTCAAATGATGCGACAGGTCGGAGTCCAGCTGAACGGGTTTTCGGCACCCCCGCAGCTGTAGCGGGCGTCGGCCCAACGTTGCCGCCCAGCCACCCCAGGGGCGCCGGAGCGCCTGCCGCCAGTACAGCCGACAGCACGGGACGGTTCTACCTAAGGGCCCGCTGGTTAATCACAGAGTTCGGTACGGCGTTTAGCCCGCGGGTCGCGACGGAGCGGCGATGCGCCATGGTGAACGAGGCTCCGGGAGTCCACTATCGGATGCGAGCGGTGCCCGGTCGCCATCCAGCGCGCCATAGCGGTCTGCCAGCCGCGAGTCCTCGGCCAGTGCGTCCGCCACGAAATGTTCCCCTCGACTTTACGCGGCACTTCACTCCTCCCTTCCCTGGTGGCATGGCCGCCGCGCCAATGCCGGTGGGGCAGCAAGGCTCATCCCCCAAACCGCTCCGCGCTCCACGATCCCCGCCCGGCTAACGTGCGCGATGAGGGTGCTAAGATAGCGGCAGCGGCCGGTGGCCGCCACATCCCATGCGCCGCCGGCGATTCGCTAGGTGAAAGGGGCGATTTCGATGGCATGGACTTTTAGGCAAATGGTGGCCGATGCGCGGGCTGACGTGGAGGGACTGCGCCCGGAAGAGGCGCGGCGGCGCCTGCAGGAAAACCCCAACACCTTGGTGATCGACGTGCAGGACCCGGGGGATCTTGGCACCTGCGGCCTGATTCCGGGCGGCATCAACATTACGCTCGGCATGCTGCCGATTCGCGCAGACCATGAGCTGCCGGAGGCGCTCCGGTCGCCGGAACTGCAGGACTGGTCCCGCCCGATCCTGGTCACCTGCGGGGTCGGCGGCCAGGCGGCGCTCGGGGCGCATCTCTTAAAGCGGATGGGCTTTCAGCACGTGGCGTTCATCGATGGCGGCACCACGGCCTGGAAGGCGCAGGGCTTTGAGGTGGTGCACCCAGCCTGAAGCCGTGGCCGAGGAGCGCACCTCAGGCGCTCCTCGGCGAAGTTCCGGGCCCGCGAAGGCTTGTGGGCTCGGAGCATTAGCCGTCAAGCCGCCGAGCGCCTGCCGCGCGTGCGCCACCACGCTGTTAGGGCCGTGGCGGGCACAAGGATCACCGTCCACGCCAAATCCAGGGGCGTGAGGACCTGAAACAGCCAGACCTTCGCTTCGGCCACGGAACCTATCGCCAAGGCTCCCAGCACGATGGCCAGACCGATGCCGGCCACGAGATACTGCCGCTGTGGGTTCACTCCGCCCAATGGCGGACCAACGTTCCACGACACGACGAACATGTGAACGCCCAAGTGCAGTATCATGGCGACGGTCCACGTAATGAGAATCAGCATGCCCACGTCTTGGACGAAAAACGTCCGCACCTGGACCACACTAAACACGTAGATGATGGGCCAGGTCATGTTGGCGATGGGCATGGGACCCAGTGTCGCGAGTGCGCTGAAAAGAATCGTCGTGAGAATGATCCCCTGCAGGGCCATCGCCGCAACCGCCAGCTTTCCCGAGGACGATCGCTTGCCGCGGCGCACATAGGGCAGCAGTGTCGCTGCGGCACACGGGTTGGCGTACAGAAACCACGTCGCCACGGAGGCGCGTGCCATGGACGACACCGGCTCGGCCAAGTTCGGCGCCGCTGCCGAGGGGAAGCGCATGTCGCCCGCCGAAAGCGCCAGCACCACCACAAAGGACGCGAGAAGTAGCGGAAACCACAGCTGGACATTGCGAGCCACGACGGCCAGCGAGCGAATCGCGATCCAGACGGCCAATCCACCGATCGCGCCGATGGTCACCCAACTCGGCGTGGCGGGATAGAAAAATGTTTGCAGCAGTTCTCCATACAAATACAGGATGACGACATCCAGGGCCATCATTAGTGCCATGGTAATCCACGCCAGAACGGTTCCCAGGGCAGGCGACCAGGTATCCTTCATCGCGACCGCATAGGGGCGGTACACCATGCGGCGCATCCACGATACCTGAATGGCCGCGACGCCGGCGGCCACTCCCGTGGCGATCCAGAGGGAGACATAGCCGCCCGAGCCTGCGAGCCCCACCACGTACGCTGGCCACAGGTAGACGCTGCCCGCCACGACCGCCACCATGATGAGCCAAAAGTACTGCCCGGGGGATATGGGCTCCGCGGCAGCCTTCACGACGTCACACCCGGCGTGGTCACGTTGAACGATACGGTGATGGCCGCGTGCACGGGAAGCGCGCTCCACTTGATGGACGACCCGTGCTTCAGCCACTGCGGATGCCCAAACAGCAGCGCCCGCGCGTAGCCGAAGGGATCAACGCGCCGCGCATTCGCTTGATCGATGGCGGCTTTGCAGTCCGCCACCAGGAGTCGGGCGGTGGCCGCCTCGATGGTGCGAATCTCGGCGGGTCGCTCCGCGGTCCCGTATGGCGCCTCAGCCAGCGTGCCGCTCAGGGCCATGCGAGCATCCACCCACAGTTGCCCGCCACTCCATGCGACCCGCGTCGCTGCGCTGCCATGGACGGCTGTGAGCGTGTAGTGCTGTGCGCCGCGAGACACGGTAAGCACTTCGCGCGTGGCTCGGCCGGTGAGCAGCGCCCAGCCCAGCGTCTGCCGGCGCGAAAAAAGCACGGGCGGCCCTTGCCGGCCATACACGGCGATTTGGCCGAGCTCCCCATGACTGTTGATGTAGGGCGCCACTGGAGACATGCCTGGTGTATGCGCGTCGTCCCACACGTGCCACAGCGGCTCGCTCAAGCGCATAGACTCGCAGGCCGCACACGAGAAAACGTGCTGCCACTTCAGGCGCGGCACCACTTCTTGCGGCGAGGCCTGCAGCAGGTGCGACAGCGCACTGGCGGGGGCCAGGCCGACATACGCGACTTTAGACGCGATGCCTTGGCGGTTGTAGGCATCCAACAATTCGCCCGCCGCCGCCGCGGGCAAATTGGAAGACCAGAGCAGCACCTGCAGCTGCCCGAGATACAAGTGGCGGTCCAGCTGACGCTGTGCAGCCCGCTCGGCCCCGGCCAGCGTGCCGGCCGCCACACCCACGGCGTACAGCTGCTGGGTGGAGCGAATCTGCGACTGGCTGTTCACGGTGACGGTGGGATTGGGAAAGTAAAACGTCCAGTCCAAGCGGCCTGGCGCTTTCCACACGACACTGAGCATCAGGACGGTCGCACGGTCGGATATGTCCATTTGATCCCAGCAGCCCGCCAACAGCACCAGTCCCAGGAGCAGACAGGCCAGCGCGCGCCAGCGCACTACGACTGACTCCTCGTCCGGCGGCGATGTTGAGCCTGACGCAAAGCCGGAGACAGGGGAGGCTCCGACGGCGGAACCCGCCATACGCTCGATCCCGGGCGAGCCTCCATGCGCCGCGCGCGGACGAGCGTCCACGGCGCCCGCCACACACTGTCGGACCAGTCCGCTAGCCGGAACGGCGCCGCGGGCGCAAAGTACGGCACACCAAATGAATTCATGTCAATAACGACCGCCGCGATGGCGACGGTCGCGAGGACGATCCCCAAAATTCCCAAGATGGCGGCCCCAAAAAGCAGCAAAAACCCAATCAGCCGCCAGGCGCCCGTCAGCTCATAAGTCGGCGTCGCAAACAGCGCCAGGGCGGTTAAGGTCATCATGACAATAATTTGGGCATCCACGATGCCAGCCCGCACAATGGCTGTGCCGACAACGATGGCGCCCACTGTGCCGATCGTGGTGCTGAGAAACTTCGGAAGCCGAATGGCCGCCTCGCGCAGTACCTCAATGACTACAATCATCAAGATGATTTCCACCAGCGGGGAAAACGGCAGACCCGAGTGGCCCCCCTGCATCATGACGAACAGGGAGGTCGGCAGCAAATTGGGATTCACTTCCGCCAGCGCCACATACAAGGCTGGGAGATAGAGGCCCAGGCCCCACGAAACCAGGCGAATGACGCGGGTGAACGCCGCATCGGCCCAGGCAGTGGAATAGTCCATCGCCGTGCGGTAGAAAGCCGCCAGCGGGGCGGGTGCTAGAAGGACAAAGGGGTCTCCGCTGGTCAGCACGGCGACGCCCCCTTGCAGCACGTGCCAGGTAGCCACGTCCACGCGCTCGGTCGCCCGCACCGTGGGAAAGATGGATCGAGGATGGTCGCGGATTAAGCCCGCAATCTGCGCGGACGTTGAGATGCCGGCGACGCTGATGGCCTGCACCCGAGCCACCACCGTGTCGACAAGCGACGCGTTCGCGGTGCCCGCCAGGTAGGCTACGGCCACAGGCGTGTGCGCCGCTCGCCCGACCTGGAGGTCTCGGAAGCGCAGGGCCGGGGTAGCGATCGCTTGACGAAGTTGAGCCTTTTGGACGGCAAGCACTTCAATAAACGCCTGCTCCGGGCCCCGGACGGCTAACTCCGTTTGGGGGCGGGTGATGTCCCGCTGCACATACTTGGCGGTATCCGCGACCCACGCGTGGGTCAGTCCCTCGGCGAAGATCAAGGTGGACCCCTGTGCCACCTTGTCCAACAGCTCAGGCCACCGGTCTTCTGGCTGGAGCCCGGCGCCGGCCAGTGCCGTGTGCGGCCAAGACAGCACATCATCCCCTGCGTGCTGGAGGCTTGCCACCACGTCGTCCGCCACGCGCTGGCCATCCACAATCCCGTCGATGTACACCACGAGTACCTCGCGCTTGGCTGAGCCAGCCTGGACCCGGAGGACCTGCACGTCGGTGCTGGTGCCGAGGCCCTCGGTCAGCCGGCGCCGCACGGCTGTGGGGTTGCCAATCCACCGCCGCCGGTCCTCCAGGAGCCGCGTGATGTGCCGCGACAACTTGGTTATGTCCTGCCGCAAGGCCGACAGGTCACTGCGGTCCACCCCTGCACCCGCCTCTCTGCCTGCACGCGCCCTCCGCGCGTGGCAGTAGTGTGCCCCACTGGAGATGGTGTGATAAACCCCGCACAGAGTGGCGGCGCGGCGTGCGGGATAACTGGATCAGGGTGGATCCCGGAGGGTCCCGATGTTAGGCCGCGTCACGCCGCAGACTTCGTTCGCCGACACCGATGCGCGGTGCAAACGCATTCCCGCCGACGCCGTGTGGGTCTGCTGCGGACCTGGACGGCCGCGACAGCCACTACCGGGCCTGGTGCGCCGAGACCGGGCGGCCGTCGGTCCCGCCGTCGTTGGTGACTCTGCTGTGGCTGTTGGCGCTGCGCCAAGCGTGGGCGGACCGCGAAGCGGTCGCGGCGGCGTTGTGCGATGACCGCATGAAGTGTGCCCGGGGGCTCTGCCGCAGTCTCGAGATCCCGAGCGACCGGTCGGCGCTGGGCAAGTACCGGGGGCGGGTGCTGGCGACGGACACGGCCCACGACGCATTGGAGATGTCGCTGCCGGGGTGGTGGCAGAGCGGCACCTCGGGCCCCATGACTTCGCGGCCGCCGCTGCCCAGGGTCGAAATCACGTTGTGGATTGCCATCGTGCATCCTCCTTGTATATCAATCGTGAGAGACGTGTCTCTCAACCGTCGACTTGGACCGAAAACCTGGGAACCGGTAAGCGCGGAGCTGACCGTGGCCGAGGACGGGATCCAGGAGATCG
>JAJZWV010000096.1 GCA_021846505.1 Bacillota bacterium
GTGGTCAACTCTGCGGTACACTCCTCCATAGCGGGAGCACCCTCTTTCGTCGATGTCGCGATCAACGAATGGGACGTGCTGCCGCTTCTCTCCTGCCTGCCCATCCCACAGGTTTCATCATAGAGCCCCGCCGACCGACCTCGCAGCGGCGCGGCCGTCCCTGGCGGCGCTCCAGCCTTTCGAGGCCCTGAGAGCAAATGTTGTGCTCCGCGCCTCCCTGCGCGGCGCTGACGCGGTTCGGGCAACCCCTTGGCCCCCCGCACCGCCCGTGGTCGGCCGCCAGTCGCTCCTCGGCCGCGGAGCGCCCGGGCATCGACCGCGCTGGACGGGGGCGGCCCGCCGAGGGGGCAGGTCCGCACCCAGAACCTCGCGCAAGCCCGCGTGACACCGCGTCCGGAACAGCAGGGGCTTGCGGGTGCCGGAGGAAGGGTGGTCCGTGCCGGTGGCGGCTGCCGTCGGCGCCAATCGCTGGGCAGCGGCGCAGCAGTGCCTGGACCGCGCGGCATGCCTGCCCCTTCCGCGGTCTCGTCGTCTGCGGGACAGACGATAGGGTCATCCCGGCGGTATGCCCACCGGCACACGCCCGGGCCAGGAGGTGATTCTGTGGAGAAAGGAATAGCGCCCTCCGCAGGAAGAGGTTGGGCACCTCGAAGAGGGCGCCACCATTCGGCGCTGGCGACCATCCACACGACCCAACCCACGTTGGCCACTGCATCACTTGACATCACTTGACCTCACTTGAAACATGACATGCGCCAGCGGCGGCCGCCGCCGGGTCGCGCCTCGGCCGCGGCCCTGCTCCCCCGGCGGCTCCTCCATGCAGGCACCTGCGACATGCTGAGGGGTATGCATAGCCGCAAACCATCACGCGCTCGCGCCCCCTGTGCCGACGCGCTGGGAGCTGGGCCGCAAATTCAGCCACGGGATCACGGAGAAGCCCCAGAAGCCACGGCGCAAGCTCGCCTGGGCTACGGGCCCGGGCACCGCCATCGCTGTCAGGAGCCGAAGGCGGGAAGATTCTGCTCGGCTTCTTCCCGCCGGCCGTCCCACAGTCATTGATGTAGAGCCGTGCAGAGAGGCGACACTCCGTGTTATCGTTTTTGGGCCGCCACGAGGGAGGTGTCCCACATGCGGAGGTGGGTCATCCGCTGGCAGGGACCTGGATGGTCTTCGGGCGTCTGGGCCTTGCTCATTGATTCGTTTGCATCAAACTTTGGCTTCTTTTTGCTGATGCCGGTGTTGGCCGTGTATCTGACGCGCGACCTCGGGTGGCCCGCTTGGGTGGCGGGCCTCATCTTAGCGCTGCGCCAGTTTTCCCAGCAGGGTCTGTCGCCGTGGGGTGGAGCCTGGGCGGACCGACTGGGATACCGGCGGGCGGTGGTGATGGGCATGGAAGTGCGCGCCGCCGGCTTCTTGCTGTTTGCAGCAGCGCGCGACCCCGTGCTGGTCGTGCTGGCCACCCTGCTGTCTGGATTGGGCGGCGCCCTGTTTGGCCCGGCCGATGCGGCGGCGCTGGCCGTAGCCGTCCCCAAAGAGCAACAGCCCCGAATTTTTGCCCAGCGGATCGTCTTCGGGAACGGCGGAATGGTGCTGGGGCCAGTGCTGGGCGCCTATCTGCTCGGCGTCAGCTTCGCCTGGGTCGCAGGCTTGGCCGGCGCCATGTTTTTGCTGGCCAGCATTTTTACCTGGTTTTTCTACCCAGCGGCCGCGGCAGCGCCGGTGCGGCGCGCACCCGGTTCGCTGGCGTGGCGGTCCGTGTGGGCCAACCGCCCGTTTGTCTCGCTCATCGGGGTGGTGAGCGGGTATTATCTCCTGAGTTCGCAAATTAACATATTGCTGCCGCTCGTCATTGTGGGGAACCATGCGCCCGCCGCCATGATTGGCTGGATTATGGCCGCCTACTCCGGGACCGCCATCCTGCTGCAGACGAGCGTCACCCGGTGGTCCTCTCGCTTTGCCTTGAAGCGCCAACTTGTGGGGGGCATGGCCATCGCGGCGATGGGCACGCTGCTGGCGGCGCTGTCCGGCACGAGCACGCTGTGGCTCTGGCCGTGGGCGCTGTCCCTCTCTGCCGCCTCCATGCTGATCAACCCCGCCATGTTTGCGGCCACGTCACGGCTCGCGTCATCAGAAGCGTTCGGCCTCTATTACGGATTCAGCCGGCTGTCCCTGGGGGTTGGCGGCTCCGTCGGCAATGCGCTGGGCGGTGCGCTGTATTCCTTGGGAGCTTCTCTGGGCATCGCCCCCCTCTCCTGGCTCTTGCTGGGCGGCGTCGGCCTGCTGAGCGCAGGCGCCATGGCGCGCGTCCCACTCAACATTGATCTTCCGCCATCCGTCGCGGTGGGGCCGTCGGCCTAGTGGAGGCATTTCCGGCCCCTTCCAGTGGAGCTGGGTCTGGATAGGTCACCGGAAAATGCCCCATAAGATTTGACATTTGGCCGGCGGGCTGGAACCGTAGGTCCTGCAGGAGTCTGGAGGCGGGGTAAGCGGCAGGAAGGGATGGCCATGAAATCTAGGGTCCGGCGCGGTCAGTCCTTGATTCTGGTGGTCTTGGTGCTCCCGGCCCTCATCGCGATGGCGGCGGCGAGCCTTACCGTGGGCGCCGTCTATTTCGCCCATACGCGGCTGCAAAACGCCGTGGACGCGGCGGCGCTGGCGGGCGGGCAGGCACTCAGCGCGGGCGACCCACTGGCCCCCGGGGACCAGGCCACCGTCATTCAGATGAATGACCCGAAGGCTCACGGCACGGTGCAAGTGAACCCGAATCCCAAGCAGCCCGGCACGGTGGTGGCGGTGGCATCCCAAACTGTGCCGCCGTTTTTTGCTGCCCTGTTTGGATACAAAGACTTCACGGTCACCGCCCGTGCCGTGGCCGCGACCGGGCCCGGACCTGCGTTCGACTACGCCATCTTTTCTGGGTCCCAGCAAACCCAACTGGCCATCACCGGTGGCGGCGACACGGTCCAGGGAAGTGTCCACGCCAACAACTCCATCGATTTGAGTGGCGGCAACTACCGTGTCACGGGGGATCTCAATGCGGTGGGCGGCGTCTACGACGGCCAAACCCCCGTGTCCGCGTCCCACGGCAACACGTGCTCCGCGAGTGGAGCGGGGCACTGCTACGGCTCGGTCACCCCGAACGCCCCCTACATCCCCATGCCCAACTGGCAGAACCCCCCGATGACGCCATCGAACGCCTCTACGCTGTTTGCCAATCGGTCGGACAACGGCGAGTATCTCGATGTGGAAACGGGCGGCGACGTCGATCAGGAACTGCACTACACGAGTTCCAGCGGCGGCACGGGCGTCACGCAGGGCAGCCACGGCCCCGTCCTGACCGGGAACTACATTGTGCACGGCAACTTCATCCTGTCTGGCGGCAATTGGACGGTCAACGGCTCCATCGAGGTGATTGGGGGCAGCTTTCTCTGCACGGGCGGCAACCTTTTGGTGAACGGCAACCTCACCGCCAGCGGCGGCAGCATCGTCATCACGGGCGGCAACAACACCGTCAACGGCTATGTCATTGCCGAGGGCGGCAACGTGGTGATGCACGGCGGCGGATCCACCAACGCCGGGGCCCAGTCCCCCACCACCACGATCGCCGCGTTCCCCGCCCCGGGCGTGGGCGGCAAGGGCAGCAACCCGGCCAGCGGCAGCACCCCCAGCAATCCCAGCGGGGGCAACATTGTGGTAACCGGTGGCGGCAACCCCTTGTACGGAATCATCTACGCGCCGTCGGGCCAAATTTACCTGCCGGGCGGCAACGATGTGATTCATGGCTCGGTGGTGGGCCGCTGGATCCGCGCGCCCGGCGGCAGCGACCAGTTCATCTGGAGCCAGCGCGTGGTGGACTCCTTCCCAGGCTCCCACACCTACCTGATTCAGTGAGTTTGCCGCGTCCCTAGCCGGTTGGCGCCCGGTCTTATGCTTGCGATTCGGCACCCCGCGCTTGAGCTCGACACCTAAGAGTTTGCGATCAGGCCGATTTGTCATGGTGCTGTCATTTCGACTGGATAATCTGTGCCTGGGCTCGCCGCCCACCCCTCGCGGGGGTGTGCCACGCCCCGACGCCCCCGGTCGAGGATCCGCAAATTGCGACGCGAAGCGCGGAACAAAGGACAAGGAACGAGGACCAGAGCGAGAAACGGAGGGATTCGGATGAACCGTCTGCTGGTGATTCTAGCGGCCGCGGCCCTCACAGCCGCTCCCGCTGCCGCCGCCGCGACCCATGTGGCGGGTCCGCCCGCCACCGCTGCACGCCTGACATCGGCTGCCGGCATTTCAGCGGCCGCGGCTGGGCAAGATGCGGTCGCGGCGGTGGGAGGCGGGGTGGTATCCCACACGTCCAGCGACACCTATCAGGGCCAGCCCATCTGGGACGTGCACGTTTTGTACAACAGCCAATCCTGGGATGTCAAAGTATCCATGAGCGGCACCATCCTGCTGAAGCGCCTGGCTTCCGAGCAGCCGTCGGGCTCGACCACCCCGTCGGCCCCGGCCATCTCGGCCAGCCAGGCAGACGCCATTGCCGTGAAGGCCGTGGGTGGCGGCACCGTCACCCACACCTCCACCGATCACGCGGCCGGCGTACCCGTGTATGACATCCACGTCACCTACCAGAACCAGGTGTGGGACGTCAAGGTCAATCAAGCCACCGGTGCCGTCGTCCAAAAGAAGCTGTCATCCGAACAGCCGTCCGGGTCGGGCACGCCGCCGTCGGCCCCAGCCATCTCGGCCAGCCAGGCAGACGCCATTGCCGTGAAGGCCGTGGGCGGCGGCACCGCCACCCACACCTCCACCGACCATGCCGCCGGCGTGCCGGTGTATGACATCCACGTTATCTACCAGAACCAGGTGTGGGACGTCAAGGTCAATCAAGCGACCGGTGCCGTCGTCCAAAAGAAGCTCTCGTCGGAGCAGCCGGGCAGCAGCCAGGGATCCGGCCAATCGTCGGATCATTCGAAGGAGGCCCCACAAAAGCCCGAGTCCTCGCAACACGCGACAGCATCGACTCCGCCCGCCGGCGTGGTGTTTGGCCAGAAGATGACAACACCGCCAGCGGCCTACAGCGCGTATGTTTCGGCCGCCATCGCGAAGGTTAGCGGTGTATCCTTGAAGTGGGTCAAGTTTCAGTCCAAGAGCCATGGCGACTTCCAGATGAACATCAAGATCCACTTGGCACACGGCACCACCAAGGTGATTGATGTGTTTAGTGCGTCGGGCCAGCTGCTCCGCCAGAAAATCAGCGGCTGACAGCGCCGGCCGTCGGGAGCATGGGAGGTAGCGCGGTGGGGCCTAAACTTCAGCCCTGGCTTCTCAGCGGCGCGGGCCTCCTGATGGTGGGCATGGGTGCGACAGCCTACGCGCTGTCGCGCACCATGCCTCTCGCCATTCCGGCAGCAAACTACGGCCTGGCGGCCGCGACCCGGCTGGCGCGCCAGCGCGCGCCGGGCCAAGTGCTGACGGCCGGGCCCTCGATGCTAGCCGGCCGGCCCGCCTGGGTGTTTCGCATTCGCGAAGCGCACCAGCTGGTGGAGGTGTCTGTGGTTGCGGCGACGGGCTCCGTGCAAGTGGTGCCGCTCCCGCAGGCAGCCCCGCCTGGGCAGGTGAGCCGTCAAGCGGCCGGCCGCGCCGCTCTGCACGCGGTGCCGGGCAGCCGCCTGGTGTCGCTGCACCGCGCCACGGCGGGCGCTATCCCGATCTACGCGGCCACCGTGGCCGACGCCGCCGGGCACTTGTGGCAGGTAACCGTCTCCGGTACATCCGGGAAGGTTCTTGCCATCACGCGCGAGTCGGCGCCCACCGGTGGCCAAATCACAGCGTCCCGCGCCGACCAGCTGGCCGTCAGAGCCGTCGGCGGTGGCCAGGTGCTGAAAACGCGCCGCAGCGAGCCAAGCGACCAGGGCGTCTGGCACTATCAGGTGACGGTGCTGCTGCCGACCTCCACCCGGATGGTCGTGATGGTGTCTCCTGAGGGCCAGGTGCTGTCGGTCGCGCCGGCGTCAGGCTCGTGAGGGCCAGAATCGTGCTGCGATGACCGTGTTGCTGGTGGAAGACCACCGCGAGCTCGCGCAGTGGCTGGCGACCGAGCTGCGCCATGCCGGCTGGGCGCCCGAGATAGCCAGCACCGCCGCCGACGCCCGCCACCGGGTGCGGCAGCGATCCTACGATGTGCTGCTCGTGGACATTGGCTTGCCCGATGGCGACGGCATCGCCCTGTGCCGCGACCTGAGGGCCATGACCGACGCGCCGCTGCTCATGGTGACCGCGCGCCAGGACGTCGAGGACCGGGTGCGCGCGCTGGATAGCGGCGCCGATGACTACCTAGCCAAGCCGTTCGCCGTGGACGAACTGCTGGCCCGCATGCGCGCGATTCGCCGGCGGCACCACCACGACGATGGCCCAATTTTGGAGTGCGGGCCGCTGCGGGTATGGGTGGAGGAGCGCCGCGCCGAAGTGGCGGGAGCGCCGCTGGCCTTGAGCCGGCGCGAGTTTGACCTCTTAGCGGTGCTGATGCGCCACCCTGGCCGCGTGTACACCCGCGAGGCGCTGCTGGAGGCGGCTTGGGGCTACGACTTCTACGGTGAGTCCAATGTGGTGGACGTCACCGTGCGCCGCCTGCGCGGCCGGATCGCGGAGGCGGCCGGCATTGAGCTGGAGGCCGTCCGCGGCGTGGGCTACCGCCTGGCCAGCCCGCCGCCCCCGTGAGGCGGCCGCGGTCGTGGCCGCTGGCTGGCGCCCTGGTGGGAGCGCTGGGCATTGTGCTGGCCGTGGGCCTGCTGGCCGCCGGGACCGCCATTCGCAGCTTGGTGCAGGGAGCCGTGGTGCAGCAGTCCCTGCATCATGCCCAGGTTGCCGCTGCCGCGGCCCGCAGCGACTTGGTCCGCGATCAGCGGGCAGGCTCCGGCCACACGCTGTCGTCCGACGTGGCGGACCTGGCCACCGGCGGCACCTTTGTCCTCATCACCACCCGGACGGGCAGCTTCCAGCTGTCCAAGGGGATCGTGCCCG
>JAJZWV010000006.1 GCA_021846505.1 Bacillota bacterium
CCCCCCCGGCGGCCCCCCCCCCCCCCCCCCCATCCACTCGAAGGCCGTTCCGCTAAACGCGGAGCTGCACCGGCTTCAGCGTCCACGCGAGTCGCTCCGCCTCCGCCAACAGGCGCGGCGCGGAAAAGCCCGGGGGGAAAATCGGCCAATCCCAGTGCACCGCCGTCGGTGACCTCACGGCGTCCCGCCAGGCTGGGCACACGCCGGTGCCCATAACCCGCTGTGCCGCCGCCGACGCCCACTCCCACAGCGACTCCCCTCCCACTCGGGCCGGGAGGTGGCCCCAAGCCGCCTGGGCGGCCAGCACACCTTCAGCGCCGCCGCTGGGCCAGGAGCCTGTGGGCGCCCCCACGGCGGGCACCGCCGCCCGGCGCTCTCCGCTGGCTTCCATCCAGGCCATCGCCCACGCCAGCTCCGCTGCGGACGCCGCGCCGCAGCGGAGCCGCGCTGGCCCGAGGCCGTCGCGCGTGAGCACCCGGGTGAGCTCCTCCCGATCCAGCACCGTGGGGCTTGCCGGCAGAGCCCGGTCCCACCACTCCTCCACGGTCAGCCAGTGCACCCCGCCTGGGGAGCCCAGCAGCGCGTCCAGCATGCGCGCCACCGCGTCCAGCGCGGGCTGCCACGCGGCCGCCGGCCGCGTGCGCCCTGGTCGCAGCGGCCCGTGGCTCCGACCGCCCCCGAAGTTATCCTGATCCCAAAAGTGAGCCGTCACTAGCTCCGTGGGATGGGCCACCACCACGGCCGGCCGGCCTTCGCGCCAGGCGGCATGGAGGGCCGCCACCCCTTCCGCCTGAGCATCCGGCTGCGGCAGTCGAAACAGCAGTCCCTTGGGAAGATCGACCCACGGGGCCCAGTACAGCATGCCGCCGTACCACATCGGACCGGCGGTGGGCACCAAATAGCTGTTCCAGCTTTCCGACAGCATCGCCTGAAACCCGAGAGCGCGGCCCGCCGGGCCCACGGCCTCGGGCACCCAGTTGCCCCCCGGCTGAGTGAAAAACCGGGGTGGCGCCCCCAGGCGCGCCATGAAGTCCACGCCAGGACGCTCGCGCTCCTCAAACCGAATCCGCGCCGCCTCCGGTGTCAGAGGCTCCAACTCCTCCGCCAGCGTGGGGTGCTCACTGTGGCTCCACGAGTGATAGCCCATGACCCCTGTCGCGGCCATCCGCGCCAGCAGATGGCCATGACCGCCGCCAACCAGCTGCCGGGCTTTCTTGCCCACCACCGCCCAGTGCACCCGAGCGCCGCGCTCCTCCAGCAGCCGCACCAAGCGCTCCAGCGCCCATGTGCTAGCCGGCGTCAGCCAATCCTCCACATCCAGCCGGACAAACAGCGAGTTCACCCCGCCACCCGCTGGTACACGGCCCAAAAAGCATCGGCTTCTTGCTGAAGGCTGTGGTGTGCTTCGACAAACGCCCGCGCCGCGCGGCCGAGCCGCCGGCGCTCGGCCGGATCCCGCAGCAGCGGCTCCACCCCGCCCACAAACTCTGCGGCATCGGAAAACACCACCCCGGTGGTGCCGTGGCTGACCAGCGCGCGGTTGCCCGGAATATCGGTCACCACTGCCGGCAGCCCGGAGGCCATGCCCTCCAGCAGAGCGTTGGACAGCCCCTCTGCCTCCGACACGTTCAACACGACGTCCGCCCCTTGATACCAGCGGGGCATGTCCTCCGGCGGCACCTCATCCACCAGCGCGAGCCAGGGCCGCGTCCGGGCCAGAGCCCCCAGCTCGGCCCACAGGGCGGCGTCGCGCGGCGGGCCTAGTACGGTCAATTCTGCACCGACGCCAGCGTCCCGAAGCGCTCCCACGAGAGCCACCGCCCAGGCGGGCCGCTTGACCGGACGCCCCGCTCCCGCCAGCAGAAGCTGCGGAGGGGCACCTGCCGACCGTGCCGGGCCAGGGCGAAACCGGCGCGCGTCCACGCCCGGCGGAATGTGGGACACCCGCCAAGCAGGTCCGGCCGCGTGAAGCGCTCCGGCCGCCGCGCCGGTGAGCGCCGTGTGGTGTGCGACGCCCCCGAGGCGCGCCAGTGCTTCGGCACTCACCCGGCCCAGCGCGGACAAGTCGGTCCCTGTCCAGGTGACCACCATCCGCCGGGGGTCCAGCCCCTGGTCCAGCAGCGGCAGAGCGGATGCCAGCGCGTGAAACGCGTGCACCACGCTGGCCCGATGGGGCTCCGACACGCGCCGCACCTCGGCGGCCGCGCCCCGGTTTCGCAGTGCATGGGCCAGCCGCGCGGCGGACTGCCAGTTGCCCCCAGCCGCCGGCGTATCGTCGCGAACCACCAGCTCAATGTTCATGGACACTTCTTCCCCTCATCCGATGCGCGTGCCATTGGGCACAGACTCATCCGGGGCCAGCAGCACTACATCTCCGGGGCCGGGCACAGCGCCCAGTACCAACACAGCCGAGCGCACCCCAGCGATGTGCTTTGGCGGAAAGTTGACCACTGCCGCCACCTGCCGCCCCACCAGCGGCCCAGGCTCGTATCGGCGCGTCAGCTGGGCGCTGGTGGTGAGCCGGCCCAACGGGCCGAAGTCAATCACCAGCACCAGCGCCGGCACACGGGCCCGCTCGTTGACGGACGCCTCCACCACCGTGCCCACCCGCAGGTCATAGGTGAAGAATCCCTCAACCGGCGCGGCCGGCTGAGCCGCCGGCACCTCCGAGTGGCTCTCTATGTTTTCCGACTGGCCTCGGGCCTTCGTGTCCATACGCCACCTCCCGGGCATCGCCCATCGCCAGCCGAGGCCGTCAGCGGGTGTTTAGCTGCTCCACCACGACCGGCTCCACCTCGGCGGGAAAGTACAGCCGCCGCTGTCCGTGGCGCTCCCGGGCAATGGCCTGCACGGGAGCTGACACGCTTGACATCTCCACCAGCGTGGACCCGTCCCAGACATACAGCGGCTCGCTGCCGCCCGCCGTGCCCTCTCCCCCGAGATAGTAGTCATAGTAAACCCCCAGCGCCTCATCCACCTGAAGATAATATGCCGGGTCAAAGCCATGGTTCGCCACCGCCTGCTGTGCGCGGCCAAGCGCCCGAAGATCGAAGCCGGGCGGAAAATCGGAGTAGCGAAAGAGGCGCCGGTCCAGCATGCGCGCAGCCAGATCGGCCAGCACGGCGTCGTCGCTGGTGCGCCACGACTGCAGCGCCACCATTACATGGCTGTCATCCAGCGCCAAATATTCCGGCACGCCCAGTCGACCGCCCCCGAGCCACCTATCCAGCGGGGCCGGCGCCCACGGTGCCGCCCCCCCTGCAGCCAGCGCGCGCGCCCGGGACATCACCTGCCGCAGCACCACCTCGGCACTGCGGCACACCGGGTGAAAGTATACCTGCCCATACATGAAGTATCGCGCCAGCAGATAGGCCTCCACGGTTTGCAGCCCCGTGGGCTTGACCACCACGCGATCTCCCAGCGGCTGCACCACGCGCAGGATGCGGTCCAAGTTGAATTGGCCGTAGTCCACCCCACAGTACAGGGCGTCCCGCCGGAGGTAATCCAGGCGGTCTGCGTCCAGCTGCCCCGACACGATGGACGTCACCAGCCGGTCGGGGTGTCGCTTCAGCAGAACGTCGGCCACCTGGCTCGGCAGCGACGGCTCACAATCTGCCAGCACCTGGTGCAGTGTGGTGCGCCCATCCTCGAGAATCTTCGCCCCCCACTCCTCGTGAGACGGCCCCCACACATGCTCCAAGGCATGCGAAAACGGCCCGTGCCCGAGGTCGTGCAGCAGTCCGGCCACCATCGCGAGGCGACCGCGGGCCGGGGCGAGCCCCTGCTGCTCACGGCCAAAAGCTTGGAGCAGGCGCCGCACCACCTCATAGGTGCCCAGCACGTGCGAAAATCGGCTGTGCTCGCCGCCCGGGTAGGTGAGATACGCAGGACCCAGCTGGCGAATGCGCCGCAGGCGCTGCACTTCGGGGGTATTCACGATCGCCCAAATCAGCGGGTCGTGAATATACACGTATCCGTAGACCGGGTCCCGCAGCACCTTCTCCCCCTCGGACATCCCGCCCGCTGCCCCCGCCATGGCTCGCCCCCTGCCGTTCCATTCGCCCCCGCGCGCCAAATTCCTGTCAGCCACGAGCGCCTCTGCCCTGCCACGACGCAGCCCAGCGCACCCGCTCCGGATCCAGGTGCAGCGGCTGGCCGTGCGCCACCACCTGGCGGCCGGCCACCCACACGGCGTCCACCGCGGTAGCGGCCAGGGCATACACGACGTGCCCGATGGTCGGCGGCCCGGGCAGCAGAGACAGGTCGCCCACGTCGACGGCCCAGGCGTCCGCCGCCCAGCCCGCCTCCAGCCGACCCACCGGGATCCCCAGCGCGTCGGCGCCGCCGATGGTGCCCATGCGGAACGCGGTGGCGGCATCCATAGCCTGCCCGTCCCGGGCGTGCACTTTTTGCAGCAGCGCCGCCATGCGCATTTCGTCCAGCACGCTGTGGCGGTCATTGGTGCAGCCCCCGTCGGTGCCCAGCCCCACCGTGATGCCGCGATCCAAAAGGGCCGGCACCGGCGCAATGCCGTCCCCCAAAATCATGTTGCTGGCCGGATTGTGAATCACGGCGGCCCCGCGATCGGCTATCAGGTCCCAATCCGGGGCATCGGTCCACACCGCATGAATCAGCACGGAGCGACGGCTCACCGCCCCGAGCTGGTCCAGCCACGCCACCGGCGACGCCCCATGCTGCGCCAGCACTTGCTGGCGCTCGTATTCACCCTCGGCCACGTGCACATGCAGTTTGGTGTCCAGCTCCTCGGCCGCCGCCACCGCCGCCTCAATCATGGGAGCCGACGCGCCGTGAGGGCTGTGGGGGGCCACCTGCACGGTAGTGAGCGGGTCCCCTTGCAGCGCGGCGGCCAGGGCCCGCGTGTTGCGGGCCGCCTCCGCCGGCGTCTCCCGATACCGGGCGGGAGCGCCGTCCCAGTCGTAGAAGGTGCGGGCCAGCACCAGGCGCATACCCACGGCCCGCGCTGCCTCTGCCACGGCCAGCGCGTTGTCGATGCCGCGGTCGTTCAGATAGAAGAAGTCGGCGACCGCGGTGACGCCGTGCCGCAGCATGTCGGCAAACGCCAGCTCCGCGCCCCAGGCCATCTCGTTGCGCGACAGGCGCTCGGAGACGGGGTACAGGACACGGGATCGCCAGCTAAAGAAATTGTCATCTTCGCCCATCCCGCGCATCAGGATCTGAAAGCTGTGGCTGTGGCCATTCACCGTGCCCGGGAGCAGCAGCCGCCTGGGCAGCGGCACGGCGCGCCAGCCCGGATGTGCCCGCTGAATCGCGGGCGCTGGCCCGGACGCGGCAATGCGCCCACCCGCAACGGCCACCGCCCAGGCAGGCTGCATCGCCCCGTCCGCCCATGCCCAGTCGGGCAGCCACACCTCGCCCGCCGCGGCTTCGCTGGCCTGCGTCACCAAGATGGCACCTCCTCTTCCGCCGGATCGGTTAGCTGTGGTCCGAATCCTACCAGAGCCGGCGCACCGGGAGAAAGGCGAACCCCCAGCGGAGCACGGCCATAGCATGCGCCGGAAGGGGGAAGGTCGTTGTCGCTGAGATCGACGGCTTCCCCTCCCCGGCGCCGGCTGCCCCGCTCCGTCCTGGTGGCGCTGGCGGCCCTGGGGCCGGGCATTTTGGGACTCGTGGCGGACAACGATGCCGGGGGCATGACGTCCTACCTGCTAACCGGAGCTCAGCACGAGCTCCGGTTGTTCCTCCCCGCCTTACTGGCCATGGGGGCGGCTACAGTGTTCATTCAGGATATGGCGCTGCGGCTCGCCCTGGGAACCCGCCGGCCCTTCCAGCGCCTGGTGCGCGACCGCCTGGGCAGTGGCGCCGCTCAGCTCCAAGCGCTCCTGCTGCACGCCCTCAATGTTATTGTCCTGGCCACCGAGCTGTCAGGGATGGGCCTGGCGCTGCAGTGGGCGATGGGGCTGCCTTTCGCGGCCGCCGTGGGGCTGGCGCTGGCGGCCACCATTGTGATTGCCGGCCGCGGCCGATACCATTCACTGGAGCGCCTGCTGCTGGTGGTCGGCGTGCTGAATCTCGCCTTCATCGCCACCTTGTTCTGGCTGCCGGCCGGGCCTGGGGTCCAAAGCGCCTGGCGGGCGGCGCCGCTGACCGCCGAGACCAATTTTTATCTGCTGGCGCTGGCGGGCAACGCGGTGGCGCCGTGGATGGTGTACTGGCAGGAGAACGCTGTTGTGGCGCGCGGCATGAAGATGTGGGAGCTAAAGCGCGGGCGGTTCGACCTCCTGGTCGGGGTGTTGGTCCAGATGGCTATGGCTTCGGTGGTGCTGTGGATTGGCGCCTCGCTGCACGGCAGCCCCGGCCACGTATTCAACCCGCTGCAGTGGATGGGCGTGACTGCTGGCCCCCGGGCCGCCGACCTGTTTGCTGTTGGTCTCTTGGACGCGGGGCTGCTGGCGGCCGTCACCATTGGCTTTTCATCGAGCTGGATGGTCACGGAGGCGTTCCCCGCCGAGCCGCGGACGCAGCAGCGCCGCCGCGGGCTGATCCAGGCCGGATCGCTGGCGGCGGCGGCGGTGCTGGTGATTTGTCCCGGGTGGCCCCAAGGCTTCTTGGCACTGTTTGCACAGGCGCTTGCCGCCCTGCTGATGCCCATTGTGCTGCTGTTTCTCGGCACGCTGGCCAACGATCAGCAACTGCTGGGCAGACTTGCCAACCGGGCCTGGCAGCGCGCGGGATGGCTGCTGCTGGCCGCGCTGTTTTTTGGCCTGGCGGCCGCGGCATGGCTGTAGGCGGCTCGAGCCGCGAATGTCAATCCCGCATGGGCACCCGGCGGGCAGGCCGAGGCCGTGGCACAATCATGGAAAGGGCGCCGCGGGCATCCCAGTGATCCGCGCTGGCCCAAGAGAGGGTGACTGAATGCGTCTGCCGTTTGCCAACACCGAAGGCGGGCCGAAGCCGGTGCGCCAATGAGCGCGCGGAACCTTCCCCGCCGCGAGTCCGCCGCTCTGGCCAGCTGGCTCGGCACTCTGGATGAGGCAGCTCGGGCTCTCGGCCGCACCAACCCGGGCGCGGGCGTCCGGCCCGTGCTGGACCGCACGGTTGCGGGCCAGCTGGTTGCGGATTTTGCCCATGTGCTGTTTCCCGAGCAGTTTGCGGATCCGCACGGCGGCCACGGCAGTTTGGCCGCGCGGCACCGCCTGTGGGTGCTGGGCCGCGCGGCCTGGCAACTGGCGCACTTGGTACACGACTTGGGCGCGCACGAATGCCCCGCCAACGCGCCGTGCCCGCGGCTGCCCACCGCGGTGGACACGGCGCAGCACTTGGTGCAAGATTTGCCCCGCATCCGGGACCTCTTGCTGCTCGATGCCGAGGCGGCCGTGCACCGCGACCCCGCGACGGACAGCGTGGCGGAGGTCATTACCACGTACCCGGGCTTTTTAGCCACCTTGGTATACCGTACGGCGCATCGCCTCTGGGAGCTGGGCGTGCCGTTGCTGCCCCGCACCATGGCCGAGTGGGCTCACAGCCAGACGGGCATCGACATTCACCCGGCCGCCCAAATCGGCCCACGCTTTTTCATCGACCATGGCACCGGCGTGGTGATTGGCGAAACCACCACCGTGGGGGCCGGCGTGACCCTCTACCAAGGGGTCACGCTGGGCGCCGTAAGCTTCCCGCGCGACGAGGCGGGCCATGTGGTGCGCGAGGCGAAGCGCCATCCCACGCTGGAAGATGGCGTCACGGTATACGCCGAAGCGACAATTTTGGGTGGCGCGACGGTGGTGGGCCACCACTCCGAAGTGGGGGGGAATGTGTGGCTGACCGACAGCGTACCGCCTTACAGCCTGGTCGTGGCGCCGGCTCATGTCGAGCAGCGCCGGCGGTCCGGGCCCCTGGAATCTTTGCCGCCCGAGGACTAACGGCTACACTGTCAGCGGTGGAGGGTGCTTGAAACTTTTTGGCCTCGGGCCGCGAGGGGATGAACCGTGCGTCTGCATGATGAAAAGCCGGCGGTGGCGCCGCATTCTGCGAGCTTGTCGGTGGATCTGGTGATTTGGCGGCCCAAAGCCTCCGACCCCGTGCCACTGACCCGCATTCTGACCGAGCATGGCTTCGGCGAGCGCTCGCAGACGGTCGTCTGGCTGGACAAATTTACTGTGCGCCTAACCATGTGGCGCCGGAAGTACTTTACACAGCTGACGGACAGCGACTGGGCCACGGCGGGCCCGGAGCTGGTGGCCGTGCTGCGCGCCATCTGGGCTGAGTACCGGCCCAAGTCTATCGTCTACGACACGCGGGCCTTCTCGGTGGGGGTAAAGATGGGGGCCAAGCGGCGCCGGACCTCCGTGGATCGTGTGGCTGGGGCGCCGCCGGTCGACCATCCGCCGGTGCAGTGGGAGCTGCAGTTTTGAGCACCGAGGCGCTGACCGCCGACCGGATTGCGTCCGCGCGGGCCCGGCTCCAAGGTGTCGCTCACCTCACACCCGTGTTGAGAAGCCATCTGCTGGACGATCGCTACGGGGTGACCCTGGGGCTGAAGGCCGAAAACCTCCAGCGCGCCGGCGCCTTTAAATTTCGCGGCGCCTACAACTTGGTGTCCCAGCTGTCCGAGCGGGGCAAGTCCCGCGGCGTCGTCACCGCCTCCAGCGGCAACCACGGGCAAGCCGTGGCCCTGGCCGCCCACATGACCGGCCTGGCGGCACACCTGGTGGTGCCCAGCGATGCCAGCGCGGCCAAAGTGGCGGCCGCCGAAGCCTACGGTGCGACCGTGGAGCGGGTGGGCCCCAAAAGTGCCGAGCGCCTCCAGCGCGCCGAGGCACTGGCAGCCCAGCACGGCTGGGACTACGTGCCCCCCTATGACCATCCCGAGGTGCTGGCGGGCCAGGCGACCGTCGGCCTGGAAATTTTGTCGCAGGTGCCGGACGTCGACGCAATCCTGGTGCCCGTCGGCGGCGGGGGCCTCATCAGCGGAATCGCCACGGCGGTGAAAGCCACCCGACCGGCCGTGCGGGTCATTGGCGTGGAGCCGGAGGGGTCCGCGGCCGCGTTTCTGTCGCGGCAGGCGGGCCGCCGGCTGGCGATTCCCGCAGGGATCACGATTGCGGACGGCCTGCGCACCGTCGTGCCGGGCGAGCTCACCTTTCCGATTATTGAGCGCCTGGTAGATGATTTGGTGACCGTGTCCGATGCCGCGATCGTGCGGGCCCTCACCCTCCTGCTGACCCACGTGAAAACGCTGGTCGAGCCATCCGGCGCCGCCGCCGCCGCCTATGCGTGGCAAAGCCCCAGCCCGCTCGCCGGCGCCAAAGTGGTGGCGGTGCTGTCAGGCGGCAACATTGATGCCGCCGTGCTCGCGCAGCTGCTGTCCGCATAGTGCTCGCCCCTCGCCGACATCCTAGTCGACGCGAGGAGGGCGCCATGATGGGCAGCAATTTAAGTGGAGGGCCGGGCGCATTTTGTCCGCCGTGCCAGTGCGGCAGCCCGGCCGAGTACCAATGCCGGCAGTGCGGCGATGACCGCTGTGCCGCCCACTTCTGTGCGGGCTGCCAGCGCTGCGAGGAACACTGCGTGTGTGGCTGGCGGTTTTGGGCACCGTTCGACTTTTAGCGTCGGATTCTAGCGTGGGACGGTTACCTTGTGGCGGCGTGATGCGTTGTACGTGCCAGGAATCACCACGGACTTAGGACTGGCCAGGGACGGCCGTCCGTAGTACCGTGTCATCGCGTGCAAATTAGCCGTCCGCGGCCTCAGGGGAGAATGCCATGTACCGCCTCTATATCGTTTTGGGGATCATTGCGGCCCTGCTGGCCGTGCAGTTGCTGCGGCCGGTGCCCGCCCTAGCGGTCCAATCCACGACCTCCGCCACCTATAAGGTGCCGGGGTCCCTTGCCAACTTCCCGTGGCCCAGCGTGGGCCAATCGGCCCTGGCGGTCGAAGGCATCGGCGTCGTGGGCCACGCAGGCGCCACGCGCCCGCAGGCGATTGCCAGCTTGGCCAAGTTGATGACCGCGTACCTGGTGCTGAAGGCGCATCCGCTGGCGACTGGCCAAGGCGGCCCGTCCATCACGGTGACGGCCGCTGACGTGACGCTCTACCAGCAGGACAAGGCCAACGGCGACTCAGTGGTGCCAGTCACGGTGGGCGAAGTGCTGAATGAGCGGCAGATGCTGGAGGCTCTGCTGCTGCCATCGGGCGACAACATTGCCACCATGCTGGCTCGATGGATCGCGGGCAGCAATGCCGCCTTCCTGACGCAAATGAATGCCATGGCCAAGAAGTTGGGCATGAACCACACGTATTACGCGGACGCCAGCGGCGTGTCGCCGGCCACCGTCTCCACGGCGGTTGACCAGACCGTGATGGCGGAGAAGGACATGGCCATCCCCACCTTTCGGCACATTGTCGCTATGCCGCAGGTGACCCTGCCGGTAGGAGGCGTGCAGTACAACGTCAACTACGACCTTGGCCAGTCGGGCATTATCGGCGTCAAGACGGGCAGCACCACCCAGGCTGGCGGCTGCTACGTGGCCGCCGCCTACCGACAGGTCGGGACACACCGCCTGCTCGTGATTGCCACGGTGCTGGGGCAAGGCGGTGTGCAAATTTTACAAACCGCGTTGAACGCGGGCAAAGCCATGCTGAACGCCAGCACCAGCGTGCTGACCACCACCACCGTCCTGGCCGCGGGGCATCAAACCGCACGCATCACGTCCGCCTGGCACCCGGCGGTCACGGCCACCGTGCGGCACAGCGTGACCTTTATCGCGTGGCCCGGCATGGTGGTGCACCTGAAGTTTGCGGCCGCCACCCTGCCCAAAACCGTGTCCGCCGGCACTCGCATTGGCACGTTGACGGTCAGCTCCGGATCCCAAAGCCAGCGCTTGAGCGTGCGCGCCACCGCCTCGCTGCCGCCGCCCGCCATCAAATGGCGGCTCACGCGGCTTTGACGCTTCAACCGTTCTTTAGCTAATCTTTGGGGTTTCTTGAAGCCTCCCACCGAGCTTGCCGGTTATCCTAGCAAGGACGACGGCAACGGATCTTGGTGGGAGGTGTGGCATGGGCGCACAGGCAGGTAGCTTGGCGGTGGGTGTGCGGCTGGCCCAGTGGGCGGCCGTGCAGCCGGACCAGCTGTTTATCGGGGATGCTCGGCAGGGGGCGCGCATCACGTATCGCGAGGCCGCGCGCCTCACGGCGGGCTGGCAGCAAGCCCTGGCGCGAGCGGGCGTGCGCCGCGGCGACCGCGTGCTGCTGTCACTGCCCAATGGCCTGGAGTTCTCCCTGCTGTACCTCTCCGTGCTGATGGCGGGCGCCACCGTGGTCCCCCTGAATCCCGAGGCGCCCGAGGGCGAGCGGGTGCGGGTGGCGTCCAAGTCGGAGCCCCGGCTGGCCATCGTCGCCGGCAGTGCCCCAGCCCCAGACGGCGGCGCCGTGTGGCGGCTGGAGCCCGGTGCCTGGGCCGCGCCGCAGCGGCGGCGCCCGCGGGCCTCCGCCCCGCTGCCGCGCGATCCCGCGGCCGGTGCGGTGCTGCTGTTCACGTCGGGGACGACGGGAGACTCCAAGGGCGTGCGCCTTTCCACCGGGCGCCTCCTGCACACCGCCGCCCACATTGCGCAACACCATCGGCTGGCGCCAGGGGAAGTAGGATTTTCGACCCTGCCGCAGTTTCACATCAACGCCCAGGTGGTGGGCCTCTTGGCCAGCCTGCATGCCGGCAGCACGCTGTGGCTGGACGACCGGTTCCACGCGCGGGACTTTTGGCAGATGGTGGCCGAAATCCAGCCCACGTGGATCAACGCGGTGCCAGCTATCATTGGAATTTTGGGCCGCCAGCCCGGCCCGGCAGCACCGCCGGGGCTGCGGTTTGTGCGGTCCGCCTCCGCCCCCCTGCCGCTTCCAGACCTGACTCGCTTCGAGTCCCGCTTTGGCGTGCCGATCGTGGAGACGTACGGCCTTACCGAAGCGGGCAGCCAGGTGGCCGCCAATCCCCTGCCCCCCGGGCGCCGCAAGCCGGGGTCGGTGGGTCTGCCCGTAGGCGTCCGGCTTGAGGTGGTGGACCCGGACGGCGTGCGCATGCACGCCGGCGAGGCCGGTGAAATTCGCATTGGCGGGCCGGGGGTCGTTGATCGTTACGTGATTGCCGGCGAAGGCGTGCCCAGCTTTCGCGACGGCTGGTTTTACACCGGCGACCACGGCTACCAAGATCGGGACGGCTATCTGTACTTGACCGGCCGCAGCCGCGAGCTTATCAACCGGGGCGGCCAGAAGGTGCCCCCGCGCGAGGTGGAAGACGTGCTGCTGCAGCATCCCGCCGTGTCTCAGGCAGCAGTGATTGGCATTCCCCACGCGCTGCTGGGCGAGGAAGTGGCCGCCTACGTGGTGATCGACGGCTCGCCGCGGCAGGTGATGGACGACCTCAAGAGTCTCTGCCAGCGCGACTTGTCGGCCTATAAGCGGCCGGTGGCCATCCATGCGGTAGACCGTCTGCCCGTGGGGCCCACCGGAAAGATTCAGCGGCTGCGCCTGAAGGCTGATGTCCTGGCCGCTCGGGGGGCGTCGTAGTGGCGGCGGCGAAAGCGGCGCCCGCCCGTCGGCACATTGGGGAGCTGGATTTGCTGCGCGCGCTGACTGTCTTGGGCGTCATCTCCGTCCACAGCATCTGGTTCACCAACACGGCCACCAACCTGTCCGCCAACCTGGGCATGGACCTATTGCACTACACGCGGAACGTGTTCATGTTCATGACGGCGTTCGTGCTCTTTTATGTGTACTACCGCCGCTCGTACCCGCTGTCCAGCTTCTGGGCCAAGCGCTTTAAGCTGGTGGGGATTCCGTACGTCCTGTGGAGCATGTACTACGTGTACTACGGCGGCGCACTCAAGCACGGCATCGGCTTTTACCTGTCCACGCTGGGCGTCGACTTGATCCAGGGCACGGCGTGGTTTCACCTGTACTACCTGCTGGTGACGATGCAGTTTTACCTGGTGTTCCCGCTGTTTGTGTGGCTGGTGAAAAAGACCCGAGGCTACCATCGGTGGGTCTTAGCCGCGAGCTTGGGCCTTGAGCTGCTGATGATGGTGGTGTTCCAGTACGCGCCCAACTGGATGACCACCGGTGTCGGCCAGCCGCTCCTGTGGATTGTGCAGAATCGCCACCAGGTGGTGTTTACCTATCAGTTCTATCTGGTGCTGGGCGCGCTCGCGGCCGTCCATCTGGACCAAATTGAGGCCTACATCCGGGATCACGGGCGTACGCTGGTGGTGGGCCTCATGGCCACCGCCCTAGCTATGGCCGCTTACTACGGCTTGTCCGTGACCGTATGGCAGGAGCCCGTAGGATTTGCCGCCAACGTGTTCCAGCCGCTGATGCCCATTTACAGCCTGTTTGTCATCTTGTCGCTGTACCGGCTGGGCCAGCGCTGGCTTCAGGCCCGCAGCCAAAGCCGCTGGCGGTCCGCCACCTGGGCCATCACCTGGGTCGCCGATCTCTCGTTCGGCATCTACCTGATCCACCCAGCGGTGCTGGAGGAGTTGACTACGCGCTTTCTCTGGCTCTTGGGCCCGTTCACGCGCTTGGTCATCACCCCGGTGACGGCGCTCTTGACGCTGGCGATTTCGGCTCTGATTGTCCGCGGCATGGCGGCCACGCCCTGGGCGGTGTACGTGATTGGCCGCGAGCAAATCCCGATTCCTTGGGACCGCTTCCGCCGCTACTGGCCCCGCCGGCCTCGCCGGCCGCGGCCGGCCCCGGCTGACACGACCCCGCTGGAGGCCGAGGTGTCCTCAGTTGCCGAAGGAGGTGCGTAATCGTGGGATCTTTTTCTTCGCCGTCAGGGTCTCCGCCCCGCTCCCTGCAGCAAGGTGTGGTGGCGCGGCTGGAGCGGCTGCCCATGACCCCTTACCTGTGGCTCTTGGTGCTGGTGGCAGGCGGCGCTTGGTTCGTCGAGTCGCTGTCCATTGGCGCCACGGGCGTCATTCTGCCGGTGCTGAAGCCCCTGTGGCACCTGTCCTCCGCCGAGGTGGGCTTTCTGGCTGTCTCCTCCACGGTCGGGGTGGTGGTGGGCCTCATCCCGGCCGGGCGCATCGGAGACCGCATCGGCCGAGTGCGCCTTTTAACCTACGGCATTTTCGTGTACAGCGGCCTCACGCTGCTGTCCAGCCTGGCGCCAAACTACACGGTGCTCGTGGTGTTGCGGCTGCTGGCCGGGCTGGGCATGGGGGCCGTGTTTCCCCTGCCTTATTCGATTGTGAGCGAGTTTGTGAGCCGCACGCGCCGCACGTGGCTCTCCGGGGTGCTTGACGCCTGCCTGTCGGTAGGATATTTCATCGCGCCGCTTTTGGGCCTCCTGATTTTGCCACGCGTGGCCCCCGACTTGTCATGGCGCCTGTTCATGGTGGCGGCCGGCCTGCCCCTCTTGTACGCGCTGGTCGTGCGGCGCGTCATGCCTGAGTCTCCACGCTGGCTGTGGCACATGGGCCGCCAGCATGAAGCGCTGGTCGCCGTCGACCGCTTGGAGCAGCGCAGCCGCGCCTATGGGCCGCTGCCGGAGCCGGACGTGGCCGCAGCCGATGCACCGGAGGTTCCCCGCCACTCCGCTCGCGATACGATTCGCTTGTACGCTCGCGCCACTGTGGTCAGCGCGGTGGGCGCCACCGGCACGTTCTTCATGTTTTACGTGGTGCTGACCTACATGCCCACCGTGTTCCGCCAGCTGGGCCTGCCGTTTGCGACGTCCCTCGCGTTTGCGGCCATGGTTACGGCGGCGGCCATTCCCGGCAAACTGCTGAATGGCCACCTGTCGGAGCGCTGGGGCCGCAAGGCCGTGTTCGCGCTGTTCATGGGCTTCGCCGCGCTGTCGGCCATCCTGTTTGCCACCGCGCCCTCGATTGGATGGCGCCTCGCGGATGGCATGGGCATGTCCTTCTTCGGCACTGGCGCCTTCCCGGGCCTCAAAATGTACTACGCCGAGCAGTACCCCACCGGCTATCGAGTCACGGGCGCCTCCACCGTGGAAGCCGTGTCGCGAACCCTCGGAGGGATCGTGGGCGCCGCCCTGATGCCCATCGCCTGGCACTCGATGGGGCTCGGATCTTCGTTTCTCATCATTGCGGCCGTCGCGCTGGTGTCCCTCGCCGTGGTGGCGCTGTGGGGCCGGGAGACTCGCGGCATGACGCTGGAGCGCATCGAGCAGCAGTACCTGGCGCCTAAGGCCGCCGCCAACTCGTAGCGCCCCCGATCCGGCGCCGCCACCGGGATGCGCCCGCTCGCGCCGTGTTCAGGTGGCGGCGGCAGCCACCCGCCACTGGCCCACCCAGGTCGCTGTGACGGCCGGCGCGCCGCCGGCGCGGGGCGCCACCGCAGCCTCTACTACGACTTGCGCGCCCTCCACCGACACCACCCGGCCGGTGAGCACCATGGCGACCCCTGGCCGCACGGGGGCGCGGAAGCGCACTGCCAATGAGGCGGGCGCCTCGGCGCCCGCGGCCGCGGATACGTACGCCGCGAGGCGCCCCATAACGAGCATCCCGTGCGCGATGATTCCGTCCTTTAGGCCAAACTCCCGCGCCACGCGGTCATCCAGGTGTATCGGGTTGTGGTCCCCGGACGCGTCCGCGTAGCGGCGCAGGTCCTCCGCCGTCAGGACAAATTCCTGTGGCGGAAGCTCCTCGCCCGGTGCGGGCGCTCCGAACCAGGGACCCGCCGTGGGCGTCATGCGTGCACCTCCTCTGGCAACGTCACCATCACGGTGGAGCGGCACTCCACCAAGAGCGGCGCCTCGTCCTGACGGCCTGCGCCACCTGCCGCGCTATCTTCCCGCCAGGCCCACATCTGGTTCACCACCACGACAATGGCCAGCCGACCGCGCCGCCGCACACTCTCCAGCCATCCCACTACGCTCACCCGCTCGCCCACGGCCAGCAGCCGCCCCGCTGGATACGCCACCTCCTGCGCTGCATGAACCACCCCCGCCGAGGGCAGGCACAAGCCCGGCACATCCAGCGTTTGCAGCCGTGCCGGAAACGTGGTCGGGGCTGAGTCAGCCACGCCGCGAGCAGCCGCCGCCGGGTCCACCACCGCACGAAAAGCTCGGACCTCGTCGGGTAACACCGCCCGCACTACTGCGGGCGACGGCTCCCGCAGGCGCGCCGGGTCCCAGCGAAATCCCCCGCCAGAGGCCGTCATAGGGGCACCTCCCTCAGCACATACCGGCCGTCCGACAACTCGGTCACCACCCCTTCCCGCTCCAAAGCGGCCAAGTGGCCCAGCAGCATGAGCTGGCCCGCCCGGTATAGGTGCACCTCGCGCTGGCCATAAATGGCCGCCGACAGCTCGGGCACCGACAGCGCACCCTCCGCCAGCAAATCCACCACCTGCCGGTCCCGCTCGGCCCGGTGCTCCCGATAGTAGGCAAGCCATCCGCGCGGATCGCGCACCACCGAGCCATGGCCCGGCCCGATGACGCTGGGGCTCAGCGCCAAGAGGCGCTCCAGCGTTTGGCGATACGCGTGCAGGTCGCCCGCAGGCGGGACCACGACCGAGGTGGTGTCCCCCAGCACGTTGTCGCCAGCCAGCAGCAGGTGCTCCTCGGGGAGCCATAGGTTCAGCTGGCCTGGGGTGTGTCCCGGCAGGTGCAACAGCTCCACCGGCACGCCACCAATGGCACAGCGACCGGGCGCCAGCTCCTCGGCGGCGGGGCAGTCGGCAAGCACGGCCGCCCGATCCGCAGCATGCACCCCCACCAGCGCCTGAAAAAATTCTCCAGCCCAGGACGCCCCGCCAAAGTGGTCGCGGTGGCCATGGGTGATGAGAATCTGGGACACGCGCGGCTCGCCCAGGGCAGCCCAAGCGGCTGCCAGCGCCTCCGTGGCCCGCGGGCCGCCGTCGCCGGTGTCCACCAGCCACACCTCCGCTGCGGTGCCCACGAAGTAGCACTGAGTGCCCTCGTACGGCTTGAGGGTCAAGCCAGGCGCATGCACCCGCCACACTGCGGGCGACAGCTGCTCCACCGCCGCGCTCAATAGTCCCACCGATGGCGGCGGCAAAACAGCACCCAGCGCGCCATGTCCGAACCCTCCAGCGGTGGATCCCACCGCAGGACCGCATCCCAGCCATCATAACCGCGGTAGCCGGTGGGCTCGCTCCCGCATCGGATGACCGACAGCGTGCCCGCCAGCGGCGGCTCCTCATCCAGCGCAAACTCCGCCTGCAGGACGTCGCCCTCGGCCAGCGCCTCGGGCGTGAACGCCCGGGCGCCACTGGGCGAAATGTCCCGCGTAATGCTGGCAAATCCCCGCCCCAGCAGCCCGCGGGCGTCCACACGCGTGAGGCGCACCCGCACATGCGCCGCCGCCCGCAGCTCATGGCGCCGGTTGCGGCGATGCGGCGGGCCCAAGTAGCGCACTTCCAGCGCGGGCAGCGGCTCCAACACCTCCCGCACCTCCACGGGGTAAGCATCCACCCACTCGTCGTGGCCCCACTGAAGTTCGACGCGCTCGCCCAGGAGCGCCCAACCCACCACCGTGCCGCCGCCCGCACTTCTGGGGGCATCCAGGTAATCCACCGGCGCCTCGCCGGAGCGCGGCTCTCGCCCCATGACGCGCGAGGACAGGACGCCGCCGTCCGGCAGGTGCAGCTCGATGCCCGCGTGCACCGGAGGCAGCATCTCGGGGTCCACGGCGGCGGGCCGCTCCTCCGGGCCGCGAGGGGAGCGCCCCCGGCCGCCCAGCCAAGAGCGCACCGGGCGCCCAGGACTTGGCGGATCGGCCGGCACCCCGGTTTTGGCCATCACGGATACCCCTCCCCCGTGACCTGCTTGCGAGTTCAGCATAGCGAACCCACCCATCCGCCCAAAGCTTTAGTCACATTTCCTCCGGCGCCGGCAGCCCCAGAACCGCCAGCACATCCTGCAGCACCTGCTGCACGCGCCCGGTCAGGCGAATCCGCCCCGGCTGACTGGCCGCATCGGCCCGCGCCACCGGATGTGTCTCGTAAAAGTGCGTGAACTCCTCTGCCAGCCGGTACGCGTAAGTGGCCAGCAGCGTCGGGTTGACGGCGGCGGCGGCTTCCGCCAAGACACTGGGCCACGCGGCCAAGTGGCGAGCCAGTGCCCGCTCGGCCGGGGACAGCGTCCGCGGCGGCCCGCTGGTCGCGAGGCCGGCCACGCGGCGCAGCACCGATGCGGCCCGAGCATGCGCGTACATGAGGTAGGGCCCCGTGTTGCCGTGCACATCCCGGGCTGCATCCACATCAAACACAATCTCCGTCGACAAGTTGTGCCGCAGCAGATAGTACCGGATGGCTCCGACCGCCACTTCGGTGCTGCTGAGCCCGGTGGCCCGGCTCCGGCTGGCCTCCACGGCGGCCTCGACCGCACTCAACAGCTCAGACACCTTGATGCCGATGCCCTGCCGCCCGGCCATAGGATACGAGGGGCGGCCTGCGGAGGTGTCGACGCCCAGCTGCGCCGCCGTGGCGGGCGATAGCGACACGACGCCGTAGCTCACGTGGGTCAAGGCCTCCGCCGCATCTTGGTGGCCCAGCGCGGCGAGCGCCAGGCGCACCATGTCCTGGGCGTAATCCTGACGGTGGTCTATGACATTTACCACCCGATCCGCGTGGCCAAACGCCACGGGCGGCTCCTGCCCGACGTGTGCGGTGGTCCAGGTGCCGCTGCCGCCCGCCGGCCGGTATTGGAAGTCGCGGTCCAGCCGCCCAAACTTCCACAGGTGGTAGGCGATGTCCTTGGCCACATAGGTGAGGGTGCCGTTGGACCGCACCAGCACCTTATCGGGGTTGAAGCGCGGGTCTTCCCCTCCCGCCTCGGGTGGGCATGCGTCGTCATCGCCTGCCCGGAGCACCCAGCAGCCCGCCAGCCGCCCCGTGGATTCATGGACCAGCCGCGGCGAGCGCGACAGGTCCTCAAACGCCCGCGCCCAAAAGCCCTCACGCACAATGTCCGACTCGTGCACCAAAAGGTCGTACGCGATGTGAAAGCGGCGCATATCCTCCAGCTGCTCCTGCACCAGCCGGTCGGTCATCAGCTGGCCCACCCAGGCCGTGCTGTTGTCTTGGCGCTCCAGCGCCTCCAGCGTCGCGCGCTCCCGCGCCTGCCACTCCGGGTCCGCGGCCACGCGCCGGGCCACTTCGGCGTATAAGTCCCAGCAAAAGTCGTCAAAGCGGTGACTCGGCACGGGGTGGGGAAAATCCAAGTGCCTGAGCCCCATCAGGGTGTCCGCCACCTGCTTGCCCAGGTCATCCACGTAGTTGTGGACTTCCACCGAAGCCCCCACGCGGCGCAGCAGGCGGGCCAGCACATCCCCCACGACCGCACTCCTCAGATGCCCCACGTGCATCGCCTTGTTGGGGTTGACCGACGTGTGCTCTACCACCACTTTGGTGGCCATGGGCGGAAAGGAGGGCACGCCCGGCCCCAACAGCCAGGGCCAAAAATCGACCGTGAGATTCAAGTGGCCGGGCGGCGCCGCCTCCACGCTGGTGGCGAGGGCGGATAGGGCCTCCACGCGCGGGGCCAGCGCCTCGGCAATAGCTAGCGGGGCGCGTCGGGCCACCTTGGCCAGGCCAAAGGCGGCATTGCTGGTGAAGTCCCCAAACTCCGGACGGGCGGAAGCCTCCACCGCCACGGCCGGCGGCTCGGGCAGCTCCACCCCTTCCTCGGCCGCCCATGCCAGAATAGCGCAGCGAATGTCGTCCGCCAGCTGCGCGGCCAGCGGCCGGCTCGCAGCCGGGCTGCTCTCGGTGCGATCGTCCTGCGTAAGCCCATCCCCTTGTCATCCTGCCCAAATTCGTGATAGACGGTGATCACAGACGTGATGCAGCGTGTTGGACACGATGTTAGCAGACTCGCGCGCCGGGGCCCCACCCGCCACCGGTGCGCCGGCGGCAGGAAGGGCGGTTTGCGTGGATTATTATCGGTACCATGGCCTGGGAAACGATTATCTGGTGATTGATCCGCGCGAA
The DNA here is from genome assembly GCA_021846505.1 of Bacillota bacterium. Classification (GTDB taxonomy): domain Bacteria; phylum Bacillota; class Sulfobacillia; order Sulfobacillales; family JAIMBI01; genus JAJZWV01. The sequence continues at coordinate 19,954 of JAJZWV010000006.1, forward strand.
ACCGCCACCCCCATCACCCCGGCCGCGGTGCGGCTTATCTGCGACCGCCACTTCGGGCTGGGCTCGGACGGCATTTTGCTGGGTCCGCTGTTTCTCGACCCCGATCAGCCCCATCGGGCCTCGGTCCGGATTTTCAACCCCGACGGCGGCGAGGCGGAAAAAAGCGGCAACGGCACGCGGATTTTTGCCCGCTATCTGGTGGATGCCCACGACCAGTCCGTAGGCCAGCGCTTTGTCATCGGCACGGCGGGCGGGCCGGTCTCCGCACTGGTGTCCGACCCGCGGCACCGCATTGAGATGGGCATGGGGACGGTGAGCTTCCACAGTACGGCCGTGGGGATGGCGGGGCCAGACCGCGAAGTGGTGAGCGAGTCCCTGGCCGTCAAGGGGCGCCCTTTCGCCATTACCGCTGCCAGCATTGGCAACCCGCACTGCGTCGTGCCCGTGCCACGGGCTACGGCAGCACTGGCCCAGGAGCTGGGGCCCGCGATTGAAAGCCACCCCGCCTTTCGGCAGCGCACCAATGTGCAGCTGCTGGAGGTCATCGGCCGCGCGTCGATCCGCATTGAGATTTGGGAGCGGGGCGCGGGCTACACGCTGGCGTCCGGCAGCTCCGCCTCGGCGGCGGCGGCGGCGGCGGTGCGGCTCGGATTAGCTGACCGCCAGCTGAAAGTGCACATGCCGGGCGGGTCGCTGCAGGTGGCCGTGGCGCCGGACTGGTCAGTCACCTTGGTGGGCCCCGTCGAAGCGGTGGGCTCGGGCTATTGGGCGCCCGACTTTCTCGACCGCCTGGCCGCCGCCGGCTGAGTCTTCGCGGGGCAGCCACTCGGGCCAGTCACCGCGGCACACCACGGCCAGGCGGTGGCGGGCGCGGCTGGCGGCCACGTACAGCGCGGAGCGGGCGGCGGGCGCCTCATAGGCAGACACATCGGCCACCACCACGGCGTCAAATTCCAGACCGCCCGCCAGGGCCAGCGGCACCACCATGGCGCCGCCCGGAAACCGGCCCGCAGGATTGTCCAGCAGCGCGCACGGCTGGCCCGCTTCGGCCAGCTGGGCCGCGACCGCTTGGGCCTCGGCGGCGGTCGCGCAAATGACCGCAAGCGTGCCGTCCGGCGGTGCTTGGCGCACCACGCGTGCCAGCGCCAGCGGCCAGTCGGCCTCCGAGGCTTGCACCAGCCGCGGGGTGGCCGATACCTCCCCAGCCGCCCATTCCATGACCGGCTCGGGGTGCGCGTCGCCCCGGGATGCCAGCCGGCGGCACCAAGCGGCAATGGCCGGAGCCGACCGGTAGGTTTTCGTGAGCGGCACGGTGCCGATGTCCTCCTCGGGCCACGGCAGCGCCAGAGGCTCGTCCGCCGGCCACCCCAGGCCGGGAACCAGCGCTTGCTCGGCATCCCCCACGATGGTCACGGGAGCCGCCGGCATGAGTCGGCGGAGGACCGCGAGCTGGCACACCGTCAGCTCATGCGCCTCCTCCACCATCACCAGGCGCACCGGCCAGGGCAGCTGGGGTCGGAGCAGGGACGCTTTGACGTAGGCCAGCGGCCCAACATCTTCAAACGGCAGCGGGCCCTGCGCCAAGCGCCGCTGGGCGTCCGCCAGGAACTCACGCACATCCATACCCCCCACGGCCCGTGCGGCGGCCTGCCACCGGGCGTGAGGGCGATACAGGGACTGATACAGCGCCCGCCAGTCCACCATACCCCCGTTCGCCACCAGCGCCCGGACGGCCTCGGCGCCCTGCTTCACGCGGCGCTGAACGGCCGCCGCCAGCCCGTCGTCGCCAAGCTCGCTCTGTTCTTCCACCAGTTCCGCCCGGACACGGGCGGCCACCCGCCGCCAAGCGCCCCGCAGCCGCTCCAGCAGCTGCTCCTGTATTAGTCCGAGGCGATGGGCCACCGGCCGATCCGCCCATCGGCTCTGCCACCAGCACGCCATGTCGGCGCCCGTGGCCACGACGGTGCCTTCCCACGTCACATCGCGAAAGGGTGGCGGCTCCTCGGCCAGGGCCCCGAGCCACTCATCCAGCAGGGACACAAACGCCCGCCGCCCGCGCAGGCGGATGCCCGCCAGCCGCACCGGGCCCACCTGGCCGCTCATCCAGGCGTCAAGCAGGTGGGCGCGCGACTCCACCGACCCGGCCGGCAGCCAGGGAGCCACAAGGTCCTCCCAGGTTGCGTAGCGCGGGTTGTCCTCGCCCAGCTCTGGCAGCACTTCGGACACATAGTCCGCAAACACCCGATTCGGTACTAAAAACAGCATGTCGGCCGCCGACAGCTTGGGCCGGTGGTACAGCAGGTACGCCAGACGCTGCAGGGCCACCGCCGTCTTGCCGCTGCCCGCCGGCCCGGTGACCAGCAGCACGCGGTGCGCGCCGTCGCGAATCGCTCGGTTCTGCTCGCGCTGGATGGTCGCCACGATGCTGGGCATGCGCGCGCCGCCGCGCTCGGCCATCGCGCGCGCCAGCAGATCGTCGCCGATGTGCAGCGCGGTATCGAAAAAGCCCACGAGTGCGCCGCGCTCAATTTGGTACTGCCGCTTGCCGGCCACAGTGCCGGCCACTCGGCCGTCTGGGCCTAAAAAGGCTGCCGGCCCGGGCTCGGCATCGTAGTACAAGCCCGCCATGGGCGTGCGCCAGTCAATGACCAGCGGCTCGCCCTCGTCATCCCAGATGCCCCCCAGGCCCACATAGAAGGCCTCGGTGTCGCCGCGGCGCTCGGGCTCGGTCTCCTGGAAGCACACCCGCCCAAAATACGGCCGGCGCGCCTCCAGGCTCAGCTGGCGCAGCCGGCGCGCGTGCGCCCCGGCTTCGGCCTCCAGGCCCTGCAGCAGCGGCATGTTCTGCGCGCGGTCCAGCAGCTGGATCGCCTCCCGCGCCTCATCGTCTGTCCACCACCGCCGGAGCCGCGCCAGCTCGTCGCCCACCCGCGCAGCGCCGGCCCCCGCGCTCGCCTGCTCGCGCCGAATTCGCCCTAGGACCCGACTCAAGTACGCGCGCTCCTCGGCATCCGTCTCAGGGCGGACCCTGCCCACCGACACTCACCCTTCCCGCGCTTCCGGCCGCCCAAACTCGGATACTTATTGTACCCGCTGCCCTGCGCGGTGGCTCGCCGCCGCTCGCGAGCAAGCGCCCGCCGCCCTGCTGAGCGGCGTCCAGCCTGGTTCCGAAGGGGTTCGAGAATGATCGCGGCACCGCTGCGGGCCGATGCCGCCGCTACAGCTCGATCCGGCGCGTGTGCCAGCCCACCAGCACGGCTGCGCCCACGATCCATGCCACGGCCACCAGCAGCCCCAGTGTGGGCGACGACCCCGGCATGCCGAACACCCAGCCGGCACTGTGGTGCATCCAGTGCCCAAACTGCAGATAGGTGCTGGGGAGCCAGGTGAGCCAGCGCTGCCCTGAGTACACCAGTGCCAAGTTGGGGATGGCCACCAACGCGGCCGCCAGCAGCGCCACCACGGCGGGCTGGTGCACTAGCCACCCCAGCGCCGCGGCCGCAGACAGGATGGCGGCGAGCGGCAGGATGCTCCCGAGCACTGCAGTCACCGCAAACGCCGGCAGGCTGGCCACGGCCACCTGGCTCGGCGAGACAATCACGGCAAAGGACTCCGGCGCCACGGCGACCCCACCGAAGGTGTGCAGCACCATCGATTGATAGGCCACCTCCGGGACCGCCCACAGCAGCCCGGCGCCAAAGGCGGCGGTCCCAGCCACATACAGGGCCAGGGCCGCCCCCACCAGCACGCCAGCAGCCACCGCCCACACCAGCGCGCCTTTAGCGAGCAGCACCGCCGCCCGGCCGGGCGGGTCCAGCCACAGGCGGTTCCAGGTGCCGGACTGAAACTCCTGCCCCAGCACGTCCGCTGCCAGCACCAGCGCCAGCAGCGCATACAGCACCACCAGCGGCCCACTGAAGACACGGCTCACGAGCCACCAGCCGCTCCGCGGGTGAGGTCCGGCGCCAATGGGCAGATGGTGCGCCTGGCTGTACCGCGCCTCTTTCCAGGCGGAGACGGCCTGAGCGTAGTGAGCCCACGCCAGGTTTCGGCCATGCACCGCCAGCATGACGCGGTGCGCCGCTTGCTCCAGGGCGCTCACTGGAGGTAGCTGTGCGCCGCTCTGGCGCGCCAGGGCGTACTGAGCCTGACGCAAGTCCAGCGCCGTCAGCAGCTTCGCCGTGCCGCGACTGGTGGCGAGGCCGGCCTCGTCATATTTCACCTCCTGGCGCAGGGCCGTGGCCGTTTGCGCCGGGGCCGCCGCCTGCGGCACGGCCATGGCGGCAGTCGCAGCCACGGTCAGGATGCCCAGCCCGATGAGCCCCAGGGCCACCCGGCGGCGCCGGCGAAACTTGACCCACTCGTTTTGGAAAGCGCCCCACCAGAGCGCCAGCCAGTTGGTCTGCACCCCTACACCTCCACCCGCCGCTGATGCCACGCCACCACCACGCATGCCAACGCCACCCACGCCACACACATCCCGAGAGCCAGCGGCACCGACACGACGAGCGCGCTCTGCCCCAGGATCTGCCCCTCCAGCCAGCGGCCAAATTCTAGGTAGCTGCCGGGCAGCCAGGCAATCCACGGCGAGACGTTGCCGGCCAGCGACAGGACGGGCGCCGCGGCAAAGCCCGCCGCCAAGAGCGTCGCCAGCGTGCCCTGGTGAATGAAATATCCTAAGGCAGCCGCCACCGCCACCACCCCGGCGATCGGCAGGAGACTGCCCAGGACCGATAGGACGTCTAAGTTGGCCAGGCTGGTGGGCGTGACTTGGCGCGCATGCAAGATGGCCGGCATCTGGAACGCCCCGCTGGGGTAGTGGACCAGCACGCGCACGTAGCTCACTTCGTTCACCACCCAGCCCGCATGCGCCCCGAACGCCACGGTGCCCGCCGCGAACAGCAGCACTCCCGCCCCCACCATGACGCCCACGGCGGCCGCCAGGGCCAGAACGCCTTTGGCCAGCAGCAGCGGGCCGCGCGGAGGCGGGTCGAGCCACAGGCGATTCCAGGTGTGGGTGTGCGACTCCATTCCCAAGATGTCGGCCGTCAGCAGCACCGCCAGCAAGCCAAACAGCAGGACAAACGTTCCCGAAAACACGTCGCTCACGAGCCACCAGCCACTGCGCGGCGAGCTGGTGGGCTGGAGCTCCACGTGGTGCGCCGCCGCGTACTGGGCGTCCCGGTACGCGGTGACCGCGGAGCCGTAGCCGTCCGCGGCGCGGTGCCCGCGCGCCTCCGCCACGGTCCAGCGCCGCGTGGCCCGGATGATGGGCGCCATCGGCGGGAGGGTGCGGCCGGTCACCGCCGCCAGGTCATAGCGTGCCAGCAGCAGATTGGCCTCATCGCCCAGCCGGGCGGCACCCTGGTTCTGCTTGGCCATGGCCTGATACTGGACAATCTGAGAGCGGTCTGACTTGGCCAGCGCCGCGGGAGTGTTGGCCGGGTTGAGTCCGCTCTGAGACTGAGTGACCAGCAGCGTCAGCACCACCAGGCCCCCGAGGCCGATCCACACCCGCCGCCTCCGCCGAAACTTCAGCCATTCGTTTTGCACTAAGCCCCACCACTGTACGATGCCTGACATGACCTGCCTCCTCGCGCGCCCCGGCGCCCTGGATCTATCGGATCGCAGATGCTGGTGCGTCATCAGGCCAGCGGCGTGAGCACGCTGCCCATCACCGCCTGATAGCGCTCTTCCATCCACTCGGCTGACCGATCGCCCACCATCTCGTCTGCCACCACGGTGCCGCCCTTGAGAAAGAGCACCCGCGTGACCATCTTTACCAGGTCCCCCAGCACGTGGCTGGACACGCACACGGCGGTGCCGCGCTGGCTCAGGTTGGCGATGGTGTCGCGCAGCCAGCGCACCGCATCCGGGTCCAACCCGTTGGTGGCTTCGTCTAAAAGCAGGAACGGTGGGTCCGGCAGCAGCGCCGTGGCGAGCGCCACCCGCTGTCGCTGGCCCTGCGACAGCTTGTGGGTGGGCACGGTCCAAAACGCCTCGAGGTCCAAGGCCGATCGGACCACGCTGATGCGGTCGGCCCCCACGCCCGGGTGCACGCGCCGCTTCATCTCCAGGTGATCGCGGCACGACAGGTAGGGGTACAGCGGCGCCAGCTCGCCCACCACGCCGATGCCCGCGCGCCGCGCTCGTGCCGCCGCCCCATCCGCTGTGCCATCCCACCGCACATGGCCGCGGTCCGGCTGCCACAGTCCCACCGCCACCTTGAACAGCGTGGTTTTGCCCACGCCATTAGGCCCCACCAGCCCCACCGCCTCCCCGGGGCGAATGGCCAGCGAAACATCTTTCAAAATGGGCTGCCGCTTGGCCTTATCCACATGCTCCAGCTCCAGCCCCACCGACGACAGGGTGCTCACTCTTGGTCCACTTCCTCTCGCGCTGCCTTGGGAGCGGGACGCACCAGGGCGGCACGCGGTTTCATGCTCGCTATCAACCGGGCCTAGGGCGGTGTCCGCCCCCCTCCTGCACCGGCCCCGGCCCCACGCTAGCTGCGGCCCCTCTGACATATCCGCACTCGCGGCAGCGACTGGAAAAAATAGTACGCCATGGTCATTGGAGGGGGTAAGCGTGGTCGTGCGGCGAGGCATCGGCGCCGTAATGGCGCTGATTGGCTTAGTGTGGCTGCAGCAGGGCATTGGGGTGCTGGGCGGCAGCTTCATGTCAGGCAGTACCGTGGGGGCCACGATTGGGCTGGGGCTGGTGTTGGCGGGAGCCTGGCTTGTTGTGGGCCAAAACCGCCGCCGGCGCTAAATGCTCCAGCACTGGCGCCATAATTTGGTGAGCGCCATCCGCTCGACCGCCTCAGAGCACTTCGGTGCGAAAAATGGCGGCTTTCTGGCTGGCGAAACCTTGACCGCACGCCGCCAAGTTGCTAGCATGAGGTTGATGCTCCTCGATAGCTCAATTGGTAGAGCACTCGGCTGTTAACCGAGTGGTTGCAGGTTCGAGTCCTGCTCGAGGAGCCATTCTTTTTGGGCCCATAGCTCAGTGGTTAGAGCTGCCGGCTCATAACCGGTTGGTCGGGGGTTCGAATCCTCCTGGGCCCACCACCTTGCCTGAGAGCCGCTTAATCGCCCTATTTGCACTTTCCGCTGGCGCCAGCTGTCATAGGAGGAGTGGCCGTGACCAACCACCACATCTCGGTCGTGTCCGTGCCCGTCACGGATGTCGACCGCAGCAAAGCGTTTTACATGGACGTGCTGGGCTTTGAACTGGTTATGGACAACACCATGGCCGACGGCACGCTGCGCTGGGTGATGCTGCGGCCGTCGGCGGGCGGCACTGCCATCACGCTGGTGACGTGGTTCGAGCGCATGCCCGCAGGCTCGCTGCAAGGCACCGTGCTGGCCGTGCCGGACCTGAATGCGGCCATCACCGCGCTCACCGCGCACCAAGTGGAATTCACGCCGCCCGAGTCATCCCCGTGGGGCCGCTGGGTGACGATTCACGACCTCGACGGCAACAGCTGGGTGATCCAGCAGAACGCCCCCGCGCCCGCTTAGTTGGTGGACGAGTGGCTCGACAGGGCCAGCGTGGACAGCAGCGCCGCCAGCAGTCCGAGCGCCAGCGACGATGCGTCATCCGGCCGCTCGGCATGCACCCGATCCGCCAGCACTTTCATATCGCTCAGCGCGTCGGGGGGCAGGTCGGCACCCACAGTCAGGCGCTTCCGGTAATCTTGCAGCCGCCGCCCCTCCTCCGTGCTCAGCGGATTCTCCCACTCGTGCTCGTCGGCGATTCGCGGAGAGTGCATCCAGCAACTTCGCCCCCAGCGTGTCCGCCGTCTGCCGGTTGGCTTGGGCATCCTCACGCACAATCACGGCTGGCAGCAGCGTGCTCAGCGCTTGCGTATTGAGTCGCGTGACGGCATGGAGGTCATCCCGGCGCCGCTGCAGCACGGCGCCCACCTCATCCACCCGCCCGCCCAGCCCCTCGAGGGCATGAGTCAAGTCGGCCCGCCAATTGCGAAAGACGCCGCCAGGCCCAGCAGCGCGGCGACGATAACCGCCCCATCGTCCCATGCCGCCATGCTCATCCTCCTGTCGCTGTCAGCCTATTCCTCGGGAGCGAACCGCGGACGCGATGCGAAGCCGTGGACCGTCCCTGCCTGGCGAAATCTTTCGAGGGCCTGAGAGACATCAAACCGCGGACGGCTTAGCGGCGAGCGGCCGGCAGCGGAACGAGGATGCTTGCCTGCTGCGGTGCCGCGACACCATTGGTCTGCCCATCGCCTAACCGTGACCTGGCTGTGCGCTCCGATGCTTTGCCTCGCGCCTGCCGCAAAACCCGCCTGCCACCACGCCTTCGGCCTGGCCGGATAGGGCGAGCGCCCGTCGTGTCTTCAGCACGCCGCAAGCAGGTCGTGCTGGCCGACCCTTGGCGCGTTCGAGACAGGACGCCAGCCACACGGCACGGACAAGACACCTCGTGACCGCGGCGCATTGCTTCGCGAATGCCGGCACGCCGCTATCCCATGCACCCCGAATTCCACTCAGACACAAAAGCGCCCAGGGTGCGAATGCCCCGGGCGGCCCTCAAACTTCTGGTGGGCACGGGAGGTATCGAACCTCCGACCTCTTGAATGTGAGTCAAGCGCTCTACCACTGAGCTACGCGCCCGCCACCACGGCCAGTTTAGCGGCGCCGCGAGCTGCCGTCAACCGTCCGAGCCCGCGGATTGCACCGCGCCACCTTGTCCAGAACCTGTCGCGCCCTGCAGGTCGCCCGTGCCGCGCCGGCCTTCAGCGCCGCATCTGTCAAGCATCCAAGCGGGATCGGCTTCACGGCGCGCCCCACGTCGTCTTCGTCCGTCACATATTTTCATGTCGCGACACTTATTGCGAATACACATCGGCAACTTTATGCGATGATGGGCACATGATGCACGAAGCGACGGAGGCCCCACGTATCGAAGCGATCTCCCTTGGGCCGCGGTGCGACAGTTCGGTGGAAGCGTCGCCGCTAGCCGCAGCCGCTGGATTGCTGCCCGCTGTCGATGCGGGCGTCATCAGCCCACCCGGGGCAGAGGCGCTGCGCGCCCTGCCCGGATGGCTGGGAGCCCGCGCGCTGTTGCTGCACGGCCGCGTATTTCGCGACGAGGTTGCGTTGCACCTCATGCGCGGCGCCACCCTGCCCACACGCCCCGAGGACATCCGTGTCTGGCTGGCGGAGCCGGACCAAAATTTTTTTGACCGACTGCTGGTACGCGCGGCGCTCGAGGGACTGGCACACTACGCCACCCGGCCACCCAACCCGCTGGTCGAGGCGGTCCGCGTGCGCTGGCCCAATCCCCTGCCGGCGGCGGATCGCCTGATGGAGCAGCCCGATCTCGCTCGCGAAATAATCATGACGCAAACCATTGCTTGGGCAGCCGCGACCCCCGCCGCGCTTCCCCTCGTGCATGACGGCGCACGCTTGGGCAGCGTGTTGGCGGACGCCTTGGCCCTGGTGCTCCAGCTCACGGGAGTGGCGGCGGCCCCATCCTCGCCCGCCAGCGCCTCGGGCGCCGCGGCAGTCCTGGAGCAATTTACGGGGCGGCCAGTGCCGGCCGGCTTCGCAGCGGACTTGGGACGTGTGGCCCGCCTCGTTCTGGTGCCGGCCGTGGGGCTGGGAGATCAGGTGCTGCCCTGGCGACTGGGCAACGGCATGGTCCTGTGGGCGGAGGCGAGCCCGCCGCGGGCACGACCAGCCGACCCGGCGCCGGGGCAGGTGCCGGTCTGGTCCCCGGAGGAGCGCGGCGCGCTAATGCGCCTGCTGGCAGATCCGGCCGCCGCAGGGCTCTTGGAGCGTCTCGCGGCCCAAGGGCCCGCCCCGGCCCACCGCCTGGCCGCCGCACTGGACATCCACCCCTCCACGGTGTCGCGCCAGCTGAAGCGGTTGGTGCAGGCGGGGCTCGTGGCACCGGTGGCTGACGGCACCCGGGTGGTTTACCATGCGGAGGGGGCGGCTTTGCTGCCTCTGCAGGACTGGCTGGGCCAGATGGCGGACCGGCTGCACGCCTCACGCGCCGCCGGGACGGAGCCACCCAGCCTTGACCCCTTGATCCGAAGGAGATGACCTCGGAAGTGAAGGACCTCACCAAACGCGTCGTCCTGGTGACCGGAGGGGGCACGGGGATTGGGCGCGCCGCCTGCCTGCGCTTGGCCGATCTGGGTGCAGACGTCGCGGTCAACTACTCACGCTCGCGCGCGGAGGCGCTGGACGTCGCCGCGCTGGTCGAACGGCAGGGCCGCCGCGCCCTCACCGTGGCGGCTGATGTGTCCAGCGACGCCGAGGTGCAGCAGATGGTGGCTGCTGTGGGCGAGCAGCTTGGCCGCCTCGACGGGGTGGTCAACAACGCCGGCATTACCGAGCACATTGCACTGCCCGACCTAGACGGCATCACCGATGATGTGTGGGACCGCATTATGAGCGTCAACCTGCGGGGCATGTTTTACGTGGCCCGCGCGGCCGCTCCCTGGCTGCGTCAGGCCGGCGGAGGTGCGATCGTGAATGTGGGCAGCGTCTCTGGCCTCTCGGGATCCGGGTCGTCACTCCCGTATGCCGTATCCAAGGCTGCGGTGCATGGCCTCACGCGCTCGCTGGCTCGGGCGCTCGCCCCCCACATTCGCGTCAACGCTGTGGCGCCCGGTGCCGTCGCCACCCGCTGGTGGGATGGCCGGGAGGCCGCCATGGCGCGCATGGAGCCCAGCACTCTCCTGGAGCACACCGCGTCGCCCGCCGATGTGGCCGCCGCCATTGTCAACCTGCTGCAGCAGGACTCCACGACTGGCCAGGTGCTGACGGTGGACGGCGGCGCCCACCTGTAGGCCTGCCCATGCCGGCGCACAGACCCGTCCGTGACCCGGGGAGCAGGCGCGGCTCGGCACGATGAACAGCCTGGGATGGCCTAGACTCTCCGACTAAGGGCGCGGGGGCTTGCCGGCGAACCTTTGCCCACAGCCCCCCTTGTCATCAGATGGGGCGTGAAACCCCGGCTTGAGCCTTGGGGATAGGTGACCCTCGGAAACACCCGAAGGCCCCCGCGGGCATAAGCCCTGTGGCCTGCTGGGGCCAGCAGGTTTCCTCCCGGCCTGGCGAATTCGTCGCTGCGATTTAGAAGCCCGCACCCCTGGCCTTAAGATAATCGGGAGGGTCGACCATGTGTAGGTCCAAAGAAGTTGAGCGCGCTGGCCGTTCGGCGCGGCTGCCGGTTTCGCCTGGATCCCTTGCCCACCGTGGACCCGGGGCTGGGGTGTCAGCCGGACTTCGTCGCGCTGCCGCCGGCGCGGCGGATGTTTTTGAACTGCCCGCACAACCCGACCGGCGCACTGGCCCATGGGAGCACCCTAGCGGAGGCCGTCGCCTGGGCACGGCGCACCGGAGGCCTCCTGGCACACGACGTCGCCCAAGGCGCCATTGTATTTGACGAGCGCCGCGCCCGGGCGCGCGTGACGTGAGCGTGGAGCTGCTGAGTCTCTCCAAAACGTTTCACATGGCCGGGTGGCGCATCGGCCTCGTGGCCGGCAGCACAGACATCGTCCATGAGTTTGACCAGCTTCAAGATCATCTAGTCCGGGGCAGTCCAAGCCGCAGCCGCCGTTGGCCTGGACGAGAGGGCCCTTTCGCGGCGAGGCCGCCGTCTGCGAGCGGCGGCGCGATACCGTCATCGAGGCTCTAGCGGCCGCGGGATGGGTCGTGCCGAAGCCCGCTGGTGACGTCTTCGTCTGGGGGCCGGTCCCCCGGCGGCGGCGGCGGCAGCTGGTTTGCGCGCTTTCTGCTGGATCGCGCCGACTGACTAGTCGCGCCCGGGGCACGGACCACCCTGACCCCGTGCTGTCCGAGGACGCACGGCGGATAGTCGCGGCGATCGGCGGCGGGGATCGAGCCCGGGCCCCTTCTGACTCGAAGAGCGCTGGCGGGCACGCAGGACCATCACCCCTCCAGGTCGAATGGAGTGTCAGGGGGAGGAGCGCTCAATGGCCGGATACATCAAGGTGATCGCAGGCGAAATGTTTTCCGGGAAGTCGACGGAGCTGGCGCGGCTGGTAGAGCGCGCGCTGATTGCGGGCTTGCCGGTCCAGGTGCTGGTGCCCGCGTTCTCGCACCGGGGCAGCGTGCGCGACGTGGATGGGCGCCTGGCGGCCCTGCCGGGCCAGTGGAGCATTGTGCCGGTGCCGGACGGGGCAGCGGAGCGCCTCGACCAGCTGGTGGACCCCGGCGCCCTGGTGCTCGCGGTCGACGAGGCCCAGTTTTTCGACGCACACCTGGTGGATTACTGCCGGCGATGGCGCGCGGAGGGCCGGCAGGTGCTGGTGGCCGGCTTGGACATGGATTATCGCGAGCAGCCGTTCGGCGCCATGGGGGAGCTTATGTGCATTGCCAACGAGGTGGTCAAAGTCCACGCCGTTTGCACCCGCTGCCGCCAGGCCGATGCGTTTATCTCCCACCGCCTGTCGGACGAATCGGTGCAGGTGGTGGTGGGCGAGCACAACTATACGGCGCTGTGCTGCGACTGCTATCAGGCGGAGACGGCGCGCGGTGCAAAACCCGGCCGCGACCCCTCCAGATGGGATACACTCGAGGCAACGCCCTGACAATAATGGGGAGGTGGCGCATGTCGAAACACAGCTGGCAAGGGCACTTTGGCCCGGACGTCGTGTCCCGCACGTGGCCAGAATTTGGGGAAGTCACTGAGGTCGTGCCCGTCGCTGGCTCGGATGCGCGGGTCACGCTCGCCGGCTGGCCCAGCACGCGAGCGCTGGCCTCGAGCGGCGTGGTCGCGGGCGCATTTGCGCGCAGCAAAGCCGTGGCGCGCGTATTGGGCGGGCGCCCCGTAGGGCCCCTGCTTACCTTTCGCCCGTTTCTGAAGCTGGTGGTATTTGTGCCCCGCAATGCGGTGGACCGCGTGCGCGACGCGCTGGTGGCCGCGGGAGCGGGCAGCGTCGGCCCCTATACGCATATGACCTTCGCCGCCGCCGGGGCGGGCACCTTCCGGGCCACCGGCGCGACCAACACGCGCGGGGGCCGGGAAGGCCGCATCGAGTACGTAGATGAATCGGCGCTGGCGGTCATTTTGCCCACCTGGATCGAGGAGGAGGTGCTGGCGGCCATGAAAGCCAGCCACCCTTATGAAGATGCTGCTTTTGACCTGATTCCGCTGGCTAATCGCCTCACCGTACCGCAGGCTTATCTAGGCGAGGATGGCACCGTGCGGACGGCGCTGGTCACGGAGGAGCTGGCATCCTGGGCCGTCAACACCGGGGTGGACCGCATTGAAGCGGAGCGCACCGACGGCGACAGCCGACTGGAAATGGCGGAGCGCGGCATCCGCGTAGGCTTGGTGCCGCTGGGCACGTGGACGGTGCCCGGCCTGTCCAGCATCTTGGCCGAAGTGTCCCCGCCCGGCGGCACCCCATGACCTCGGACTGGATTCTCTACTCCGACGGGGCGTCGCGCGGCAACCCCGGGCCGGCTGGCTACGGCGCCTACCTGGTGGACCAGCGGTCCGGCGCCGCCGTAGAGCTGTCGGGCTACCTAGGACTCACCACCAACAACGTGGCCGAGTATCAGGGGCTGCTGGCGGGGCTGCGCCACGTGCTGGCTCACGGCGGCGGGCGCGTCGCTGTGCGGGCGGACAGCCAGCTCATGATTCGGCAGCTGGAAGGGCGCTACCAAGTCAAACATCCTCGACTGGTGCCGCTCCATCGGGAGGCTATGGCGCTGCTGGCCCGCACTGCGGGCTGGACCGCCACCCATGTCCCGCGCGAGCAAAACAAAGAGGCAGACCGGCTGGCCAACCGCGGCATCGATGAGCATCACCGGGCGCCTTAGGCGTCCTGACATATGGGCCGAAGGGAGATTCTGGGCATGCGATGGCAGGCGCACACCTCACTCACTAGCATTTCCGATTTGGATCGCGAAGACATCGATCGGCTGATGGCCCTGGCGGGGCAGATGGCGGGGGCGCGAGCCCCCGCCATCAATACGCTCGCGGGCCGCATCGTGGCGACCCTGTTTTACGAAGTCAGCACACGCACCCGCCTGTCGTTTGAGTCCGCCGCGCTGCGCTTGGGCGGCCACGTCATTTCGGTAGCCGACGCCGCGACGTCCTCGGTAGCAAAGGGAGAAACGTTGGCAGACACTGTTCGCATGGTGTCCGGCTATGCCGACGCCATCGTGCTCCGGCATCCCGAAGCCGGCGCCGCCCGCGCCGCCGCCGACGCCCTTGACGGCCGCGTGCCGGTCATCAATGGGGGCGACGGTGCGGGAGAGCACCCCACCCAGGCAATGACCGATGCCTTCACGCTGCATCAGCACTTTGGCCGCTTAGATGGCCTCACCGTGACATTCGTGGGTGACTTGCGCTATGGGCGCACGGTGCATTCGCTGATGGCGCTGCTGGATCACTACGAGCTGAGGGCGGTGCAGCTGGTGGCGCCGGATGGCTTAGAGGCACCGGCCGGCGGCATCCTCGGCGGCGCACGGGTGGAGCGCATCGACTCGCTGGCCGACGCGGCCGCCAGCACCGACGTCCTGTACATGACGCGCATTCAGCACGAGCGCCTGCCGGCGGGCTCGTCGGCGCCCGCGGCGCTTCAGGTGGATCGGGCGGTGCTGGACGCACTGCCGGCAGAAAGCTTGATTTTGCATCCGCTGCCGCGCCGCGATGAACTGCCGCCGCTGGTGGACGAGGATCCGCGTGCCATTTATTTTCGACAAGCCGCCAACGGCGTCCCGATGCGCATGGCGCTCTTGACTCATGCCATCGGCTGACGCGCCCAGCGGCGGAAACATGTGGACTTGAAGGGCAGCGCGCTGCCGGCTACACTATGTGATGCACGCGAGTGGACACGACGGCCGCCGCGCCTCTGTGAGTCGCCTAGCGCCTCACTCAGCGAGGAGGAAAGTCCGAGCTGCACAGGGCAGGGTGCTGGATAACGTCCAGTGGGGGCAACCTTAAGGAAAGTGCCACAGAAAATAAACCGCCCGGCGGCAGCTGACGCGGTTGCCATCGGGTAAGGATGAAACGGTGCGGCAAGAGCGCACCAGAAGCTTGGCGACAGGCTTGCTTGGCAAACCCCACCCGCAGCAAGACCAAATAGGGGGAGGATGACGCGGCCCGCCGACTTCCCGGGTTGGTCGCTCGAGGCGCCGGGCAACCGGCGCCCTAGATAGATGGTCGTCCACGACAGAACTCGGCTTATGGTCGACTCGCTTGTGCGTCAAGCCGACTTCTGGCTATCCAGAGGTCGGCTTTTGGCTATCAGCCCCACGCTCGCTCAAAATACCCACCCGGCCCCAACACGGGCACCACGGCATACCTATCGCTCTGGGCGGCCCACGCCACGTCGTCGGCAAAGCCGCGGCCGATAAGTTCTTGACCAGAGGGGGTGCCAGCCAGCACCGCCGCCAGGGTCGGCTGCGCTGATTCAAACGCGGCGCGCGCCGCCCGCGCACTATCCCCCAGCTGACTCCAGGGCAGGTGGGCCGCGATCGCCCCGACACCCAGCCAATCCTCCAGGGCCGGGCGCAAACTGCCGTCGGGCCACCGCTCGCCGGCGGCAACGAGCTGAACCGGCCCGCCAGCCGCGGCAGCCCAGCGGGCCACAGCCGCCGCATTCACCGGGGCGCCCAGCGCCACCTGAACCCCCGGGCCGCGCTGCTGCGCCGCCAGCGCGCACGTGGCTCCATTGGGCGAGGGCAGTACCACATGGCAGCCGGCCGCCAGGCGCGTGAGGGAGCGGGGCGACCCGCTTGGCTCAGATTCTCCGCGGCGCCCGGCCAGAACCGCGCCCACGGACCGCGCATAAGCCGCGGCCGCCGGTGCATCGCCCCAGCCATAGGGATGCACCAGCACCTCTTTGTCCAGCGCTGCCGCCACAGCCGTGGAAAAAATCAGCACGTCCGCCACCACGACGGCGGCCGGCGCTCCGCCGGCCCATATTCCCGCTGGACCCCACTCGCACTGTATCGGCCAGTCCGCCACCGGAGCTCCCCCTTTGGAACGCCGATTGTAGCAAACGAAGTGGCGCGCCGCGATCAAGGGCGCCGGTCGGCTGTGCATTGGCATACTGCTGGATGTACCGGGACGGAAAACTGCGCGTTCTGAGAGAGAAGCTGCCGACGGGTACCATCATCGTCAAGCCACCGAAGGCGCTGCCCACGGGGCGTGTACGCCCGCGTGTCGTCGTCCGATCAGCGTTCGGATCTTGAAGGGCAGGTGGCGTCCGGCCTGAACGGCCATCGGCCTAAGCTGATGAAACTCCGCGCGGACCCATCGGGGGCCATCGTGGCGGTGGAGCACCGCGATCGGCTGATGCGAGTCGGCGCCGAGTACGTCGAGGCGGCCCTGGCCGCGCCACGACGTCGCCTGGTCGTGGTAGACCCGGGCGAAACCCCGGACGACCTCGTGCACGACATGATCGAAGTCCTGACGTCGTCTTGCGCCAGGCTGTCCGGCCGGCGCTCGGCTCGGCCCCGAGCGAACCGCGCGGTGAAGTGCGCCGCCGAGGCATCGGCGTCATGACCGTGAAGCAGGCGTGGCGGTGCGACCTGGCGCCAACGACGCGCCAGGCGAACCTGCTCGCGCGCGCCGCCGGCCCGGACCGGTTCGCGTGCCACTGGGCCTGGCCCTTTGCCGCGGCCTTCTTGGCACGAACCGTCCCGTCCCCAGCGAACCCGAACTTCACCGTCTGTGGCCCGGGTGCCAGCGGGAGAACGCGCCGCGGTGGTCCGAGGTGTCCCAGTGTCCCCCCAGGAAGCCCTGCGCGCCCTGCGGCGCGCGGTTGACCACTTCTTCGCGTCCCGGCCAGGGCAAGCGCGAGCGCGCAAAGATTGGCTTCCCCGTGCCCTCCAGAAGGGCCGGGACGACCGCTTCCGCCTGACGGGCGCGACCCGGGTCGGGCGTCCTGGCGTAAAGCTCCCCCGGATCGGCGGGGTGCGAACCGACCCGCCGACGGCGAAGTGCCGGGGGCGGTCCGCGGCGGGGCGGCGCGAGGCCGATCGCTGGCCCGCCGCGGACCCGGTGAAAGTTGAGCGCCCCGACGCCCAGCCCCACGCGGGCGGCCTCGGCGGCGGGGACCTCGGGCTCAAGGCGTTCGCCGTCCTCTCCGATGGCACCCTCGTCGTGCCCGAGCAGGCGCTCTCCCGGGCCCTCACGGCCTGGCGGCGTCGCCGCCAGGCCCACGCAAACAGCGTGGGGCCAAGAGACGGCGCCAGTCCGCGCTCTCCCGGGCTCGGCTCCATCGTCGTGTGCGCACCCGCCGCCTGGCGCGGGCGATCTCCGGGGGGCGTTTCGCCGCCTGCTCGCATACAAGGGCCCGTGGGACGGCCGGCGGATCGTGGAGGCCGACCGCTGCTACCCTTCCTCGCCGACGTGTTCCGACTGCGGCACCGTGAAGGCGGAGCTGGCCTTGTCCGAGAGCCTCTTCCGGTGCGAGGCGCGTGAGCTTAAGACCGACCGCGATCTGAACGCGGCGATCAACCTGGCGCATTTCACACAGGCGGTTTAGACCGCCCGTCGCCCCGAGTTCCGGGGAGGCCTTAAACGCTCGCCGAGGCGACGCAAGACCCGTCGCGGGACCGATGCCGACGAAGCGATCATAGACCCTAGACATCAGAGACTGCGGGTTCAGGAACGGCGTAGTGCCATTACCCACCGGCGCAGCGATGGGAAAAGCGGCCACGATGCTGAGTCGGCCTCAAACTCAGCGCCGGGCGAAACAATTTCTCCAGCGCGAACACCTGCGATGTGCGGTCCCGGTGCCGCTGTCTCCCCTCTGTGATCGCTTGGGGTTCGCGCTGCATCGAGCCGCACTGCCGGAGCCGCTGGCCGGACGGATCCTGCGCCAGGATCATCAGTGGTCCATCTATGTGGCGGGTGACCAGCCGCGAGGGTGCCAGTGCTTTACGGTCGCGCGCGAGTGAGGCCCCTGGGAGTTGGACTTGCCGGGCTCGACGCGGCCAACGTCGGTGGCTGCAAGGACAACGGCGCGGCTATGGCGTTCGCGCCGACCGGGCCGCCGATCTGCGGCAGCAAGCCGCCAATCACTTTTGGGCCAAGCTGCCGATGCCCCAGGCGCTGGTCAACGCGTGCGGGCGAGACTCCCCGGTGCCCGACGAGTTGGCAGAGCAGTTTGGCGTGACCCGGTCCGCCAAGGCCGTGCGGCTGAAGGAACCGGTGAGCACGGGCTCACGGGCGGGCCAGGAATCCCGGCGCCCGATGAGCAGCCTGACTAGACCGCTCACGCAGTGAGGCTGGCGACTGCGTCGACCTGGACGCAGGAGCCCTAGGGAATGAGGCAGCGGTTGAACTCCCCAAGGAGCGCAGCGCCTCGAGCACGGCATCGCGGGCCAGCTCCTGTCACTCCTACAGCGCCGCGAGGCCACGGAAACGCCGTTCCGCCTGTGGCCGGGGAACATTGCACTCTTTTCGTTCATTGGGGAGGTCGCTGTCGCGTTGCGCGCCCTCCTGACGTTTGGCCGTGGTCTCTTAAGATTCCCCGCGTGGGCAACCCGTGCTGGGCCAGGGAGAATACTCCGTCCACGCCGTCACGGCGCACATCGCTGCCGAGCACCACGAGCCGCTCGGCTCGCCTCTCGCGACCGACTCTGGCCGGGCCCCGCCAACACCGCAGCGGGGCACTTCTGTAGGAGTGCCCCGCTGGTCCGGGCCCACGGCCCCAAGCCCATAGCGCTGGAGCCCCGCGCCTACGGCGCCGAGCTGTTGTCCTTGCATTCGCAGTGCGCGCAGCTGCACATCGACCCGCAGTTGCAGTCGTGATCACATTGGTCGCCGCGGCAGTTGGTGCAGCAGCAGTGGCCCGCATCCTCCGTCCCGGTCGCATCCATCGCGGACACTGTTCGGAGCCTCGTCATCGTCGTCGCCGCCTTCCGCATCAATCTCGGGCACGCGGCTAGACTTTACCGCTTCACCAAAAACATGCGCCCGACTGCACTAGGCGACGTGGTAGCCGGCCTCTTCAATGGCGTGGGCCAGCGCCTCCAGGCTGGTGGCGCTGGGGTCGTACGCCACGTGCGCCCGCTCCTCTTCCAGGGAAACCTTAACGGTTTCGACGCCCGGCACTCCTTCGAGCGCTTCGCTCACGTTCATCACGCAGTGGTGGCAGGTCATTCCCGTCACCTTGATGTCTGCTTCAGCCACGCTGGCCATGTAGCGCCTCCTTTAACTTGCCTGCGAGCGGCGGGATCGCCGCCCTTACGCGCCAACCTCCTGCCGCTCGCGCCTCTTGGCTCACCGCGATTATACCCCATGCGCGCCTGGAGTTCACGCACTGCCATTGCTATCTAGAGGGAACTGAGGCACGTTGTGCAATGGCCGGCGCAAAGTGCTATGATGGTCGGGGGGTTGGGGGCATGCGCCACCGAGGAGGAATCAGCGATGGCACTCGAACAGGACAAGCGTGACCGCGCGCCGGCAGGGGATAACGCCCACTGTCCCGTGGCGCTGACGGCCCGGCTGATTGGCGATCCCTATATCTTGATGATCTTGCGCGACTTGGCCAATGGCACGCTGCGGTTTGGGTCGCTGTCCGACTCGGTCAGCGTGAACCCGCGCACACTGACCGCCCGGCTCCGCCGCATGGAGCACGACGGGTTGGTGCAGCGCCACATGTTTGCCGAAATTCCGCCGCGGGTGGAATACACGCTCACCGAAAAGGGGCAGGCGCTCCTGCCGGTGGTGGCGGCGCTGCGCTCATACGGCGAGGCGTGGCTGGTCGACCCTGTTTGACCACGGTCGCTGGGCCGCTGCTGCGCGCCGAAAGGACGGGAGCACCATCATGACCTCAAGGGCGGTACCGCGGCGCCTTCAGCTGTCGATTATTCCCGTGGGCGCCTTTGATCTCGAAGTGGCCGCGCTGACGCCCGGCGATCGGTCGGGCCGCCGGACAGCGGCACCAGTTTATGCCTACTTGGTGGACACCCCCCAAGGCTTGCTGCTGTTCGACACCGGATGCTCGCGCACGCTCATGGCCGATCCCCGCCGCATCTTGGGAGCCGGGATGGCAGCCCTCACGCCGATGATGGACGCGAGCCGAGACTACATCACGGAGCGCTTGCAGGCCATGGGGGTAGACCCCGCGGCCGTCGCCATGGTGGCCACCTCGCACCTGCACTTTGACCACGCGGGGGCCAACGCTGACCCCGCGTGGGCCGGCGCCACGTTTTTGGTCCAGCGTGCCGAGTGGGAAGCGGTTCGCAAGGCACCCCACCAGTATCCCGACCCGGGGCTGGCGCCGCCAGCGGGGGCCCGCCTCCAGCTGCTGGACGGAGACACCGAGGTGGCCCCCAGCGTGACCCTGGTGTCCACCCCTGGACACACCCCCGGCCACCAGTCGCTCATGGTTCGGTTCGAACGTGGCGGCGGGGTGTTCATCACCAGCGACGCGGTCTACACGCGGGCTCACTACGACCCCGGGCATGTGGGAGCGGCTGTGGACCCCCAGCAGAGCGCACAGTCGGTGGCGCGCATCCAAGCCCTCTGCCAGGAGTACGGCCTGGTGCCGTTTTTCAGCCACGATCCCCATCAGGCGGCGGACGAAGGCTGGCAAATGGCGCCTTATGCCTATGCGGCCCATCCTTTCCCGACTAGCAGCTAGACTGCCAGGTTCGAACAGGACTTTCGGCGCGGAACGCGAATGCATCCCCTGAGGTGTGAGAGCCGTGACAAATTTCGCCTCCAACGTGCTCCGCTACGCGGCCGCCCACCCGGAGGCTCCGGCGCAGATGGTGCGGGAGGGCTCCGCTTGGGCGCCAGTGTCCCACGGAACCCTAATGGCACGCGTGTTCAGCTTGGCAGGCTGGCTGGCCCAGCAAGGCATTCAGGACGGCGATCGCGTCGCCCTGCAAGCTCACACGTCGGCCGAGTGGGTGTGGGCGGACTTGGCGCTCCTGTCGCTGGGGGCGGTGGTGGTGCCCATCTATCCGTCCCTGGCCGCCGCCCAGGTTGCCGAATTGCTGGAGGACTCCGGTGCACGCTTCGCCATCGTGGCGGACGCGGAGCAGGAGGCCAAGTTGCCGGTCAGCTTCCCGCGCCTGGTCATGACCTACCCGCGCTGGCAGCAGGCCATCACCCGGGGCCGCGTGCCGGAAGGATCCCCGTGGCTGGACAACATCGATCGCGTGGCGGACGACCATCTGGCCACCTTGGTGTACACTTCGGGCACCACCGCCCACTCGCGGGGTGTGATGCTGACCCATGGCAACCTGCTGAGCAACGTTGCGGGACTGACCCTCCATGCCGAGCGGTATCCTGACGTGCAGTTGACGGCGCGGGACCGGGCGCTGGCGGTCCTGCCCCTGGCGCATATTTTTGAGCGCCTGGTGCACCACTTCATGCTGGGGCGCGGCGTCGCCATGTACTACACCCATCCCAGTCGGCTGGCCGAGGATATCACCACGGCCCGGCCCACCGCCATGGTGTCGGTGCCCCGCATCTACGAGCGGGTGTTTGCCGCCGTGCACGACCAAGCCGCCGGCCCACTGTCGCGGCCCATCCTGGCCGCCAGCATCCCCGTCGCGCGCCGCCGTGCCCTTCGCCTGACGGCGGGCGCCCGCCCCACCGCCCGCGAATGGCTGGCGGAGTCCCTGTTCAGCCTGTTGGTGTACCGAAAGATTCGGCGGGCCCTGGGTGGGTCGCTGCGGTTCGCCTACTCCGGCGGAGCGCCTCTGCATCCCGACCTGGCACGATTTTTTGTCGGCGCCGGCATTCCCGTGCTGGAAGGCTACGGGCTGACCGAAACCTCGCCGGTCGTGTCCGTCAACACCCTCTCCACACTCCGCATTGGCTCTGTGGGGCTGCCGCTGCCCAACGTGGAGGTGCGCATTGAAGCAGATGGCGAAATTTGCTGCCGGGGGCCCAACATTATGCAGGGCTATTGGAACCGGCCCGAGGAGAGCGCCGCCGTTCTGGTGGACGGCTGGTTTTACACCGGCGACATCGGCGAGCGGCTGCCGTCTGGCCATCTGCGCATTGTCGACCGCAAGCGCGCCATCATGGTGCTGTCCACCGGAAAAAATGTCGTGCCCCTGGCCATCTGCCAAGCGCTGGAGGCGTCGCCGTGGATTGAGCAGGCCATGCTGCTGGGCGACCGCAAGAAGTACGTTGCAGCCCTGCTGGCCCCTGACGAGGCTCAGCTGGCGGCGTGGGCCGCCAGCCAGGGATTGCCTGCCGACAACCTAGAGGCGGCGCGGAAGCATCCCGCCTACCGCGCGCTGATTGACGCCGAAGTGAAGGCGCGCACCGCAAGCTTTGCCGACTTTGAGCAGCCCAAGCGCTGGGAGCTGGTGGATAGGCCGTTCACGGAGGAAAGTGGTGAGCTCACCCCCACCTTGAAAATCAAGACGCGGGTGGTCGAAGCCCACTACGGCGCCCTCATCGCCACCCTGTATCCAGACGAAGATCTGGCGTCGCTTAACACCCCCGCATCCTCGTAGCGCATCCGCCGGAAAATTTTTTCCCGCGGTCCGCATACGCTACCGCCAGAACGGCCAATCGGCCGAATCGGCTGAGTGGGGGCATGCGGCATGACCCTATTAGACGAGTATTACGCAGCGCTGGCCGAATGGCAGGACGCTGTCTCGGCGTTTGACAACGCCGAGGGCGCGTTTGTCGACTACTACGCCATGCGGCTCACCGCCGCCGAGCGCAAGCTCGACGCGGTGCTCCGACTCATCAAAGCAGAGCGTCCAGAGGGAACCGCCGGTGTCCGCGCTCCAGCCATCACGCGCTAACCACCAGCAGCAGCTTGCCGGTGCTCGCGCGCTCCTCTACCAGGCGATGAGCGTCGGCTGCACGCTCGAGCGGCAGGACCGCGCCGATTTTAATGCGGAACAAGCCATGGGCGAGGTACCCCAGCACCGCGGTGGCCGCGAGCGCAACTCCGCGGGCCGCTGGCGCCGGGCAGCGCCAAGGCTGAATCCCAGCACCGCGCGGCAGCTGCTGTGCAAGTCTGTCGTAGGCACCCAGCCGGCCTCACCACTGGCATCTCCGAAGGCGGCCAGCCGGCCAAACGGCGCTAGGCAGCGAAAGCTTTCAGCCGTCAGGCGCCCCGCGATGGAATCCAGCACCACGTCGGCGCCCCGCCCCCCGGTGGCCTCGCGCACCGCGTCCGGCCAATCATCCTGGCTGGAGTCCACGGCGATGTCGGCGCCCGCAGCCAGCGCCGCCGCCATCTTCCCTGGGGTGCCCACCGCGCCAATGACCAGACCCGCACCTAGGATCCGCGCCAGCTGGAGGGCGGTGGTGCCCACGCCTCCAGCCGCCGCATGCACCAACACCGCCTCGCCCGGCTGCACCCGCACAACGTCAACCAGCAACTTGTAGGCCGCAGCTCCCACCACTGGGCACGCTGCGGCCTGCTCATCCGACACTTCATCGGGCACACCAAACACCAGCTGCGCGTCCGCCAGAACATATTCCGCATACGAGCCCCCCGAGGGAAAGGCCACCACCCGCTGGCCCACCTGCCGCCCCTCGACCCCGGGCCCCAAGGCATCGACCGTGCCCATCGCATCAAGCCCGGGCACAAACGGCGGAGCACCCCCGCCGCGGTACTGCCCGTGCCGGGCCTTGATGTCGGCAAAGTTAACGCTGGTGCTGTGCACGCGAATGCACACCTGCCCGACTCCCGGCACCGGCACCTCCCGGTCTTGAAGCTCCATCGCCTCGGGTTCCCCGAAGCGCCTCACCACCATTGCCCGCATGCGTCGCCCTCCTTCGCTGTGCCCAGAGCCCTTGGGGTGCCAGGTGCGCCCTCGCCGGTGCTGCCGACCGGCGGCAGCCGAAGATGCCAGAGCAAGTAGCACACCCACGCGCGGCGCGGCCGATGCGGCGCGAGCCACTGCTCCAGCGCCCGCGCGGACAGCCGCTCCCCAGGACCCGTGAGCGCCGCCGCCGCCTTCGCCAGCACTAGGTCGCTGGCCATCACGGCGTCGTCCTCCCCCCACCCAAACAGTGCAGCGCCCGCCGCCGTCCAAGGCCCCACCCCCGGCAGGGCCTCCAGCTGCCGCTTCACCCCCTCCGGATCCCGGGACACGCCGCCCAGCCCGCCGGCCGCCGCCCATCGGGCGGCCACCTGCAGCGTGGCAGCAGGCCGCTGTGGAATCCCGCCGGCGGCCAGCGCCTCCACGGCCGCGCCCGCCAGCCGCTCCGGCGCCGGCCAGGCATACACAACGGCCCCCGTGGGCGTTTTGAGGGGCGTGCCCCACTCGGTCAGCAGCCGGTTGACGAGCGTCCGATGGCTCGCCACCGACACCTGCTGGCCCAGGATGAGGCGGGCCAGCGCCACCCAGGGCGACGCGTCGCGCAGCGGCCGGATGCCCCACCACCGCGAGGCCAGGGGCTGGAGGACAGGATCGGCCGCGGCGCGCGGGAAAAATGCCGCGGCCGCGTGGTCTCCGCTACCGGTCGCGAACCGCCAGGCCGCAGCCTGGACCGCAGCCTCATGGGCGGCCGCTGGGGCGGCGGTCCGCACCGCCATCCCGCCCGGGCCACCCTCCACCGATACCGGCACCGCCTGCCCCTCCACCATCACGGACGACTCCCACACCCAGCCCGTGGGTGCCTCGGCCACGCGCACGTCCAGGCTCGCCTGGCTTCGCGGCCGGGCCAGCAGGCGCTCCCAGTGCCAAGGCCCACGGGCCGCCACCCAGGTGCGGTGCCTCACGCTTTCGGTCATGGGCTCAGTGTAGCGGAAGCGGCCCCAGCAGCGTGCCCCCCTCACGTCCTTTGGGGGCAGTACAATCACCAGAGATGGGGATCAGCCCGTGCGCACGGCTTGAAGTGCGAGGAGGCTACTGTGATGGGAACTCGTGCCACGGCGGCGGACCCGCTGGTGTGGTGCTGGCACGCCACTCGGCTGGGGCGGCTGTACCTCGCTGCCACCCCGACCGGGCTTGCTTGCGTGGGGCTGCCGGGCGCTCCCAGTGTGTGGCCGGCCTGGGCACAGCCTGCGCGCACTGCGGCGCCGGCGGCCCTCCGGTGGGCCACCGCCCAGCTGGACGAATATTTGGCGGGCGAGCGGCGCGTTTTTCAGCTGCCCTTGGACCTCCGCGGCACTCCATTTCAGCGCCGCGCGTGGAGTGCGGTGGCTGGCATCCCCTATGGGCACACCATGACCTATGGCGAGGTGGCGGCATGGCTGGGCCAGCCCCACGCCGCCCGCGCGGTCGGCGCCGCCATGAGGAACAATCCACTCCCGATTGTCATCCCGTGCCACCGCGTGGTGGGTGCCCAGGGGCGGATGGTGGGATACGCTGGCGGCTTGGGTTTGAAAGAGGCGCTGCTGGTACAGGAAGGCGCGCGCCTCGTATAGAGCGCTGGGCTTTGGCGGCACTCTGACGGTGGGGCGCGCCGTGCCCGGTGGGCAGCTGGTCTACACGGTGGGGGTGCCCGCTCTTGCTGGTGCTGTTTGTCGCCGTGCTGGACGACGTCACGTGCAAGCAGCAGAACTGAGCGAGGGGCGGGTCTCCCCGCCCCTCGCTCCCGCAGCCGCCTTCAGTCCAGGTAGTCGCGCAGCTTCTTGCTGCGCGTGGGATGCCGGAGCTTCCGCAGTGCCTTGGCTTCAATCTGCCGAATGCGCTCGCGCGTCACCCCAAATACCTGGCCCACTTCTTCCAAGGTGCGGGCGCGCCCGTCCGACAGGCCAAAGCGCAGCCGCAGCACCTTTTCCTCGCGATTGGTCAGCGTATCCAGCACTTCCTCGAGCTGCTCCTTTAGGAGCTGGTAGCCCGCCGCCTCCGCCGGGGCGGGGGCTTCCTCGTCCTCGATGAAGTCCCCCAGATGCGAATCTTCTTCCTCGCCAATCGGCGTTTCCAGCGACACCGGCTCCTGCGCCACCTTTTGAATCTCCCGCACACGCTCCACGGTGATGCCCATCTCGGCGGCAATTTCCTCGGGAAGCGGATCGCGGCCCAATTCCTGCAGCAACTTCCGCTGGATCCGAATCAGCTTGTTGATGGTCTCCACCATGTGCACCGGAATCCGAATCGTGCGCGCCTGGTCAGCAATGGCCCGGGTAATGGCCTGCCGAATCCACCAGGTGGCGTAGGTGCTAAATTTGTACCCCTTGCGGTAGTCAAACTTCTCGACGGCTTTGATGAGACCCAAGTTGCCTTCCTGGATCAGGTCCAAAAACAGCATGCCGCGGCCCACGTAGCGCTTGGCGATGGACACCACCAGGCGCAAGTTGGCTTCCGCCAGCTTTTTCTTGGACTCTTCATCCCCCTGCTCAATCGCCTTGGCCAGCGACACCTCTTGGGCCGCCGTCAGCAGGGACACCCGTCCAATCTCTTTCAAGTACATGCGGACGGGGTCGTCAATGGCCACGCCCTCCGGCACGGCCAGCGCATTGCCCGCCTTGTGGGGCTCGTCTTCCTCGTCCTCGTCCTCGTCGTCCTCTGCCACCACCGCGTCCCCGGCCTCCGCCGCCGCGCGCTTGTCGTTGACCAAATCCACGTTCTCCTGGCCAATCAGCTCATACACGGCATCGATTTGGTCGGTGGGGATGTCCATGGCTTGGAGAGCGTCCAACAGCTCCCCGTAGGTCAACTTGTTGCCGCGATCCTTGGCTCGGCTGACCAAAGTCCGCACAATTTCCAGCACTGCCCGCTGCTCCTCGCGCGGCACCTCTTCCGACAACCCGTGGGCCAGTCCGCCTGCCTTTGCCATCCGTCATCCCTCCCTTCGTGGGGATCGCTTGCTTGCACTGATTTCCTGAAACAGCTGGCTAATTTCCGCCGCGACCACCGGGTCGCCGGAGTCGGCCACCGACTTCAAATGCTGCCACTCGCGCCCTCGCCACTGGGCTTTCACCTGGCGCGCGAGCTCCATCACCAAGTCCCCCGACACCGGCCAGGGAACGGCCGCCGCTGCCGTCACCAGCTCCTGCGCCTCGGGCGGCAGGCGCACCAGCCACGAAGCCAGTGCATCGCCGCCGCTTTCTGCTAGCGCCGGCCACTCCAGCCGGATTGCCTCCCAGCGCGGGTCCCTACACAGTTCGGGAAGCGCGGCTAAAACCCCTTCCATGCGGTCGGGAAATTGTATCAAGGACGCCAGCAAATTGACCTCCACATCTCGCGGGCCAAGATTTACCTCTGAACGGCGCATATTATGCCGGGATTTTTGCGAATTATTCTCCCGAGACCCTTGTTTTCCCGCCAGCCCTTGTGATAGAATTTTTCTCTCTACGCCCCACGCCCTCTCCAGCAAGGCCGCATACTCCGCGCGCTCCACCGGATCGGCCATGGAGTCCAAAAGCTCCACCATCTCCCGCACGGCCCGCGCCTTGGCCGCCGGCTGCACGTGCACCGCTGCCTGTCCGTCGCGAATGCGGCGCGCCAAGTACGGCATCTGCCCCGCCACAGCGGCGGAGAGCGCCTGGGCACCCCCGCGGGCCAACAGCTCATCCGCGTCCTTGGCGCCGCCGTAGTCCACGGACAGCACCGCCATTCCTTCCGCCGCGAGCACCACAAACGCCCGGCGCATCGCCTCCTGGCCCGCCGCGTCACGGTCGTAGGCGCACACGACTTCATTAGTAAAACGTCTGAGGTACCGAACATGTTCCACCGTGAGCGCCGTGCCCAGTGCCCCCACCGCTTCGGTCAGGCCGGCCCGATGCATGGCTACCACATCCATGTAGCCCTCCACAATGATCGGCACCCGGCCTTGGGACCAGGCGGGCCGCGCCCGGTCGGCGCCGTATAAAATGCGCCCCTTGTGATACACCGCCGTCTCGGGCGTGTTCAAGTACTTGGGCGTGCCGTCGTCGGCCACCGCCCGCCCGCCGAAGGCCACCACCCTCCCGTCGGGGTCGCGGATGGGAAAAGTCACGCGGCCGCGCAGCCGATCATAGCCGCCGCGGTCCCGCTCCACGGCCACCCCAGCTTCCACGGCGTCTGCCACGGAGTATCCCGCTCGGCGCAGATGAGACAGCAGGCCCTCCCAGGCGTCCGAGGCCCATCCGAGCCCAAAATCATCGGCCACCGAGGCGGGGATGCCCCGGCGCTCCAAATACTCCCGGCCCGGCTGCCCTGATTCCCCGGCCAGCGCCTGCCGAAAGTACTGCTGGGCTGCGGCCAGCACCGCCAGCAGCTGGGTGCGGCGCCCGCTGGCGCCCGACGGCCGGTCTGGAAGCACAATGCCCGCCCGATCGGCCAGCTCGGCCAGCGCCTCGGGGAAGCTTTTCCCGTCCCGCCGCATCAGGAAGGTGAACACGTTGCCCCCCACCTGACACCCGAAGCAATAAAACAACTGGCGCGCCGGATCCACGCTGAACGACGGGGACTTTTCGGCATGAAACGGACACAGCCCCCAAAGCTTTTGGCCTCGCCGGCGGAGCGTCACGGTCTCTCCGATGATCGCGGCGATATCGGTGGCGTCGCGCACGCGATCCACCGTGGCCGCCCCCGAGCCCGCACCTGTTCGCACACTATTCACCACGGTCTTCATTCGCGCTCGTCCCCCCACATTCCTGCCGACGCAGGCGCCCGGGTAGGCTTCCGAAAAATTCTTGCGGATCGCCGCGGCGCCCGGGCAGCTAGATCACCCGGCAGGAATGTGTCTGCCCGCCCCGAATGACCGGGGGGGCAGCCATTTCGAACGTGTTGCCGCCAGGTGTCGAAAGGGGACACAACATCATGCGCATTCTGATGCTGGGCGGCACCGCCTTTCTGGGCCGCCACTTCGTCGAGGCGGCCGTCGCCGCGGGCCACGACGTGACCCTGTTCAATCGCGGGCAGACCCATCCCGAGCTGTTTCCCCAGCTGGAGCGGCTGCGGGGAAATCGAGATGGCGGCTTAGGCATCCTGGCCGAGCGCCGCTGGGATGCGGTCGTCGACACCTCCGGGCGCCTGCCGCGCTTGGTGGGCGCCTCAGCCCAGGCTCTGCGCGACACCGGCCAGTACCTGTTCGTCTCCACCATTTCAGTGTACGCCGACGTCTCGGTTCCCGGCACCCGCGAAGACGCGCGCCCGGCCACCTTGTCGCGCCCGGATTCGGAGGATGAGCGCACCGACTATGGCGCCTTGAAGTTTCTGTGTGAGGAGGAGGTGCGCCGCGTCTTTGGCCCGCGCGCCGCAGTGGTGCGGCCCGGGCTCATCGTCGGCCCCTTTGACCCCACGGATCGGTTCACGTACTGGCCGGCTCGCTGCGCGCGCGGCGGCCGGATTTTGGCGCCCGGCCAGCCCGACCGGCGCATTCAGTTTGTGGACGTGCGCGACCTGGCTCAATTTCTGCTGCACCTGGTGCAGGCGCGCCAAGGCGGCACGTTCAACGCCGCCCAGCCGCCGGGCGCCGTCACCATGGGCCAGCTGCTGAGCGCCTGCGCCGCCGGCCAGCCGGCCACCATCCAGTGGGTGGCCGATGACTGGCTCGCCGAGCAAGGCGTGGGCCAGTGGATGGAGCTGCCGCTCTGGATTCGCCCGACCCCAGAGCAGCGCGGATTTTATGAGGTGGACTGCACCGCCGCCATCGAGGCCGGCTTAGCCTTTCGCCCGCTGGCGGACACCGTGCGCGACACGCTGGCCTGGCACCAAACCCGGGAGCCCTACACCTGGTCCCACACCGGACTCTCGACCGAGCGGGAGCAGCAGCTGCTGGACCTGGCGCCCGAGCTTGCCGACTGAGGCGCCTCCGGCGCCACAAAGTGCGGAAGGGCCGCCAGCCGGCGGCCCTTCCTCGCAGCGCACCTGTGGCCGCTACCGGCCCAGGGCCGCCTGGGCTGCGGCCAGGCGCGCAATCGGCACGCGGTAGGGGCTGCAGCTCACGTAGTCCAGCCCTACCTGGTGGCAGAAGCGAATCGAGGACGCATCCCCGCCATGCTCGCCGCAGATGCCGACCCGCAGATCCGGGCGCGCGGCTTTCCCGGCCTCCACACCGATCCGCACCAGCTGCCCCACGCCCTCCTGATCCAGCACCACAAACGGATTCTCGGGCAAAATCTTGTCGGCCAGATAAGCCGGCAGGAACTTGGACTCCGCGTCATCGCGGCTGTACCCAAACGTCGTCTGCGTAAGGTCATTGGTGCCAAACGAGAAAAACTGCGCCGTTTTCGCAATCTCCCCCGCCGTCAGCGCCGCGCGCGGCACCTCGATCATCGTGCCCACCTGGTAGGGCAGCGCTCCTCCGTGGCGGCGCTCCTCCTCGGTGTGCACGTCGGCCACCAGCTCTGCCATGCGCTCCAACTCCGGCGCCACGCCCACCAAAGGAATCATGATTTCCACGTGCGGGTGGAGTCCGGCGGCCAGAAGGCGCGCCTCCGCGCGGAAAATCGCGCGCACCTGCATCGCGTAAATCTCGGGATACACAATGCCGAGCCGCACGCCGCGAAAGCCCAGCATCGGGTTGAACTCAAACAGCTGGCGCGCGCGGCTTAAGACGCGCGCCAGCCGCTCGGCGGCCGCATCGTCGCCCGCAGCTCGGCTTTGCTCCAACGCGGCGGCCACCTCGGCCTCATCGGGCAGAAACTCATGCAGGGGCGGGTCCAGCAGACGGATGGTGACGGGATGGCCGTCCATCGCCTGCAAAATCCCGTAGAAATCCTCCTCCTGCATGGGCAGCAGGCGCTCGAGCGCCTGCGCCCGCTCGCGCTCAGACTCCGCGAGGATCATTTCCTGAACCACCGGCAGCCGATTCTGCCCCATAAACATGTGCTCCGTGCGGCAGAGCCCGATGCCCTCCGCGCCGAAGTCCCGCGCACGCTGGGCGTCCTCGGGCGTGTCGGCGTTGGCTTCCACACCCAGGCGGCGCATCGCGTCCGCCCAGCCCAGCAGCGTCTCAAACTCCGCGAACAGCGTGGGTGCCACGGTGTCCACCGGCCCCAAAATCACGCGGCCGGTAGCGCCGTCAATCGTGATGACATCGCCCGCAGCCACCCGCACCTCCCCCACCGTGAACGACTGGTCGGCCAGATTGATGCGGAGCGCCTCACAGCCCGTCACCGCCGGCTTGCCCATCCCGCGCGCCACGATCGCGGCGTGGGACGTCATGCCGCCGCGGCTGGTGAGGACACCCTGCGCGGCCACCATGCCGTGGATGTCATCGGGGGTCGTTTCGGGCCGGACCAGAATGACTGCGTCGCCCCGGCTGCCGCGGCGCTCCGCCTCGTCTGCATCAAACACCACCTCGCCGGCCGCGGCGCCGGGCGATGCCGGCAGACCCTTGGCAAGTTCATGCAGATTCGCGTGGGGGTCAATTTGGCGGTACAGCAGCTGGGCAACCTGCGCCGGGTCCTGCCGCGCAATTGCGTCTTCCTTGGACACCACCCCTTCCTGGGCCAAGTCCACCGCGATTTTGACGGCTGCCCGGGCGGTTCGCTTGCCCGTCCGAGTTTGCAGCAGGTACAGCCGCTCGCGCTCGATGGTGAACTCGATGTCCTGCATGTCGCGGTAGTGGCGCTCCAGCAGCGCACACACCTCTTCCAGCTGCCGGTGCGCCGCCGGCAGCACCTCCGCGAGCTCCCCAATCGGCCGTGGGGTCCGAATGCCGGCCACCACGTCTTCTCCCTGAGCATTGGTCAGAAACTCCCCGTACATGCCGGGCTCGCCGGTGTTGGGATTGCGCGTGAACAGCACACCCGTGCCGGAGGTGTCGCCCAGGTTGCCAAACGCCATGGCCTGGACGTTGACGGCGGTGCCCAGCTGGTCGCTAATTTTGTTGAGGCGCCGGTACACTTGCGCGCGCGGGTTGTTCCAGGAGTCAAACACCGCCTCGATCGCCATTTGCAGCTGCTGACGGGGATCGGTGGGAAACGGGTGGCCGGTCCGCTCCTCCACCAGCCTTAAGTAGCGCTGAATCACCTGCTGCAGCGCCTCCGGCGACAGCTGGGGGTCCTCTGTGACCCCGGCCGCTTCTTTAACCGCTGCCAGCTCTTCTTCAAACCGCGCGTGATCCATGTGCATGACAACGTTTCCAAACATCTGAATGAAGCGCCGATAGCTGTCCAGGGCAAAGCGCTGGCTTTCGGCCTCCCGGCCCAGTCCCTCGGCGGTTTCGGCGTTGAGTCCGAGGTTCAGCACCGTGTCCATCATGCCCGGCATGGAAATGGGGGCACCTGAGCGCACCGACACCAACAGCGGCGCCTCAGGGTCGCCCAGCCGGCGCCCTGCCTTTTGCTCCAGCTGGGCCAGATGCGCCCACACGGCATCCATGAGCCCGTCCGGCAGCCGCTTTTGGTCTTGGAACGCTAGGCACGCCTCCGTCGTGATGGTAAATCCCGGGGGAACCGGCAGTCCGATGCGGCTCATCTCCGCCAGTCCGGCCCCCTTCCCGCCCAGCCGGGCCCGGTCATTGGCTGAACCTTCTTCGAATGCGGCCACCCACGGCATACTCATAAAACCGCCTCCCCTTGAAATAACTCCAGGATTTTGCTGGCCGTCTCTTCCACGGCATGGTTGCTCACGTCAATGACGGGGCACCCGACGTCTTGAAACACCTGCCACGCATAGTCCAGTTCCTCCAGGATCCGATCCCGCGTCGCGTACGGCGCACTGGACGACAAGCCCAGCGTGCGCAGCCGCTGCCGGCGAATGGGCATCAGGAGATCGGGGTCGATCACCAGGCCGACGCACTTGCGCTTGGCTGGGCCCATCACCTCACGGGGCGGGGGCACCTCGGGCACCAGCGGGATGTTCGCCACCTTCAGCCGGTGGTTGGCCAGGTACAGGCTCACAGGCGTTTTCGACGTGCGCGACACCCCCAGCAGGACAATGTCCGCAAGCGGCACGCCGCCGGGGTCCTTCCCATCGTCGTACTTCACCGCAAACTCGATGGCTTCCACCCGCGCAAAGTAGTCCCGGTCCAGCCGGTGCACCAGCCCCGGCACCCCTTGGGGCTCTCGGCCCAGCAGCAGGTGCAGCGCGTCCAGCACCGGGCCCAAGAGGTCCACATGCGGAACACCCAGTTCCCCCGCGATGCGCGCCAGATAGGCGCGCAGCTCGGGGCGCACCAAGGTGAACACCATCAGCGCGGGCGACCGCTGCGCCGCGGCATCCACGGCATGGCGAATGGCCGCCTCATCGGTTACATGCGGGACGCGCACCACCTCCAGCGCGCCCCCGCCGCCGTTGAACTGGATGGCCGCGCCGCGCACCACCAGCTCGGCGGTTTCGCCCAGCGAGTCCGATACCACGTAAATGGTGAGCGCCACTAGCCTCCTCCTCCTGCTCTGCCTCCTGCTGTATCTGGCGGCGCCGGCACCGAGGTGACACGCGACCATTCCAGCGGCCGCGAGAGCCAGGCGCTGACCGCCGCCACCAGCCCGAGCCGCCGCTGGCGAATCACGGGGTCGGGATCCATCACCATCACCTCGTCGAACAGCCGCGCCACTGGCTCGGCCAGGGAGGCCGCCGCCTGGGGCCACTCGGCCCAGCCGCCGGGCGCCACGGAGCCTTCCACCACGGCCAGCACCCGCGCCAGCTCCGCGGCGGCGGGCTCCGGGTGCGAAGCGCCCCCGAGGGGCGCTGGCGCCACGCCTTGGGACAGCCGGCCGACCCGCTTCGCCACCGTGGCCACCGGCCCCCAGGTGGGCGTCTCCATCAGCTGGGCGATCATCTGGACGCGGCTCGCGAGCGACGTCCAGTCCGCCGGCGCCGCGAGCACCGCATCCAGCACATCGGCGGGCAGCCGATCGCCCAGCCACGTGCGCAGCCGACTTTCCACCAGCGCCAGCATCGCCCCGACGGCCGGGGGATCGGCCGCGGCACCCACCCGGAGGAGCGCATCGGCCCCGAGGGCGCGCTGGTCCACCGGCCCGAGCCCCCCCTCCACCAAGAGCCGCCCCACGGCCAGCGCGGCGCGCCGAAGCCCAAACGGGTCGGTGGAGCCGGTCACGGTGACGCCCAGGGCCGCGCCGCTGGCCAAGTCGTCCAAGTGATCCAGCAGAGAGAGCGCGCGGCCCACCCGCGTCGCGGGCAGCGGGTCGGCGGCCGTGCGCGGCAGGTACTGGTCGCCAATGGCGCGGGCGACTGGCGGCGGCTCTCCCGCCTGTAGGGCATAGACCCCGCCCATGACGCCTTCCAGCTCGGGAAATTCGCCCACCACCTGGGTCACCAAATCCAGCTTGGCCAGCGTGGCCGCCCGAGCCAGGCAAGCCTGCTCGTCGCCATCCAGCCCGAGCCGCGGCCCCCACACCGCCGCAGCCGCCGCCAGCCGGCCGGCCTTGTCGTCATAGCTGCCGAGCCCCTCGCGGTAGGTCATGCGGGCCAGGCGCTTCCGGCGCTCGGCGTCGCTGGTGTGCCGGTCCTTGTCGTAAAAAAACGCCGCATCGGCCAGGCGCGCCCTCAGGACCCGCTCATTGCCGGCGACCACCTGGTCCAGCGCGTCGCCCACCCCGTTGCGCGCGCCAATAAAGTACGGCAGCAGCTGGTCGCCCGCCGTCACCGGCAGATACCGCTGGTGGTGCACCATGGCGGTGGTGAGAATCGGGGCCGGCACCGCCAGAAATTCCGAGTCAAACCGGCCGCGAAACACGGTGGGCCACTCCACCAAGTCCGCCACCTCGTCCACCACCTCCGGCTGGTCCGCCTCGCCCCCCACGGCCTCGGCCAGCTGGGCCGCCTGCTCCCGCACCACCTGCCGCCGCTCGGCACTGGACAGCATCACGCCCCAGTCCCGCAGCTGGTGCTCGTAGGTGGCCGCATCCGCCAGCGCGACTCCGGCCGGATGGTCGGTCCGGTTCCCGTAAGTGGTGCGGCCCGCCTTAAGCCCAAAGGCCGCTACCGGCAGCACCTCCTGGTCCAAAAGCGCCAAGAGCCACCGCACCGGCCGGACAAACCGCACGTCATCGGCGCGCCAGCGCATCGGGTGCGGACTGTCCAAACTGCCCAGCACCTCGCTCATGAGCGCGGCCAGCACCGGTGCCGCGTCCGCCACCGGCTCGTCCACGTCCGCCACCAGGCGCCCACTCGCCGATTGGCCCAGCGCGCTGACCGCCACGCCCGCCCGCCGCGCAAATCCCTCCGCCGCTGGCGTCGGCACCCCGTCCCGAAACGCCACCCCCAGCGGCGGGCCCTCCAGTGTCTGCCGCCGCGGGGCTTGGCGCGCAGCCACCTCGCCCCAGACGGCGAGGCGCCGTGGTGTCCCATCCACGCGAATTCCGCCGGCGGACAGCCGCACCCGTGCCAGCCCGGCTGCGGTCTTTTGACTCAAGTCGGCCGTCAGGCTGGGCAAGTATCCACTGGGAATTTCTTCTACACCTAGTTCTACCACAAACACGGGCATTAGGGCGCCACCTCTTCCGGGGCCGCGCGCAGCGCCAGCCACTGGCGCGCCGCCAGGCGGGCCAGTGTGCGGAGCCGCCCGATATACGCCTGCCGCTCGCTGACGGAAATTGCCCTCCGCGCGTCCAGCTCGTTAAACAGATTCGAGGCCTTGAGCAAAAACTCGTAGCCCGGCATCACCAGCGCGGCCTCCAGCCAGCGGCGGGCCTGGTCCTCCGCGTCGCCAAACGCCCGCAGGAGATAATCGGGATCGGCTTCGTCCAGCACATACCGCCCATGCTCGTACTCGGGTCGCCCCCACAGATCGCGGTAGCTGACCCCCGGCGCCCACTCCAGCGACCACACATCGTCGACACCGGCCAGATAGCTGCCCAGGCGCTCCAGCCCGTAGGTGATTTCGGCCGACGGCGGGCGGCAGTCCAAGCCCGCCATTTGCTGAAAATAGGTGAACTGGGTGATTTCCATGCCGTCCAGCCACACCTCCCATCCATTCCCCCAGGCTCCAAGGGTGGCCGCTTCCCAGTTGTCCTCCACGAAGCGGACGTCATGGCGCCGCCGGTCCAGTCCGAGGGCTTCCAGGCTGCCCAAGTACTGCTCGACCACATCGTCCGGCGTGGGCTTCAGCAGCACCTGGAACTGAAAATACCGATACAGGCGGTTGGGGTTGTCCCCATAGCGTGCGTCCACCGGGCGGCGGCAGGGCTCCACATACGCGGCGCGCCACGGCTCCGGCCCCAGCGACCGAAAAAACGTGAGGGGGTTCATGGTCCCCGCCCCTTTTTCCACGTCGTGGCCCACGCCAATCAGGCAGCCCCGCTCGGCCCAGTAGCCGGACAGGCGCTGAATCATCTCCTGCATGGTCATGGCGCCGGGGCCGGTCCGCGCCGGCCGCTCCGATAATGGCCTCATGCTCTCACCCCTTTCACCCCGTCGCTCGCAGGCGCCCCCAGCGTACCGGGCCCACCGGGGGGCCTTGGCGGGCTCGCCGCCACCCCTGCCACCGCGTCCCAAAAACGAAACGCCCGCGGCACGCGACCCAGGTGGTAAATCAAAAAGTCGCGCGCCAGCTGGTCCAGGGCCGCATACACCGGCGCGCCCGCCTGCACACCTCCCAGCGCACTCGCGCCCGTGCCGGTGGCGTCCGCCGCGTCCATCCGGCTGAGCCACTGCAGCGCGCCCGGGAGCAAGGAGGCATCGCCGGCGGCGCGGCACGCCCGGTCGACGGGGCCGAAGCCGCCGCGCCAAAACCAGGGGGGATTTCCCCACGCCGCCCCGCACTGCTGGCAGCGGCCAAACTCCGGCTTCAGCCCCGCCGCGGCCAAAAGCCGCCACAGCGCGTGCAGGAAGATGGGATGCGGGTCGCGGTCGGCCGCCAGCGCCTCCAGCGCCGCCACCAGCGCCTCGTACATGGCGGGGGCGGCGTCTAAATCCGAGGTCAATTCGTCCACCACATCCGCCAGCATGGCGGCGCGGCCGGTGCGCATCAAATCGCGCCGCACACCCGCATTGAGCGACACCAACTCGGCCTCCGTCACCGTGAACAGCGTCGACCGCCCCTGGTACAGCTCCATCCGGCTCACCGCCAGCGGCTCGGTCGCCGCGGTCAGCCGGCCGCGAGGAGAGCGAGCCCCACGCGCCACGGCCGACAGCTTGCCGCGGGCTTGCGAAAACAGCAGCAGCAGCGCATCTTGCTCCCGGTAGGCCCGCTTGCGCAGCACGACCACCGTGTCGCTGACGCGGCTCACCGCTTGGGCTCCTGATAGCCCAAGCGGCTGAGCCAGTCCGCCCGGTCCGTCCAGTCAGCGGCCGCCTTGACCCACAGGTCCAAAAAGACACGGTGGCCAAAGTAGTGCTCCAGCTCCGCCCGCGCCTGCGACCCGATCGTGCGCAGCATGCGGCCGCCTTCTCCCACCAGAATGCCGCGCTGGCTGTCGCGCTCCACCAGCACGGTGGCGCGAATATATGTCAGATCACCCCGCCGCCGCACTTTCTCGTCCACCTGCACGGCCACCTGGTAGGGCACCTCCTGCCGCGTCGCCTGCATCACCTGCTCTCGGACCACTTCGCCGACATAAAAATCTTCGGCCTGATCGGTCACCATGTCATCCGGAAAAAACTGCGGCCCGGCCGGCAGGCGCGCGATCGCGGCGGCCACCAGCTCCGGCACTCCCGCCCCGGTCTGGGCCGACACCGGATAAATCGCCTGGTAGGGCGCCAGCGCCCGATAGCCCGCCACGGCGGTTCGCCAGTCCGCCACCGCGTCCTGCTTGTTGGCCACCAGCCAGGTGGGCGCCGCGGTGCGGCGCGCCAAGTCGGCACACCACCCGTCCTCTTCGTTGGGGGCGCGGCTCAAGTCCACCACATGGCACACCAGCTCCACGTCCGACACGGCCCTCTGGGCTGTGTGCACCATGGTGCGGCCCAGGCGCGTGCGCGGCCGGTGCATGCCCGGCGTATCCACCAGCACCAGCTCGGCGTCGGGCGTGTGCAGGATGCCCCGAATCCCATTGCGAGTGGTTTGCGGCTTCTCCGTCACCATCGCCACTTTGCTGCCCACCACTTCGTTCAGCAGGGTGGACTTGCCGACGTTGGGCCGGCCCACCAGGGCCACAAAGCCACTCTTATACTCCATGCGCGCTCCCTCCCTGCAGAAACGGATGGGGAAGCAGTTCGCCCAGCGTGTAGCGCGCCCAAGGGCCCTCGGGACCGCCCACCAGCACCAGCATCCCCGGGTTGAACTCCGCCAGCACCTGGCGGCAGGCGCCGCAAGGCGTCGCCGGTGGCTCGCCCCGGGAGGCCACGGCGACCGCAGTCAAGCGCCGCGCCCCCGCGGCCACCGCCGCGCCTACTGCCGTGCGCTCCGCGCAGATGGCGAGCGGGTAGCTGGCATTTTCCACATTCACCCCGGCATAGAGGGAGCGCGCGCCGCCTCCGCCACCTCCTTCGGCCTCGACCGCCGCGCCAACCGGAAAGCCCGAGTATGGCGCATACGCGTGGATCATCGCGGCGCGCGCGGCCGCCATTAAGCGAGCCTCGTCCACGGCACCGCCAGCTGCTGCCCGGCTTGCGGGGATATTGGTGCTCAAATCCTCACTCCGTCTCCTGGTCGGCGTGGGCGTCCAGCGGCGAAGGCCCCTCCGTCTCCGGGGCCACCACCCGAATCCGCACTCGGTTGACGCGCCGCCCGGTCACCTGTGCGGCCGTCAGCTCGAGGCTGCCCGCGTGGACGGTTTCGCCCTGCACGGGTGCTCGTCCCAGCAAGTGTAAGATAAATCCGCCCAGGGTATCGACATCGGCATCGGTCTCCGGCACCTGAAAGCGCTCCGGCAGATCTTCGAGGGCCAATCGCCCGTCCGCCTCCATCTCGTCCGCCCCCACTTCGCGAAATGGCGGCTCGTCCGCGTCATACTCGTCCTGAATCTCACCCACAATCTCCTCCAGCAAATCTTCGATGGTGACCAGCCCGGCTGTGCCCCCAAACTCATCCAAGACGATG
Source organism: Bacillota bacterium (assembly GCA_021846505.1). Classification (GTDB taxonomy): domain Bacteria; phylum Bacillota; class Sulfobacillia; order Sulfobacillales; family JAIMBI01; genus JAJZWV01. The sequence goes on from JAJZWV010000006.1 coordinate 58,687, forward strand.
GCGATGTGCGTGCGCTCCCGGCGAAAGTCCGCCAGCAGTTCGTCAATCTTCTTGCTTTCGGGCACGTAGTACGCCGGCCGCAGCAGCGACGCCACCGGGGTGTCCAGCGAGCGCTCGCGGGCGTAGGCCAAAATGTCCCGGGCATACAGCACGCCAATCACGTCGTCAATCGACTCCCGCCACACGGGAATCCGCGAGTGCCCCGCTTGGATGACGGCTTCCCAGGCCGACGCCAGCGTGGTGTCGGCCGAAATCGTGTGCATGTCCATCCGCGGCACCATCACCTGATGCACCGCCGTGTCCGACAGCTCAAAGATGCCCTGAATCATCTCCCGCTCCTCTTGCTCCAAGAGGCCCTCCTCCTGCCCCACATCCACCAAGTTGCGAATTTCTTCCTCGGTCAACAGCCGACGCCCGTCCGCTTGGCCTCCCAAGGCGCGAATGGCGCGGAGCCCTATCCAGCCCAGCACGTTGACCACCGGGGTAAAGACGGCGGCGGATACGGCCAGCAGGCGGTGGAGCGTCAGCGCCACGCGGTCGGGGTGGTGGGCGGCATAAGTTTTGGGGGTAATTTCAGCCACCAGCAGCACCACCACGGTCATCACCACGGTGGCCACCGTGATGCCCGCGGGCCCCAGCGCGCTGACAAATAAGGCGGTGGCGATGGCGGACGCCGCAATGTTGGTCAGATTGTTCCCCACCAGCACGGTGCCCAGCACGCGATTGGGCTCCCGCGCCATGCGCTCAATCTCGGCGCCCCCGCGAGCGCCTTCATCGGCCAGCCGGCGAGCGCCCCCACGCGACAGAGCCATCATGGCCGTCTCGGACATCGAATACAGCGCGGATAGCGCCAGCAGCAGGGCAATGAGCACCAAATCCGGCCACGGCAGGCGACTGGCCGTTTGCCCCAAGTGCGTCCACAGGTGACTTAAGTGGCTAGTGATCGCCATCGGCCTCCTCGGGCGGGTGGCGGGGCCGCACGAAGGCGGCCACCGTCACTAAGGTCAGGCCGGCCGCCAGCGCGGCCAGTCCCTGAGGCGTCACGTCCGCCCACGCCGTGATGCGAGCCGGCAGCAGCGGAAGCCGGCCCGCGAGCACCCACACCCCCACGGCCGCTGCCCCGAAGGCGGCCCACAGGACGGCCGCCGCTGCCAAATCCTTTGCCAGGCCAGCCAGGGGATGAATGTCGGGGTGCGCCAGATTGGTCACCGCCTCCACGGCCGTGTTCACAATCTCCAGGCTAATGACCAGCACCAGCATGACAATCAGGAGCAGGAAGTGATCGGCAGAAATGTGCTCGAGGAGGCCGGCGGCCAGGGCGAAGGCACCCACCACCGTGTGCACGCGGAGATTGCGCTCGTTTTGATACGACCACCAAAGCCCATGGGCTGCATAGCCAAACGACGCCCAAAACGAGCCGACGGTATGTCGATCGTAGCCCACGCCTAGACGCGCTCCAATCCCACCGCGGATAAGATGCGCTCGGTCGTGCCCATCATCAGCGCCTCGTCCGCCGGCTCTTCGTGGTCGTAGCCCAACAGGTGCAGCAAGCCATGAACCGCCAGGAAGCCCACTTCGCGCTCGGGCCCGTGGCCGTATTCTTCGGCCTGCGCCAGTGCACGCTCGATGGAAATGACCACATCGCCCAGCACGGGGTCACTCGGGTCCGCCTGCTCGCCTTCCCGCTGGCTGAAGGACAGCACATCCGTCGGCCCCTCCCGGCCGCGCCACTCAGCGTTCAGCGCAGCAATGGTGGCGTTGTCCGTCAGCAGCACCGACACCGCCGCGTCCTCCAGCTGCAGCTCAGCGAGGCCGCGAGTTAGGGCCCGACGAACCGTCTCCTCCCACGCGGCGCAGTCGCCGGGCTGACTCGTGACCCATATCTCCACGCTTCTGGCTCCTCTCCATCTCTTTCAGGACGGGGTCGGGGTACTCGATCCGGGTGTGAAACACCCCCGTCAGCACCCGGGTGAAGGTGCGCGCCACCGTGTCCAAGTCGCGCAGCGTGAGGTTGGCCTCGTCCAGCTGCCCGTCCTGCAGGCGCTCGCGAATCAGCCGCCGCACCACTTGCTCGATCGACGCCGCGTTGGGGTTTTTGAGCGTCCGGGTGGTCGCCTCGCTGGCGTCGGCCAGCATCACGATGGCGGCTTCTTTCGTTTGGGGCTTGGGCCCCTCGTAGCGGTAGTCCACCTCGGCCACGCCATCCCCGGTGTCCAGGTCCCGCGCCTTCTCGTAGAAGTAGCGCATCACCGTGGTGCCGTGGTGCTGGCGGATAAACTGCTGGATGACATCCGGCAGCCGATGCTGGCGCGCAAGCTCGACACCGTCCTTCACATGGGACCCAATAATCAGGGCGGACAAGCTGGGCGCCAGCTTGTCGTGGGGGTTTTCCTCCCCATATTGGTTGTCAATGAAAAAGTACGGCCGCTTCAGCTTGCCCACGTCATGATAAATGGCGCCCACGCGCGCCAACAGCGCGTCGCCCCCCACCGCCTCGGTGGCAGCCTCGGCCAGGTTGCCCACCATGATGCTGTGCAGGTACGTGCCAGGCGCCTCCACCAAGAGCTTCCGCAGCAGAGGCTGGTTGGGGCTCGACAGCTCAATCAGGCGCACCGCCGTCACGATGCCAAACGGTGCCTCTAAGAAGGGTGTCGAGCCCACGACTAGCACCGCCGCCACGCCGCCATCGACAAACGCCCACACCAGCTGGTGCCACACCGGCGCTTGGCCAAGCGCCGCCCCGGACATGAAGTCGAGGGACAGCAGAGTCACGATGTTCACCGCCCCCACCAAGAGGCCCACGCGAATCACGTCGTGGCGATTGGACAGCCGCGACACACCCACCACCCCGGCCAGCGCTCCAAACCAAGCCACCACCGCGGTGAACAAATCCGTGCCGGACAAAATGCCGGTGGCGATGGCGAGAATGGCCGCTGTCACCATGCCCACGGCGGGATCCACCAGCGACGCCAGCAAAATCGCCGCCGTGGGCACGATGACGAAGTTGGCTTCTGGCACCTGCGCCAGCAACTGGGCCGCGAGGAGGCCCAGCACGGTGACGACGCCCCAGATCACCAGGCGAGGCCAGTCGGCTGCCAGGCGGCGGCGGAACCCCCATAGGAATCCCGCCTGCAGCGCGGCCAGCACCAGCCCAAACAGGAAGCCGCCCGCCAGCGGCGCGGGATCGAAGCCCGTGTTCAGGAGGCCCAGCGCGGACAGCTCCCGCACACTCTGGGCGGTCACCACGGACCCCGCCGTGATAATGCGCTCGCCCTTCACGATGCGCACATCCGGCACCGCCAGCGCGGCCTGCTCTCGGCGAGCGGCGGTTTCACTTTGGTTCACAAACGTGTTAGGCCTGAGCAGGCTGGTGGACAGCGACGTCAGAAACAGGCGCAGGCCCGGGTCGGGCTCCTCGGTGCCGGCCAAGTCCGCCACAAAGCTTTTGGCTTCGGCCAGGGACGCCGAGGAGTCGCGCACGCCGGTGCCGTTTCCCAGCACCGACGCCAAGATGACGGTGGTGTTCTGCGAGAGGCCAGCCAGGGTCGAGGGTGGCAGCGTCAGCACCTCGCCCCACACACTGAGCGGCAGGCCAATGGGAATGGCGGATGCCGCCGCAGCCTCGCGCGCCGCCAGCGGCACCGCTGTATCCGCCGATAGGTTGGCAATCGTTTGAAAGTCATTGGTCGCTTCCTGCTTCACCGCCGTGAGCACCTTCGGATCCGTGGAGTACACGGGCTGCACCGCCCGGCGCGCCGCTGCCCGGGCCACCGCCGTGGAGGCAAAGTCAATGGTCCCAAAGGGCGCCACCACTGTCTTGGGCGCAATCTCACCCACTTGCACGCTGACGCGCTGGCCGTATAGGTTGGCGGAAAAAATCGTGCCCACCAGCACCCACACCATTACGCCCAGCAGCACCAGCCGGGCAGTGCCCACGGGCCAGCCGCCGCCAGTGCCCAGCCACTGGCGCCAGCCGCCGAGGCCCGGTGGCCGCGGCGGGCCGGTGGGTCGATCGGCCGGCCGCTCCCGCTCGCTGTCCTTACCCATCGCCCTCCCGCTGCTCCTTCGCTTCGTAGGCCTGCACAATGGCCTGCACCAGCGGGTGCCGCACCACATCCCGCTGTGAAAATCTTACCACCGCGATATCGGCCACTCCTTGAAGAATCCCGGCCGCTTCGCTGAGCCCCGACGGGGTGCCCGCCGGCAAGTCGACTTGGGTGACGTCGCCGGTCACCACCACCTGCGACCCAAACCCGATGCGCGTGAGAAACATCTTCATCTGCTCGGGCGTCGTGTTCTGGGCCTCATCTAAAATCATAAAGCTATTGTCGAGCGTCCGGCCTCTCATATAGGCCAGCGGCGCCACTTCGATCTGGCCGCGCTCGCGATATCGCTCCACCGCCTCAATGCCCAGCATCTCAAACAGTGCATCGTACAGCGGCCGAAGATAAGGGTGCACCTTATCCTCGAGGTCCCCGGGCAGAAATCCGAGGCGCTCCCCCGCTTCCACCGCCGGCCGCGTCAGCACCAGCCGCTCCACGCTGCGGGCCTTCAGCTCTGCCACCGCCCGCGCCATCGCCAGAAACGTCTTGCCCGTGCCGGCCGGGCCAATGCCCAGCACCAGCGAATGGTGCCGCATCGCCGTAACGTAGCGCGCCTGCCCGAACGTCTTGGGCCGAAGCGGCCGACCGCGCACGGTGGTGGCCACGATGTCGGTCAGCAAGCTGCGAAACGCGTCCGCGCGGTCGCCGCGCACCGCGTCGAGCGCCGCTTCCACCGTTTCCACCCCCACGGCCTCGCCCGCCGACACCCACTCTGCCAGCAAGTCCAGCGTCTGCTGCACTTGGTCCTGAGCCTCGGGCGCTCCCGCGATGCTGACCACATTGCCGCGCGCCGTGAGCTTGACGCCCAGCGCGCCCTCCAGGCGCTTCAGATGGACATCACCGCGCCCCCACAGCCGCGCGGCCGACCGGTTGTCCCCAATCACCCATTCCACGGCTTGGGCCACCGGGTTCCCCCTTTTACCCTGCCAGCGGCGGCGGTCAGGGCGATTTTGTTGGCAGACGAAAGGCCGGCACCGCAATATCCTGTTCAACCTCGGCCCGAACGGTGCACAGCACCCCGCTCGCCTCGCGCTGGCATGTCATGCGGCGCGCGCCCACTCGCGCTCCGGGCTGAATCTGGCGCCAAAACGCCCGAGCCGCCTGCTCTCTTGCACGGGCGAGCGCCGCATGGGGGCTCAGGCGCACCGGCACTACGGCTTCTTCAGTATATACCACCCGCACCCACGCGCCCGGCAGGTGGATGCCAAACCACACCAGCGGCGCCGACTGCACGGTGGCTTGCCAGGATGGCGGCACCTGGCCAAACCCGCTCCACTGCACCACGTCGCCAGACAGCGCCACGTAGGACCGCACCATGCGCCGCCCGGTCTGGCGGCGGCGATCCAGCGTCAGTGACTGAAAGCCCGTGCCGGCCAGCCCGAACTGTCCGATGACTTCGCCCCCCACGCCCCCCTGCTGCCCCGTGGCCAGGGTCCAGCTGCGGATGAGGGGCGCCCCCCGCCCCACAGCTTCCCCATCGGCCACCAGCACTTCCCCCAGGTAGGCATGAATGCGGACAATGCGGGCCGCGCGGGCGGCCACCAGCAGCCGAACCGGCCCTGCGTGCGGGGCGCGTCCGTAAAAGCGATGCAGCGAGACGACCGCCAGCGCGCCCTCCACGCGGATGCCCACCCAGGCTACCCCCGGCACGTGCTGGGCGATGCGCGACTCCAGGCGAGCCAGCGGAAGGGTGTCTCGAGGGACTCCCGCCGACAGGCCTGCGGCATCGGCGGCCGACAGCACGCGGGCCGCCATCACCGGCGTGGTGCCCACCACCGCCACCACCCACACGCGCGGGGCCGCATACCCCACGAGGCTTAAGGCCATAGCCACGCCCAGCCAGAGCCCCGGCCGGGTGCGCATGCGGTGCCATACGGCCGGCCAGCCGCCCCGGCGCCCAAAGTGCACGCGCACCCGAAGTCCCCGCGCAACGGAGTGCAGCTGGCGGGCGGCCGGCACGGTCATGCGCCACTCCGCCCCCTCGGGGCGCCAGCGCACGCCGGCGGCGCTCAGCCCGGCGGCGGCCAGGCGGGACAGCAGCTGCGGCACATCGGCGGAGCGAACTTCCACCAGCACCCACCCCCGCAGAAAAGCGAGCAGGCCGCGAATCACCGGCTCCCCTCCTCGAACCGGAGATGGCGAATCACGCCGGTCACCAAAAGCTCTTCCCGACTGATCCACCCGATCACGAGGTTGGCGCCTTCCACCGCCACCGCCGCCCCGGGCGCCGGCAGGCGCACCACCACTAGGTGAGGGCCGAACCGGCTAATCCCTCGGTGATTGGTGATGCGCACCTGCAGATGCCCCACCACTTCCACGCGCGGCACATTCATCAGCACGTCGGGCGGCAGGTCAAGCCACTCCGCAGCGCGCTGGCGCATCCCGGTTCCCCGCTCCATCGCCATCGCCTCCCAGCGGCTCGTTGGGTCAAGCTATGCGCGGGCCGCAGGATCCTTGCCGAGTCGAGGCTTGCGTGAGCAGGAATCCCGCGCCGCAGCGCGAACTTCCCGGTAGCCAAACTGTGGGGGGACTTCCATGTTCATTGGAGCCGTGCGGATTGTGACGGCGGAAGACTACCGGCGCTTGGTGGCCGACGGCGGCGTGGTCATGGATCTGCGGTGGCCCATCGACTATCTGGACGGCCACCTGGATGGCGCGCTGTCGTGCCCGGGTGGTCGCTACCTGTGGCGCCCGCGCCTGGCTCCGCTCCTGCAGGGCCGCCCTGCCGTCCTGATTGGCCGCGGGCCGGTGGATGTGGGCGATATTGCCGACGAGTTGGAGAAGCAAGGCATGGACGTCAGCGGCATGCTGACCGGCACCCCGGCCGCCTGGAAGGCGCGCGGCCTCCCGGTGCGCAGCTGGCGCCGCCTCCTGCGCACGGATTGGGAGCTTTTGAATCCCCGGCCCCCCGTGCTGGATGTGCGCGAGCCCTGGGAGGCTCACGGCGATTGGCCAGAGGGACTGGCGGCTCCGCTGTCTGCTTGGGCGGGGGTGCCCGAGGCGGCTCGACTTGCCCAGCAGGCTATGGTGGTGGGACCACGGCCGCGAGTGGCCTGGGCTGCAACGCGCCTGTTTGAGGGGGGGCTCACGAAAGTGTTTTGTGAGACCGATGCGACGGAAATCGATCCGCGGGAGTTTCTCTAGCCGCCCGGTGCTCGCCGCGGAACGCTACTGGCTCAATTGGGCCAGCCGCTCGCGCACTAGCTCGGACACCGTCCGGCCGTCGGCACGCCCCCGGGTTTCCGGCAGCACCTTTGCCATCACGGCGCCCAAGTCTCGAACACTCGCCGCGCCCGTGTCTTGAATGGCGCGCTCCACCAGCGCCGCCAGCGCCGCCGGGGACAGCGCCTCTGGGAGGTAATGCGACAGCTCTTCGATTTCCTCGCGGGCTTTGGCCGCCAGGTCCTCGCGGCGGACCCGCTCGAACTCCGCCAGGGAGTCCCGGCGCTCCTTAATTTCCTTCACAATCACCGCTTGAATGGCCTGATCGTCCAAGGTCATGCGGGCATGGCGCGTCTCCTGCGCCAGCACCGCCGCCTTCACCTGGCGAATGACTGAGAGGCGCACCGCATGCCGCTCGCGCAGAGCCAGCTTCAAGTCTGCATCCAGTTGTTCTCGCAGCATGCCGCGCCTCCCCCTTCGCCTGCGCGTCCTCTCGGCTAGCGCTTCTTCTTGCGGGCCGCTTCCGCCTTCTTCTTCTTGCGCACGCTGGGTTTCTCATACCGCTCGTGGCGCCGCGCCTCTGCCAGCACCCCGGCCTTTTGAATTTGACGCTTGAAGCGGCGGAGGGCGGCTTCCAAGGACTCGTTCTTGCCAACCTTAATCTCGGACAAAATCGCTCCCTCCCCTCCACCCGAACAGGGTCGGGATCAAAGAATGTGCTCGCTCGATTATACGAAAGGGCAGGATGGGGCGTCAAACGGCCGCAGGTCTGCGCGGCCCGTCACCAGCGGTCGAGCGCCACGGCTCATCGCTGCGCAACGCACGGCGGCCCTCCCCACTGACGAAGAGGGACGAGAGGCAGACGAGGAAGAAGAGGTCTTCCAAAGGTGCGGCGCCTCGCCGTGAGCCGCTAGCCAGGCGGCCACGTCATCAAGCGGCCGCCCAGCACATGCCAGTGCAAGTGGTTGACCGTCTGGCCGCCGTCGACCCCCACGTTGGCCACGACGCGGTAGCCGGCTTGGTCCATGCCACGGGTGCGGGCGACATGGGCGACGGTTCGCAGGCACGCCGCAACGGCGGGCCAGTCCTCGTCGCGCGCGCCCGCCAAGCTGTCGAGATGGCGCTTGGGAATCACCAGCAGGTGATGGGGTGCCCGCGGACGGAGGTCGGGAAACGCCAAGGTGTCCTCGTCCTCATAGACGCGCTCGGCCGGCAGCTCCCCAGCAGCAATTTGGCAAAAGATGCAGTCCACCTGTCACGCTCCTCGGGCGGTGGTTCGCCATCGCCGGAGCAAATCCTGCTGGCCCGGCGGCTACCACGGGCGGTACAGGTGGCCATATTTAGTGAGGCATTCTTTGCATAGGGTGCTTTCCAAGAAGCCGCCGGCCGCTTGCGCCAGCTCCCGCTTTACCACGGGCTTGCGGCAGATGTCGCAAAACTTCAGCTCGATCAGCTTGCCCACGGCCAACCCCCTCATGGGGATTAGCATGACTGCGTGCTTGGCGCCCTATCCTAGCAGGATTTCACGCCGCCAGGATTGGCTTGCCAAGCGTCCGCGAGCAGCCAAAACACCGCAAACGCCCCGGCATTTTCGGCGCGCAGCACGCGGGGCCCCAGGCCGGCGGCCGCGTCGCAGCGCTCAATTTCTGATGCCGTGAGGCCGCCTTCGGGCCCCACCACCAAGTGCACGCGGGCGGGGTGCCCCAGCCGCCGCCACACCGCGGGCAGCGGCTCCTGTTCGGGCACCAGCGCAATCGCCGGGGCGCTGGGCACCCAGGCGGCGAGCGCGGTGGGCTCCCCGATGGTTGGCACGTGGGCGCGCCCCGACTGCTCGGTCGCTTTCTGCGCCACCTTGCGCCATCGGCTGACCCGGTCAGCGCTGGCCGAGCGCGCAATGCTGCGCGCCGCCACGACCGGCAACACCGCGTCCGCGCCAGCTTCGGTGGCCCGCTCCACCACGCCCGCCATCTGGTCGCCCTTCAGCAGCGCCTGCACGAGCGAGATGGCAACCAGCGGCGCCGGAGCCAGGGCCACCGCCCCCGCCAGCTCCAGCGTGTTGCGATCTACCACCACCGCGCACCGGGCCTGCCCGGACACGAGAGCCACGACGCCGTCACCCGGACGCCGGCGCATAACTTGGGTCAAGTAGCGCGCCTGCGCCACGGTCAGGTGCACCAGCTCGCCCGCGCATTGGCGTGGCTCCACCACCAGCCGAATCATGGCACCGACAGCGACGCGGCCACCCACCCGCTATCACACAGCCGGCCCGCGGCGGAAAGCCTCTGCGTCGCCAGCACAGCCTCCAGCTCTCCCCAGCGCTCCTCAATGATGCCGGACAGGAGCAGGGTGCCACCGGGAGCCAGCCGCGCCCGCAGCACTGGCAGCTCTGCCCGAATGATGTCCGCCGTGAGATTCGCCGCGAGGCCGTCCCAGAGGGGCCGGGAGGCCGGCACATCGGCCACCGTGCCCAGCCACACCGGGATGTCGGCACCGTGGGCCGCGATATTCTGGCGGGCTGCGTCCACCGCCACCGGATCCACGTCCACGGCACCCACCTGCGCGCCCAGCCGCCAGGCGGCCAGCGCCAAAATGCCCGATCCCGTCCCAACATCGAGCCACCGGCGCCCTGGGCGCACATGGTGCTCCAGCAGTCGAATCATCAGCCCGGTCGTGGGGTGTGTGCCCGTGCCGAACGCCATGCCGGGGTCAATCCGGACAATGAGCCCGCCAGGCTCCGGCGGATCTTCCCACGCCGGCACCACCCATATGCGCTCGCCCGGCCGCACCGCGTGAAAAAATTTTTTCCAGGCATGGGCCCAGTCCGCCTCCTGCACAGCCGCCACCTGGAGCACGCCCGCGCCGGCCAGCGCCTCCTCCAGGCGCCGCCGGCGCACGGGCCAGTCGGCTCCGTCGCGAAAGTAGGCGGACACGAACGGCAGTGCCGGCTGCGGCATGTCGTCCGCCCATTCGGCCTCGGTGGGCGCCCCGTCCTCGTACTGAACGCCGGGCGCGCCTTCGGCATAAAGAATGCCGCTCACGCGCTCCATGGCCTCGCTCAGGTCCGCCGGCCCCGGCGCCTCGGGCCAGCGGACGGTCACCGCCCACCAAATGGCGGGGGCCGGGCCGACCCCCTTAGGACCCAAGGGCATCCCGCACGCGGTGGAACAAGCCGCGGCCGCCTGATGCCACTGACTCGCCCCTCAGCTCCGCCCACCGCCGGAGAAGCTCCTGCTCTTCGTGCGACAGCTTTTTCGGCACATCCAGCGCCACCTGCACCTTCAAAGCCCCGCGCCCCTGGCGGCCCAGGCGCGGCAAGCCGCGCTCGAGCAGCGTCAGCACGTCTCCTGGCTGCGTGCCGGCCGGCACTTTGACGGTGATGGGGCCGTCCAGCCCCTGAAACTCCACTTCTGCGCCGAGGCTGGCCTGGGCAAAGCCCAGCTTGAGCGTGCCCAGCAAGTCCGCATGATCGCGGCCGAAGCGCGGGTGCTCTTTGACGTGGATAAACACGAACAAATCCCCCGCCGGCCCCCCCATCGCGCCAGCGGCCCCTTCCCGCTGCACCCGGATCCGCGTGCCTTGCTCTACGCCCGGAGGGATGCGCACAGGCACGTCGCGCACCGCCCGCACCATTCCCCGCCCATGGCAGGTGTGGCAGGGCCGCAAAATCACGCGCCCCCTCCCATGGCACTGGGGGCAGGGCCCCGTGCGCACCACCTGGCCGAGAAAGCTGTCGCGCACCTGGCGCACCTGCCCGGTGCCGCGGCACTGCCGACACGTTTCGGTGGAGCCCTTGCCTTCGCCGCCCTCACCTTGGCAGCTGGCGCACACCTCCGTGCGCTCCACCTTCAGCGTGCGCGTCGTGCCGCTCATGACGTCGTCCAAGTCCAGCACCACGTCGGCGCGCAAGTCGTCGCCGCGCTGTGGGCCCTGGCGCGCCTGGCCCGCGCCTCCGAAGCCAAACATCTCGAAAAGGTCTTCGATGCCCCCCACGCCGCCAGCGCCACCCGGCCCAGCGCCGCCCATGTTGCCGAAATTGAATCCGCCAAACCCGCCGGGACTCGGCTCGGCTTGGCCAAAGCGATCGAAGCGGGCCCGCTTTTCCGGATCGCTCAGCACCTCGTACGCCGCATTGATTTCCTTGAACTTTTCCTCTGCCTCGGGCTTGCCGCGGTTGGCGTCCGGGTGGTGCTGGCGCGCCAGCCGCCGGTACGCCTGCTTGATGGCATCCGGCGACGCATCGCGGGGCACCCCCAGCACTTGATACGGATCGCGGGCCGCCATCGCTTCCCCTCCTCCACATGAATCTGCAAAAGCCCGGCCGCTCCGCTCACCGCCAAGCTTTAGCGTGCGCGCCTACTCGCCTGCCGGCGATCCAACATCGCCGCTCGGCTCCTCGCCCCCGCCCGCCGACACTTTGACCAAGGCGGCTCGCAGCACCCGGTCCCGCCACCGAAAGCCCGCCTGAAATTCTTCCAGCACCGTGCCCTCGGGCTCCCGGTCGGGGACGCTCTGAACCGCCTCGTGAATCGCGGGGTCAAACGGGTGCCCAGTCGTGGCCACGCGCTCCACGCCCTGCGAGGCCAAGCCGTCCAAAAAACTTTGCCGCGTCATTTCCAGGCCCCTTTTGAGCCCGGATTCCAAATCGCCCGGCATGGCGGCGAGGGCCCGCTCCAGATTGTCGTACGCGGGCAGGAGGGCCGCCAGCAGCGCGCGCGCCACCGCCGCGCGCTGCTCGTCCCGCTCGCGGTCCGCGCGCCGCCGAAAATTGTCAAAGTCCGCCGACAGCCGCAAGAACTGCTGGTGCCGCTCCTCCGCTAGAGCTTCCGCCCGCTGGAGCCGGAGGCCAGGCTCCTCTGACTCCTCGCTCTCGGTGACGTCTTCCTCGGCCACCGTCGCCTCGCCGCCGCGCTGGGCCTCTTCGGGGGCCGTGGCGCTGGATTCCCCAGACTCCTCGGGGGCTTCAGCGTCGTGATGCGTATCTCTTGCCATCCGTCCGATCACTCCTCATGAGTCCGGTCTCACCCCAGGGCCCGATTCCATTCCGTCGCCACCTGCTCCACCGCCGCCAGCACATGGCCGTAGTCCATGCGTCGTGGGCCCACGACCGCCACGTGGCCCAGCACCTGGCCGCCCGAGCGGAGGGTGGCACTGACCAGCGACAGGTCATGGTCCGCCATGTCGGCAAGCTCCCGGCCGATGCGCACCGCCATCGGCTCATCGCCGAGACCGGCCAGGAGGCGCCCCACGAAGGTGTCGCGCGTCAACAGCTCCCACACCGCGCGGATGCGCGCCACCTCATGAAACTCCGGCAAACCAAACAGCGTGTCAAATCCCTCGACGGTCGCCAGCGGCTCTCGGTCAGTATCTCCTCCCGGCAGCAGGGACAGCAGCTCCTCTACCAAGGCGGCATGTCGCCCCAGCGCGCGCTCCAGATACGCCAAGTGCACGTCGGCCACCTCGGCCAGGGGCCGGCCCGCCAGCTCCCGCGACAGCACACTCGTCATATGCGCCAAATCCGCCGGCGCCAAGTCGGCCGGAATGGACAAAATGCGGTGCGCCACTAAACCCGTGTCGGTTTCGGCCAGGAGGGCCGCTCCGCCTTCGCCCAGCGGCAGCAGCTGCAGGCTCAGAAGCCTAGGCATGCGCGGCGCGGGCATCACGACCACGGCAGGATATCCCGTGAGGCTGGACAGCAGCCGCGCCGTCTGCTGCAGAAACCACGTGGCTTCCCGCACCTGCGCCCGATAGGCGGCCCGAATGCGGACGCCTTCCTGCGCGGGCAGTGTGCGCCGCACCAGCAGGCGGTCGACATAATAGCGATAGCCTTTGTCCGACGGCACGCGCCCCGCCGACGTGTGCGGCTTGTCCAGGTATCCCCACTCTTCCAGGTCCGCCAGCTCGTTGCGCAGCGTGGCGGCTGACAGCCCAAAGCCATTGCGCCGCGCCAAGGTGCGCGAGCCCACTGGCTCCGCCGACTCCAAGTACTGGTTGATGACCGCGGCCAGCACGCGGGACTTTCTGTCGTCCACCACGCCACCCCCGCCATGGGATATGCCCGTTAGCACTCTCCATACGAGAGTGCTAAGTCGGTTAGAAGGTACCTGGGCAGGGCGCGGCTGTCAAGAGTTCCTGGCAGGCGCCCGTGCCCATATCGGCCGCACTGGCGCGGGGCGCCCCCCCTTCTCTCAACACCCTGCCCACCGTTCTCTAAGCCGGCACTGTGTTCCAGAACGGCTGCCTTGCCCCGATGGGTGCCCGAGCGGTCTCCCAACGCCCTCGAGACCCTCTGGCGGGCGGCCGCTTCCCGCCCCCCGCGGGAGCCCGGCGCTCCAGCGGCATAGTGCCTCGACCGGCATCAGGTCCGCGCCGCCAGCAGCTCGGTGATGGCACTGAGGAGGGCGGGGGGCAGGCCCGGACTGCAGTCGGGCTAAGGTCACCACCCCATCGGCGCCATCGCGCAAGGTGTCCCACGCCGCCCTTTTCGCCTCATGCCCGCAGTGGGCCTGGCTCAGGACCTGGTAGAGGCGCTCGCGGACGTCGGCCGTCCTGGGTGTCAGCCCAGGGCCAAATGCCACGCCCAACGCGCGGTCCGTCGGCACGGCCGCCGCCGTGACGCTGACCCGCCCGGAGGCCGCCGACACCGGGCGGCGCTGGCCGTCCACCCACACCTCGCCGGCGGCCGCCAGCAGGGTGATCGTCCAGGTGCGGGTTCGGGGAACGACATCCCCTCTGCCCGTGGGCGGCCCAATGGTGAGGGTGCCACTGGCTTGGTCCCACGTGATCGGGGTGGCGGCGGCCGGCACCGGCGCGAGGCCGCCGCCGGTGCCGTTATCCTCCACCAGCACGAACGACCCATCGGCCCCTGGCGCGACGATCAGTTCCAGGTGGGCGGGGTTCTTGTCGGCCTCGAGATCGGCCGCCCCGGCCAGGGGCACTATCGCTCCCGCCGCCAGCAGCACCGGAATCGAGCCGCGGCCGCGGTGCAGGGTCATCTCGCCGCCGCCATCATAGCTCACGCCGGTAAAAAAGTCGGTCCACGTGCCCGCCGGCAGCCAGGCGCGCACCGCGCCCATGAGGGTCACCGCATCATGCGGCGCCGTGATGGGTGCCACGATCATCGCGGTGCCAAAGGCGAATTGGTTGGGAACCGCGTAAGCGCGGTCGTCGTTCGGATAGAGATGATGCATGGGCCGCACCAGCGGCAGTCCTTCGGCGGACGCCCGGTGGTTCATGGTGTGCAGATAGGGCACCAGCCGGTGCCGCAGCCTCAGCGCGTCCTGCAGGGCCGCCCGCACGTCCGGCCCAAACACCCACGGCTCTTTGGCCAAAAACGGGTTCTCCGAGGAGTGGAGGCGCAGGATCGGGGAAAACACCCCCAGCTGGACCCAGCGCAGCGTGAGCTCATCGTCGCGGGCGCCGCCAAAGTGGCCGCCGACATCGTGGCTCCACCACCCGTAGCCAACGTTGGCCGCAGTCGCCGTCACTTCCGGCTGGAAGTCCAGCGATGCCCACGATATGACGGTGTCTCCGGAGAAGCCCACCGGGTAGCGATGGCTGCCGGACCCCGCGTAGCGGGACAGAATCAAGGGGCGCCGGCCGCCTTTCCCCGCGTCGAGAAAGTGGTAGTGGTTCAGGAGCCACAAGGGGTCCACACCGGCCAGCCGGGAGTAGTGCCCCTGCTGCCAGTCGATCCACCAAAAGTCCACGCCCTGCTGCTCAAGCGGCCGCAGCAGCACCTCAAAGTACGCCTCCCGGAACGCAGGGTCCGTCAGGTCAAACTCGATCGGCTCTCCCGTGCCGGGGCGGCCCAGCGCCTGCGCCATCTCGGGGTAGCGCTCCTCGAACGACCGCACGCCATCCGCCGGGTGGAGGTTGAGTGTGGCGCGGAGCCCCTTCCCGTGCAGGTCCTCCAGAAACGCTGCCGGATCCGAAAACAGCTCGGAGTCCCAGGTATAGCCGGTCCAGCCGCTGCCGTGGGCCGGGTCCACCGCGTGCACCAAGTGCCAGTCCATGTCCAGCACCGCGATGGATAGGGGAATGCCCTCGGCCTGGAAGCGGGTGACCAGCTCCAGGTACTCTCGGGCACTGTAGGGGTGGTACCGGCTCCACCAGTTGCCCAGCGCCCACCGCGGCAGCACCGGGGGCGGGCCGGACACTTGGTACAATGCTCGCACGGCCTCGGCATAGTCGCGCCCGTACGCGAACAGATAGAGATCCTGCCCGCCCGGCCGCCGCGTGGCGGGGTGCCCGCCCCCATCAAACAGCAGCGACGCCGAGTCGTCCAGAACGGCAAGGCCGCGGCGCGACACGACACCTGGCCCCAGTGCGGCTCGGCCGTCCACTTCGTCCAGGGTCCGGAGCGTCCCGCCCAGATTCGGCACGGGAACGCCAAAGCGCCACACGGCATGGGAGCTTTCGGGCCCGTGCCGGAGGCTCGCCGTGAGGCCATGCGGGGTAAACGGCCCCCCGTCATAGTCCAGGCGAACGCGCGCTGTGGCCAGCGACAGGCCACGCGTTGACCGCCGCACCTCGAACGCGGGCACAGGCAGCCGGCGGTTCACGGCGAACGACGACGCCCGATCTTCGAACCCTCCATCCCCCGACCACTCGATCCGTATGAGGCCCTCGGCAAGCACGGTGAACCGCCACTGTTCCCCCTGCACGACCGCCGCCGCGTCTGCGCCGGGCTCCCCGGCCAACCGATCCGATCCCAGTGCGCCACCTTCTCTCTGCCGGACAGCCGGCTTGGCTTGGCTCCCATGGGCCGCCCACAAAAGCGCGCCCGCCAGACGTATAGCACCCCTGCCCGCCTGTCAAGCCGGACGCGCTCGGCCGTGCGTGTCCTCGGACGCGCTCGGACAGCATCGCTGAGCCACTGCCTTCACGCTATGGCCGATTTTGGCATAAGTGCAGCCCGGTGGCCGCTCTCGAGCCCGCACAGGGGCGAGCGTGCGGCGCCCGCCCCTGTGCGGGGCTCGGGCAAAGCCAGGCATTACCCGCCCGCAGCGGCGGGCGGCCGCGAGTCGCTCAGCCGAAAGTTGCGAATGCCCCGCACGGCCAGCGCCGCCACCACGCACCCGGCCATCAGCAGTGCGGCCAGCCCGTAGCTGCCATGGGCCCCAATGGCATCGCCCACGAGCCCCACCCCCCCGTAGGTGATGGGAATGGCAAATCCGCTCATCATGGTGCTGAGTGAGCTGACGCGCCCGCGGAGGGGACTGGGGACGATGGTTTGAATCATGGTGGCGCCCGGGGCGTTAGCCGACACCAGGCCGATGCCCAACAGCACGTTGCCGAGATCCGCGGCCCCTAGCGCAGCCGAGACGGCCACCAGCGTGAGTCCCAGCCCCTCCAGCGCCAGCGCCAGCGCAAATGACCAGCCCACGCGGTCCAGCGCCAGCATGCCAATGAGAAGGCCGCCCGCGATGATCCCGGCCCCAATCGCCGCATCGAACAGCCCGAGCGCACTGGCCGGCGCGTGGAAGTCTTGGCGGATGAGCATCGGGGCCAACACATTGGTGGGGCCCAGGGCTACGTTGCTGACCATCCCAATGCCACTGATCGCCAGCAGCACCGGGCGCTGGCGCATCCACCGCCAGGCCTCACCCAGTTCCTGCTTCGCACTCGAGCGCCGCGCCCCGACCGCCAATCCCGCTGCGGGCGGCGGCGTGTGCACATAGTGAACCCCCGCGACCAGAGCGGCCGCTAAGCTCAAGGCCAGCACATCAGCGCTCATGGCGGCGGCCGCGCCGGCTGCCACCATGACAATCCCGCCCAGGGCGGACCCTGCCACTCGAGCCGCCTGCCGAGAGGTGTGGAACAGCGCGTTGGCCGCCATCAGGTCCTCCCGGCGGACAATCTCCGGGAAGATGCCGGCGCGCGCGGGATTGTAGAGGGCGCCGGCGGCGCCCATCACCGCCGTGATGGCGTACACCGGCCACAGGGCGCGCCCGCCGCGCCACACCGTAGCGGCGAGCCCGCCTGCCAGAGCGGCCGCTGCCACGTTGGCGAGCACCATCAGCTGCCGGCGGTGCCGCCGGTCGGCCAGCGCCCCGAACCAGGGACCCAATACCACCATCGGCACAAAGGCCGCTGCCGCGACGAGGCCCGTATCGAGGCCGGATCCGCTTTCGGCAAACACATACCACATCACCGCGACGTCAAAGAAATATGTTCCGAAGGCGGCAAGCGTCTCCGCCAGCCACATCCGTCGGACGCCGTGATTTGACCTCAGCAGCGAGCCAAACACACCCAGATTCACCGCACACCTCCGTCATGGCCCATGCTCCCGCCGGCGCAGGCGGCAATCCATCGGCCGGAAGTACAGTTTCGACTCGTCCTCCTCGACTCGCGTCCCCCTCGATTCACAGCGCGACTCGCCGCGCCGGCGCTCATCAGACATCAGGGCCCTTGTGGACCGAAAACGCGTTCATGCAGGGGTGTGTCGCATTCGCAGCCCACCCCGTGCGCTGCGGCGGGGCGCCACCGGGCCTATTGACCCTGCTGGCCCGGTGCCAACGGCCCGGGATTGCCGGACCGGACAGCGGTTATCCCTCGGCACAGGCTCTGCCAGCGTGAGGCGAAAGGCGGCGGATGCCCCGGTGGCGTATGATGCAAATTGGTGCGGCAGGGCCGGCACTGGAATTTTGCATGAGGAGTGAGCGCTGATGGCCGTGGGTGGCATGTTTCTGGACCGCCCCGGGGCCCCCCCGCTGTTTGTGCGCCGGGTGGGGCCGGCCGCGGGGCATCCTCCGCGCGCGCACCTTCTGCTGGTGCACGCTTCGATGGTCCACTCCGAGTATTATCTGCCGCTGGCCAGCGAGCTAGCCTCCGCGGACATTGACGTATGGATCCCGGATCTGCGCGGCCACGGCCGGTCGGGGGGGATTCCCGGCCATTTGGGTCACTGGCGCCAGCACGTGGCAGATGTGGCCGACGCCTTTGCGGCGATGTGCCGCGGGAGCACCGTCGGCGCCCCGCTGCTGCTGGCAGGCGAAAGCTACGGCGGCCTGATGGTGTATCTGGCGTGCCAGAGTCGGTTGGTCGACCCGGCCGCCACGCTCTTGCTGTCGCCAGCGCTGGGGCTGACCCTTCAGGTCAGCGCCCGCCAGCGCTGGTGGCTCCGGCACGTGGGGCGCCCGCTTCTGTCCCGGATGCGGCCAGTGCGCCCCCTGGGCCATGCCGGGATTGCCGCCGATCCCTACATCGGCCGCCTCATTGACGCCGACCGCCAGACGTCGAGGCACTACACCCTCGGGTTTCTCGCCGCCCTGCTGGAGGCCGTTGAGGCGGCGCACACGGCACCGCCTCGCGCTGCGCCTCCCATTCTGGCGCTGTTGAGCGCGGGCGACCCCGTGTGTGACAACGCTGCCGCCGAGCGCCTGCTCCGGAGGCACCCGGCAGCCATCGTAAAGGTGCTGTCCGGCCCGCAGCACAGCCTGGTAGCCGACCTGCCGGAAGCCGTGGCAACCGAGATGCTGGCATGGGTCAGGCGGTGGGCGCCCGGACCCGTGTGCGCGCAGGTGCGCTCGTGATGGTCACAGCCTCTTCGCCCCAGCCGTACCAAGGCGTCCGCTACCACCTGCAGCCGGCCCGGGTCGCGGCCCAGCGTCTGTGGCCCGCGCGCGCCCAGGCGCTCGGGCTGGGGGCGCTGAAATTGGAGTCGCTGGCGCCGCCCCTCCTGCCGGCGGGCGGAAACTGGGTGGAGTTGCTGCCCGTGTGGAGCGGCATCTGTGGCTCGGACGTCGGGATCATCACCGGGACCGCGTCGGCCTACCTGGCTCCGGTGACAGCCTTTCCCGCCGTGCTGGGCCACGAGATCGCGGCCCGCCGTGCAGATACCCAGGAGGCGGTGGTAGTGGACCCCTCGCTGGGCTGCCACGCCCGTGGCCTCCCACCCTGCCGCGCCTGCGAGGCCGGCGTGTTCGACGGGTGTGAGCGCCACGCCGACGCCGCCCTGGGCCGCGGCCTGCTGCTGGGCTACCACGGTCGGCTGCCCGGGGGCTGGGCCACCCGGATGTGGGCCCCCGCTGCGCAGCTCCACTCCATCCCAGCGGCCTTGCCCCTGCGCCGGGCGGTGCTGGCCGAGCCGCTGGCGATCGTGCTGGCAGGGCTGGCCCGCGCAGAAGCATCGCTCGGGGGCACGGTGCTGGTGCTGGGCGCAGGGACCCTGGGCCTCCTCGCCACATGGGCGCTTGCGTCCGGCGGCGCTCGTGAGGTGATCGTGCAGGCGCGCCACCCCCATCAAGGCGATCTGGCGCTTTTGGTGGGCGCGCACCGCGTCGTGCACGGATCGCACGAGGAGCGTGCGGCCATGGCGGGCGCTCCCTTGGGGCGGCCCCTCCTGGGGGCCCCACCTCTCCACCCCTGGGGCGTTGACGCGGTGGTTGACACCGTCGGCAGTCGCCACACCCTGGCCGAAGCCCTGGCGATCACACGTCCGGGCGGCTCGGTGCTGGTGCTGGGGGCCGCGAGCCGACCGCCGGCCGACCTGGCCCCTGTGTGGACGCGGAGCCTTCGGGTGCTGGGCACGTACGGATACCATGCTGCGGGACAGAACCACCTGCCGGCGGCCATCCGGGGCTTGGCGGCCGCGCCGGTGCTGGACGCCCTGATCACCCACGCGCATCCCCTGGAGCAGTACCGCGAGGCTCTGCCCACCCCCGCCCTCCACCGCGCCGGCGCCATCAAGTCGGTGTTTGCGATTGCCCCGGAGGCGCGAGCCCTCCTTCGATCAGGAGGGCCACTGCGCTAGGCAGTGAGGGTCCTCGGCCCATGCACTGCCGGTGGCGGCGTAGGCGCGTGCCCGCGATCCGCCGCACACCGCGTGCCACACGCAGGTGCCGCAGCGTCCGCCCAGCCGCGCTGGATCCCGGAGACTGCGAAACAGCGGGGCGTCCCGATAGAGCGACAGGGCGGACCGCTGGACCGCACTGCCCGCCGACAGCGGCAGGTCGGCACTCGGGCACACCTGGCCGCGGTGGTCGATGTACACCAATCCCTGGCCGTCCCGGATCGCCGGCACGGTCTGGCCGTCGGGCTTTGGATGCGTGAGCCGAATCAGGTGAGGGGCGCCGAGGGCCATGATCTCAAACGGCGCCTGCGCGGCACACGCTGCCAGCCAGGCCACCACCCGCGCCTGCCGCGGCGCACCCATAGGCAGCGACCGCGCGAGGCGGCCCCGTGGAATGGGGAATTGCACCACCCACGTGGTCGCCGACAGCTTGGCCACCATGACAGAGAGGCCAGGCAGCTCGGGGGCGCTGAAGCGGGTGGCCATCGATCGAACGGTGAGCCGCATCCCCCGTGCCACGGTGGCCCGGGCCAGCACCAGGGTCGCCGCATAGGTGCCTGGGGCGCCGGCAAAGCGGTCGTGAGCGCTGGCGGTAGCCCCGTCAAGCTTCAGGGCCACGCCAGCCACCCCCATGTCCGCCCAGTGGCGGATGGCGCGGCTCGACAAGTAGACGGAGGCCCCCGGCGCAATCACGGTGGGAAAGCCGCGGTCGACAAGCTGCTCCACAATGGCATCGAAGTCGGGGCGCTCCGCCGGATCTCCCACCGCGAGGACGACCGGAGGGCGGGCGCGGGAGCGCGCCAGGGCCCTCACCACCTGCCTCCGCTCCCGGGCTGTCAGCTCCAGCGGATCGCGCGCAGCAGGCCGGAGACTCCCCCCGGGGGCGCGGGGGGGAGTCAGCTGCCACACGACGACGCGCGGCGGATCCACACTTGGGATCATGCGCACTCCTTTCGCCTCGCTACTGCATCGGCACGGTTGGCAGCACACGCCCCTCCAGCCGGTTCAGGATGTCGGGAAAGTCCGGGCCGGTGGCCGTGATCCCGTGATTCTTCAGCCCTATAATAGTCCGCCCCGGGTTGGGATCGCTATCCAGGAGGTCCGACATGGCCTGCCCCATCTCGACGGTCCCGCAGGGATAATTGATGGACGTGCTGGCCACGCCCTCGACCCACGCGTGAATGTGGATGATGGCCCCAATCGAGGGGTGGCGCTGGTAGATGCCCCAATGCTCCACGGCGTCCACGGACACCCGGAGTGGGTCCGAGTCCGGCCGCACCGAGATGCGCATCGCCCGGGCCGCGGGATCGTAGGTTTTGACTAGCAGCACGTCGCGGTTGACCGTGCCGATTTTGCCCTTGTCCACCCCGCTGGCCGACATCCAGAAGCGCTCCTCATCGAGGCGGGCACTCAAATTGCCGTATGACAGCCCGCCAATGCCAAACAGATGCCGCATGTGGCGCAGGTCTTCGGGGGGCAGAAATTCCGACATGGGAAATGGGGTGGGAAAGAGATTCCAGCGGTCCAGCACGCGGGCAGCCTCCCGCATCTCCCGAGTGGCCCGGGTGCCGGGTGCCAGCGCCTCCTCCAAGTCTTGGTCAAACACGTTGTCAATCACCAGATGAGACTCCGCCAGCGGCGCCACGCGCCGATACACTTCTTCAAACCAGTCCTCGTCCGAACTGGCCGCCCGGACGGTGTAGTGCCCGAGCTCGGGCGTCACCATCAAGAGGTGGCCGGGGGCCCCGTACATCAAGAGATTGGAGATGGAGCGAATCAGGACCGGATAGAGGGCCTTTAAGCTGTCGGCGGGCGGGATCGGGGGCCCTTCAACCAGTCCCACCACAAATGTGGCCTGGGATTGACGCCGAAAGGGCCGCGGGCGCACCGGATCCAGCGCGTGAAACACAACATCCGCGCCCGTAGGGGCTGGCGCGGGCGTGTGCCCGTGCCGCACCAGCACCTGGGTCAGGCCCGCCGTCATCCCCTCCATCCACGCCGACGGCGTCTCTTGGCAGTCGAATCCAAATCTCACGGGTAATACCTCCTTGGCACAGCGGGCAAACGTGTTAGGAAAGCGGCATCGTTGAAGATAAAGCCTTGAGGCCTGGTCCGCCGGCGCCCATCGCGATCACGCAGGCCAGTCCGTCCCATCCGCCAGCGCCGGCAGGCGGTGTGCCCAGTCAGTCAGCGTCCCCGCCGGGCCTGTATCGAGGCCCGGCTGGGGAGCGCCCACATAGGCCGTGGCCATGCCGACTCGGCGCGCCGCGATATCGCGAAAGTAGTCATCCCCCACCATCAGGCACTCGGGCGGCGAGACGCCCAGCCGGTCGGCCAGCTCCTGATAGTAGGCGGGGTGTGGCTTCACGGACTCCATGGCATCGGTGGCCACCAGATCCCAGGGCACGTCTTGCAAATTTGCCCGCCGGAGCCGCTCATCCACCACACGGCGCGGATAGATGGGCATGGTGGCCACGGCCAGCTTGAAGCCGCCCGCACGGCCCGCCGCCACCAGTTCGTGTGCGCCCTCCCGAGCCGCGCCGCCCGGAGCGATCTGGGTGAGGTCACCATCCACAAACACCCCGAACCGCTCCTGAAGCACGGCGGGATCGACCTGCAGGGTGTCCGAGAGCGCTTGCCACAGCACATCGCGGTTGCTGCGGCCGGGGTGTCCCGCCCGGTCGACCATGACGGGGATGGCGGCAGACCACAGCGCCTCGGCGAAGCGCCCGGGGTCCACCACCGGCGCCATCCACTCCGAGAGCGCGGCCAGGTACTCCTCCAGAAACCAATCGCCATCCAAGTCCAGCAGTGTGCCGTCCAAATCCAGCAGCAGGGCTCTCAGCCTCACTGGCGCTCCTCCTCTGCCTGTCTTCGCCGCCATGATCTCGCGGTGCCCATCTAGCGGCCTCGCGTTCTCGCTCATCCCGTGCACCTTTCGAGCCGCCTAGAAGTACGTGGGGGGCTCTGCATGCAGGTCCACCCAGGTTGCTTGCACTTCCAAAAATTCCTCCAGCCCCGCACGCCCGAGCTCCCGACCCCAGCCACTCGCTTTCATCCCGCCCACCGGGACGGTCGGGCTCTGCATCTGAGAGGTGTTGATCCACACCGTGCCAGCCTGCAGGCGGCGGCCAATCGTCAGGGCGCGGGTGAGGCTGGTCGTGAACACCGCCGCTGCGAGCCCGTACACGGTCGCGTTGGCCAGGTCAATCGCCTCTTGCTCGGTGGCGAAGGGCGTGACGGCTGCCACCGGGCCAAACAGCTCCGCCTGGAACAGCGACATGGCTGGGGTCACATCGGCCAGCACCGTGGGCGCGTAGTAGAAGCCCGGCCCGGGCAGCGCCCGGCCGCCGAGCAGGCACCGCGCCCCACCCGCGATGGCCGCATCCACATGGTGCTGGATAAATCCGCAGTGCTCCCCGCGGATGACCGGCCCCAGGTCGGCCGCAGGGTCGGTGGCCGACCCCACTCTGAGCGCCTGCGCCCGGGCGGTGAACCGATGGAGAAATTCCTCGTAGCAGCGCTCATGCACCAAGATGCGGCTGGCGGCCTGACACACCTGGCCGCTGTTGAAATACGCGCCAAAGAGGCACTGGCTGACCGCGCTGTCCAAATCGGCGTCGTCAAACACCAGGGCCGGGGACTTCCCTCCCAACTCCACCTGGACTCGCTTCAGCCCCTGCCCCGCCTGCGCCGCCACGGCTCGGCCGGCCGCCGTGGAGCCCGTGAACGACACGTGGCGAATGCCGGGGTGGCCCACCAGCTGGGCCCCCACCTCGTCGCCGCCGGGCACGACATTGACGATGCCGGGCGGGATGCCCGCCTCCTCCAGGAGCACCGCCAGCGCCAGTGCCGTCAGGGGCGCCTCCGGAGCGGGCTTCAGCACCACCGAGGATCCGGCCGCCAGTGCCGCAGCCACCTTCCACACGGGCAGCAGCAGTGGGAAGTTCCATGGAGTAATGAGGGCGGCAACCGCCACCGGGCGGGGATCCGCGTACACCAGGAAGCGTGGCTCCACCCCGGGAATGTCGACGGGCAGGGTTTCACCCCCGATGCTGGGCACCAGCCCGCCATAATAATCCATCACCCCTGCGGCATACGGCACTTCGATGTACCGCGCCGCACTTTCGGGCATGCCCATCTCGTCCGCCATGAGGGCCGCCAGCTCCGCGTCGTGCCGCCGGAGCTGCTCGGCCGCGGCCATCAGCCGGCGCTGGCGCTCAAGAACCGGTGTGCCCCGCCACCGCGCGTCTTCAAAGGCGGTCCGGGCCGCGGCCACCGCCTCGTCCACCTCCGCCGCCCCGGCGGTCGACACGGTGGCCAGCCAGTCGCCGGTGGACGGGGAAGTCAGCGCCAGTGGCTGCCCGGAGCCGCGCCGTCGCCCGCCATTGATCCAGGGCTGGTCCGGCACCCACTGCGGAATCACCGGCCACCTCCGTGGGCGGGGAGCACCAAGTCGCCGCGCCCCACGGCCTGAAGGTAATCCGCATACAAGGGATAGATGGCATCCAGATGCGGCAGCAACTTCATGGCGCGTGACAGCGGGCCTTGCGCGCGCACCTGCTGCCGGGCCAGCGCCTGCTGGAGATCCAAACCCCCGTGCCAAAACCGGTGGGCCGTATCGCCACTCTGGCGAAAAGTGAGAAGCGGCGACGGCCCTTGGCCGTCCAGCGCCAGCTCAAACGGTGCCTCCCGCCCCGACTCCACCGGCACCCAGCAAATTTGGGCGGCGGGCTCTTCAAAGACGAACAGGATGGGCCCACCAACTTGGTGAATGAGGTGCGCTTCCTCCGTGAAGCGAACCCGGGTGTCAAAAAACCCTCCGAGGATATTATAAAGTGCGGCAGAATCTTGGAAAACCGGCACACAGATTCCTCCCATCCCAGCGAATCAAGCGTAGAACTCTTGTGATCTCGGCCTCGGCTTGCCCTCCGCTACCTGTCTGGGAAGGTCACCACCGCACGGGCTACCCGCCCTGCCAGCAGGTCCTGAAGCGCCTGCGGGGCATCCGCCAGCGCGTAGTCGTGGCTCAAAAGGGGAGCCAGCTGCAGCAGGCCAGCCCGCCACAGCGCCTCGAGGCGCGGAATGTCACGGGCGGGGTGCGACCCGCCCAGCCAGGACCCGGTAAGGGTTTTCTCCTGCGACGGAAAGGCAAAAGCGTTGACAGACAGTTCCTCCGTGGGATCCGGGACCCCCACCATGACAGCGGTGCCGCCGCGGCGGGCCACGTTGAATGCCGCGGCCATCAGCGCCACACTGCCCACCGCCTCGAACGCGACGTCCACCCCGCGCCCATCCGTTAGGTCCAGCACCGCCGACAGGGGATCCTGGCCGGAGCCCACCAGGTCGGTGGCACCCATCTGGAGAGCCAACTCTCCCTTCCAGGCCACCGGGTCTGCCCCGATGATGCGAGCGGCCCCTGCAATGCGAGCTCCTTGGACCACGTTTAAGCCCACACCTCCGAGGCCCAGCACGGCCACCGTATCGCCAGCCCGAATAGGAGAGCGCAACGCCGCCCCCACTCCTGTCTGCACCGCGCAGCCCAGCAGCGCCGCCTCGCGCCACGGCAAGTCCCCGCCAATGCGCACGACCGCCGCTTCGGGCACGACCGCCTCCGCAGCAAGTGTGCCGGCCCAGGAGAACCGGTGGAGCGGTGCCCCCCGCCATGACAGTGGGGTGCGCCCGTCAGCCCCGGTGCCGTCTACCGCCCCGCGGTTGGCCTCCGCGCACAGCTCCGAGGAGCCGTTGAGGCACCAGTAGCAGGCTCCGCACGACGGCACCCAGGTGACCACGACGCGGTCACCGGGCGCCACCCCCCGCACCCCCGCGCCGACGGCATCCACCACGCCGCTGCCCTCGTGCCCCAACACCATCGGCATCGGCATCGGCAGGCGCCCGGTGACGGCATGCCAGTCGCTGTGGCAGACACCGGCCGCCTGCAGGCGCACCCGCACCTCGCCGGCGCCAGGCGGCTCCAGCTCCACCCACTCCACCGTGGGCGGCTGGCCGTAGTCACGCGCAACCAGCGCCTGAATGGATCTGGATGCGGCCTGGGACATCGGCAACTCCTCCTTGGCGCGCACCGGACTAAAGGGTGCCGCGCTTCGACCGTAGCAACGAGCGGCGCTAGGGCGTAGGGGCCCTTGGACCCGTCTTGGATGAGGCTTCGTGCCCCTCGGCGCATGGTCCGATGCCCCTGAGGGCACGGGAAGGCCCATTCAGCCCGCAGCTGCGGGGCGAAATGCTCAGGTTGCCGGGGGTCATTCAGTGTCGGTTCGGTCAAGGATCGCTATCCCAGGTTTGGCGACAGGAACCGCTCAAACACCTGATTTGATATCTGGAAGCCGCGGCGCGTGAGACCCAGGCGACCTCCCGTGCGCCACAGCAGGTGCTGCGCCACGAGGCCCTCCACCACTCCGGGAACGGCCTCCGGCAGGGAGCGGCCGTACACCTCGCGGAAGGCGCTTTCTGACACGCCAGCCGCCTCGCGGAGTCCCAGCCACAGGAACTCCCCGGCCAGCTGCGTGCGGCTGAGGTGCTCCTCCCCGGCCGTGGGGTCTTTCCCTGCCAGCGCGGACGCCATGTAGGCCCGCACATGCCGCACGTTCCACCACCGGCGGGCGCCATCGGGCCCAGGCCCGGAAAAGCTGTGGGCCCCGGCCCCCACGCCGATGTACGGCTGGTGGCGCCAGTACGCCTGGTTGTGCCGAGACTCCCGCCCCGGCTGGGCAAAGTTTGACACCTCGTACCGCCGGTAGCCCAGGGACGGCAGCAGCACGTCGGCCAGATCTCCCATGTCCCCGGCCATGTCCTCCGCAGGCAGCACCGCATCGCCGCGCCCCACCGCGCGGGCAAGCGGGGTGCCGGCCTCCACCTGCAGGGCGTACAGCGACAGGTGCTCGGGCTCCCAGCTGGTGAGACACGCAAGCGTGTCGCGCCACTCGCGAACCGTCTGGGCCGGCAGCCCGTAAATGGCGTCGACCGACACGTTGTGGAATCCCGCACGCCTCATCTGGCGGATGGCCAGGTGGGCCTCAGCTACGGTGTGCTCGCGGTGAAGCTGACGGAGGTGGTGCGGCTGCGCCGCCTGCACGCCCAGCGACATTCGATTGACGCCTGCCTGCCGGAAGTCGGCGAGGCTACCCGCCGCCACCGTGCCAGGATTGACTTCCAGCGTCACCTCCGCGCCCGCTTGGATGGGCGCGCGGCCACCAATGGCCTCCAGCACGCGGCCAATATCCCGTGGGTCCGCGAGCGAGGGGGTGCCGCCGCCGAAGTACACGCTGGTGACCGGACCCGCCGGCAACGCTTCGGACGCCCACTCCGCGGCCACGGCGTCCAGATAGCGGGACCGCTCGGCGCTGCCCATCCCCACCACCACGGGGAAGTCACAATACGTGCAGCGCCGCACGCAGAACGGCACGTGCACGTAGACGGCAAAGCCGCCGCTCACTCGGGGTCCAGCCTCAGAATGGCCATGAACGCCTCCTGGGGCACCTCCACCAGCCCCACCGTCTTCATGCGGCGCTTGCCCTCCTTCTGCTTTTCCAGCAGCTTGCGCTTGCGCGTGATGTCGCCGCCGTAGCACTTGGCCAGCACATCCTTGCGCATGGCCCGCACAGTCTCGCGGGCAATGACCCGGCCGCCGATGGCGGCCTGGATGGGCACCTCAAACATCTGGCGCGGAATCACTTCGCGGAGCTTCTGCGCCAGCGCCCGGCCCCTCGCATAGGCAAAGTCGCGATGCACCACCACGGACAGCGCATCCACCGTCTCGCCATTCAGCAGCACGTCAAGGCGCACCAAATCCGACCGCTGATAGCCCGCCATCTGGTAGTCCAGCGACGCGTAGCCGCGTGTTCGGCTCTTGAGGGCATCGAAAAAGTCGTACATGATTTCGCCCAGCGGCAGGCGATACAAAACCCGCGCGCGGCCGCCTTCCAGGTACTCCAAGTCCTTGTACACGCCCCGGCGCTCCTGCGCCAGCTCCATCACCGGCCCGATGGATCCCTGGGGCGTCAAAATCTCGGCATCCACCATCGGCTCCTCTAAATAAGCCAGCTCACTCCCGGTGGGCACCAGGGCGGGGTTGTCCACCCGCTCCATGTGCCCGTCGGTGTAGTGCACCTGCCACACCACGTTGGGTGCAGTGGTGATGAGCGCCAGGCCGTACTCCCGCTCCAGCCGCTCCTGAATCACATCCAGGTGCAGGAGTCCCAGAAAGCCGGCACGGAAGCCAAATCCCAGAGCCGCAGACGTTTCGGGCTCAAACGTGAGCGCCGCGTCGTTCAGCAGCAACTTCTCCAGGGCCTCGCGCAGCCGGCCGTAGTCCTCTGCCGCCACCGGATAGAGCCCCGAAAACACCATCGGCTGCGCCGGCCGGTAGCCCGGCAGCGGCTCGGCCGCCCGCCGCTCGGCGCCGGTGACGGTGTCGCCCACCCGAGTTTCGTGCACGCTTCGAATCGAGGCGGCGAAGTACCCCACTTCGCCCGGACCCAAACCCTCCACCGCCTCCCGCGCCGGGCGGAACACCCCGACCTGGTCCACCTGAAACTGCCCGCCGCCCGCCATGAAAGCTACCTGGTCCCCGACCCGGATGGCGCCGTCAATGACGCGCACGTACACCAGCACCCCCTGATAGGTGTCATAGCGCGCGTCAAACACCAGCGCGCGCAGCGGGGCGTCCGCGTCTCCCCGAGGCGCCGGCACGTCGCGCACCACCGCCGCCAGCACCTCCGCGATGCCCAACCCCGCTTTGGCGGACACCAACAGCGGCGGGTGGTCCAGCCCCACTTCCTGCAGCTGGCGTGCGGCCGCCTCGGGATCGGCACTGGGCAAGTCGATTTTGTTGATGACCGGCACAATGGCCAGATCGTGCTCCAGCGCCAAATACAGGTTGGCCAGCGTTTGCGCTTCCACACCTTGGCTGGCATCCACCACCAGGAGCGCCCCCTCGCACGCTTTTAAGCTGCGGGACACTTCGTAGGCAAAGTCCACATGGCCGGGGGTGTCGATGAGGTTCAGCTGATGCGGCACGCCGTCGGCGCTGGTGTACTCCATGCGCACCGCCTGCGCCTTGATTGTAATGCCGCGCTCCCGCTCCAGCTCCATCTGGTCCAGCAGCTGCGGGGCCATGTCGCGCGCCGCGACGGTGCCCGTCGCCTCCAGCAGGCGGTCCGCCAGCGTGGACTTGCCGTGATCCACATGCGCGATGATGCAGAAATTGCGGATGCGGCTCTGTGTGTCATTGACCAACGGCGCGATCCTCCGGTTCCAGTCTTCCCGCCATTATAGACGCCGGGCCGCTCATCCCGACACCTCCGAGCGGACGGCCCACGCTGGTCCAAGGCGGCCGCGCCGGGAGGACAGGCGCTCGTGGCAGTGTAAAACGCCACATGGATGCCATGCAGGACCGCGGCCCCGGTTGCAGCCGACGGGCGCGCGTCGCCCGCGAAGATGTCAGACGCCAGCCGGCGCTGGATGCCGCTGGCAGCCACCACCAGCACCATGGAGAAGGACAGCCCCATGTCCCCATTAGAGATGGGGCGCAGCAGCCCCGACGTGGCGCCCAACCGTCCTCATCACGGTAGCGTTGCTGCTGGGGAAGAAGCCCGACCTGCCCAGCCCGTTCACTACCGGTGGCGCAGGCCGCGCTTCCCCTTGAAGCGGACCTTCTCAGCGCGTCCGATGGCCATCCGGTTCACCATCCCAAAAAGTGCGGCGCGCCAAGGCCTGCCCCAGCACGGCGTCCACGTGGGTGCCGACGCACGAGCCATGGACGCCCGTCGCATAGTGGGCCTGCGCCGCCTCGGTGACAGCAGCGCGCACTCCGCTGGGCGCGTGCGCGGACGTCCCGGGAGATCTGGCCGCCTCTCGGACAACGGCGCGCCGCTCCCTCTTCGTGGGGATCTATCTGTCGATTTCGACTTCAACTTCAACTTCGACGCCCTGGATCCCCCATGCCGGACCCCGCCGCGGGCGCCAACGATGTGGGAGGGTTTGGCCCTGACGAGCCAACGGGTTTTCATCCTCAGGGCTAAAGCCCGGGGCTTTTCGCCCCACTCTGGCAAGCCCGTCGCCCGGGCTGTGGACCCGCCCTGCATCTGAGCCCCACACGAAAGGGGCATCATCTCCCCTTGATCATACGCGATTTGAGTAACCTCCGCGGGTGGCGACGGAGACGGCCGTCGGGCCGCCGCCCCCGGCCATGGGACTGCCTGCCCACTTGGACCGGCGCACCCCAAGGTGGCCCACATGTGCGCGCAGGCGGCGGGCCAGCCCTCAGGCGCCCCCGCTGACTGAAAGCCAGGGTGCGGCTGGCCCAGCCGTCACGCTGTAGCCGCGAGCCCCTCCGACAAGATCCGGTGAAACGCTTCCGGCCGCTCCAGATTTGGCAGGTGGGCCGTGTTGGCTATGGTGGCGGCCTTGGCGAGCGGGAGCTGGCCCGCAAGGTACCGCGCGGTTTCGATGACGCCGGGGCAGTCGTGGTGTAGAATCTCGCGCTGTGTGGCCGGGATCCGGCGGGAATGTCTCACGCTCGCTGACCGCGGCCGGATCTGGCGCAGGATCGGAGTCTACCGCGAAACCTCCTTATAGAGTTGCCGAGCCCTCGGTGGCCGTGGTTCGCTCGAGGCAGCCGGATCCCGAAGGAGCGTAAAAAGAGACACCGGCTGCCTTGCGTCCGGGAAGACGTCAGCCGGTGTCCCCACCGTGACCAGCCTAACAGACTTTGCGGTCGTGGTCGCCGCGTACGCCGCGTATTGGAGGGAGACCCTCGCCACGTGGCGTCCCTGTGCCCAGTGTGGACGCCCCCGAGCCTGGCAAGGCACCCGCGCCCGGTGGGTGCTGTGGGCGCCGGGCCGCCGCGACCGCTTGGGGTTGCGGCGGCTGCGGTGCCGCGCCTGCCACACCGTCGAAACGGTGTTCCCCCCGTGGATCGTTCCCTATGAGGAAGTGCTGCTGGATGGGTTGGCGACGCTGGTGATCGCCGCCGGGCAGGGGGCGTCCTGGGCCACCGTGGCGACCGCCGTGGGGGTGGACCCGCTGACGGCCCGTCGGCACTGGCGGCGGTGGGGGCCGCGGGGGGCGTGGCTCCGCCAACGGATCTTGCAGCAGACGACCCTCTGGGGCTGGACGTGGACCTGGCCCACCTGGACGCCGCCCGCCCGCACCCGGTCCGCGGACTGGGCGTGGTTGGCGGTGGCGTGGGCGGCGTTGGCGCTGCTCGTCCCCCCACCCCCGGTGGCCCCGCACGGCTGGGTGGTGTGGGCGGCGACCGGCCCCACCGCCTGGCCGCCCGGGGTGATCCCACCCCGGACGCACCTGGGGCAGCGGGTCGCCGCCGCGGCGGGCCCGGTGCCACCCTGATTGATCTCTCCCGCCCGCGGCCGGTCGGCGGTACGGTGCCCCCCGAAAGGAGGTTTCGTCATGACCAACGCGGAACGGGAGGCGTGGGCCCTGTTTCGGTACCGCCTCATTAGTCCACTCCTCGACCCGGCGCTCACGCCGGGAGACCGCGCGGCCTACCACCAGTTCGTCGTCGCCCATCCCCCGACCCCGCCCACCGGGGTCCCGTTCCTCCCCTCGGCCCGCAGCCTGCGTCGCTACCAAGCGACCTATCGCCGGGGGGGCTTGGATGCCTTGCGGCCGCAGCGCCGGGCCGACGGGGGGACCCGGCGCTCCATTCCCGACCCGCTCTGGGACCAGGCGGCGCTCTTGAAGCGCGAAGCGCCCCAGCGCAGCGCGACCCAGGTCTGTGCGCTGTTGGCGGCGTGGGCGCCCACGGTGGGGCTCGACCCCGCTGCGGTGGGGCGCATTCGCCGCGCCACCTTGTATCGCCAGTGGCACCAGGTGGGGCTCACGCGCCGGCACCTCGCCGTCGCGGCGCCCAAGCGCTACCGCCGCTGGGAGGCCCCGTCACCTGGGGCGTTATGGCAGTCCGACGTGATGAACGGCCCGTGGATCCCGGATCCCACGGCGGAGGAACCCACCCGCACCCGGGCCACGTACTGCCTGGTGTTCCTGGACGACTACTCCCGGCGGGTGGTCGCGGGGCGCTTCGCCTGGGCGGCGGACGCCGCCCTGCTGGAAGCGCTACTGGCGGCGGCGGTGGCCCAGTGGGGTGCGCCGGAGCGCGTCTATTGCGACTTATGCCGAAGCCGGGATTATGCCGATCGGTCCGTGACCGGCGACGGCGGGCGGGCTCCGCGCGACCGGGCGGGTCGGCATAATCACAGACTTTCCAGGAAGGCCAAGAGCGAGTCGGCGGGGCGATAGCGCCCGGGCTTGACGCCGGGCGGAACGGTCAGCGCCAGCGCTTGTTCTTTCAGGGTGAGGTCGGCGTGGAGATAGGCGTGCGTCGAGCGGGGATCGGCGTGACCCAACCACAAGGCAATGACGGAGGTGTCGACGCCCGCCATGAGTAACTGCATGGCGGACGTATGGCGGAGCACATGGGGCGTCAGGTGTTTGTGTTGCAGGGACGGAGTCTGGTCGGCCGCGCGCTGTGCATGCAGGGTGACCCGCCGCTGAATCGCATCGGGACTCAACCGCCGCCCCGTACGGGTCGTAAAGACGGGATCGTCCGGGCGGCCGCACCGTTCCCGCAGCCAGGCCCGCAACACCGTCACCGTCCGGTCCGTCAGCGGGACGGCCCGCTCTTTGCGGCCTTTGCCGACACATCGCACGTGGGCCCCGGCGTCCAGCACCAGGTCGCGGCAATTGAGGCCGCGCAGTTCCGATAACCGCAAGCCCGTTTGCACGGCGAGCAGCAACAACGCTTGGTCGCGCCGGCCCGCCCAGTGCGTCGGATCGGGTGCGCGGAGGAGTGCGTCGACTTCGGTCGCCGTGAGAAACGCAATCGTCTGGCGGGTAAAGCGCTTAGGCGGGATGGCGAGCACGCGTTGCATCAGGGCCGCATGCTCCGGATGCCGCAAGGACGCGTACCGGTACAGGGCGCGCAGGGCGGCCAGCCGACTGTTACACGTCCGCGGCGTGTTCCGCCGGTCGTGCTCCAGATGGTCCAAAAAGGCCCCGATCAGCGACTCGTTGAGATCGGCCCAATCCAGCGTGTGGGGGGCCCGATGCAGGTGCTGCTGGGCGAAGACCAGCAAGAGTCGGACGGTGTCGCGATACGCCCGCACCGTCTGGGGGCTCACCCGCTGCTGCCGCAGTAAGCGGTCGGTAAAGAACGCCTCGAGGGTGGGCGCCACGTGACTCATTCGGCGCCCCCCGTCTGCCACGCCGGGACCCGCTGGGCGGCCGCGTGAAGCAAGTCGGGCACGGCGGTGAGGTACCAATAGGTCTCCCGGGGGCTGGTATGGCCCAAGTAGGTCGACAACCGCGGGAGCCAGGCCTCGACCTCCGCGCCGCGCTGGTACCAGGTCACGAGCGTGCGCACCGCGAACGCATGGCGCAGATCGTGCAGGTGCGGCCGGGTGCGGGCCTGGGCCCCCACCCCCGCGGCCTGCACCACCGCGCGAAACGCCTCGCCGACGCGGCGATAGGGCACCGGGGCCCCTCCGGGGGTGACGAACACGTGCGGGGCGCGGGGCGGGGGCACGCGTTGGTTGCGCAGATCCACGTAGTCGCCCAGGGCCGTGAGGGTACTGGCGTCGAGCACCACCGCCCGGGACTTGCCGAATTTGGTGTCCTGAATGCGGAGCAGGCCGGACGCCCACTCGATCTCCGGGTCGGTCAAGCGCAGGGCTTCCCCAATCCGCAGACCCGTCACGCCCAAGAGGCCGATTAGCGTGGCCAGCGTGGCCCCCCGGAAGGAGTCCGGGCTGATCCGCCGGGCGGCGGCCATGAGGGCGCGCACGTCGTCCCGCGAATAAATGAACGGCGGGCGCCGTGCGCGATGCGGGACCAAGAGGTCGGCGGGCGGAATCTCGGTGGCCGGGTCCACGCCGACCATAAACCGGGCGAACCCGCGGGCCACCGAGAGGCGCTGCTGCTGAGCGGCCGGGGCCACGGGGTGCGGGGTGGCCTGCGCCCACGCCACGGCCGCGGCGGTCGTGACGGTCGGCCCGCCCTGCTGGTCCAACGCCGCGACAAACTGGGGCAGCAAGCGGACCGCGTGGGCCATCTTGTGCCCCAGCGCCTGGCGCAGGTGCAGATAGGCCTGGGCCTGCTGCTGGAGCCGGCTCATGACGACCCCTCCGGCCACGCTTGCGCCACCGTCCGCAAAGCGGCCAGATCCACTTGGGCATAGGCCGCGGTACTTTGCAGATCCCGGTGGCGGAGCACTTGCCCAATGGTAGGCAAGGGCACGCCGTGGTGCAGCAACGTGGTGGCCAGCGCATGCCGGAGGCGGTGCGGCCCGAGGGGCGTCACGCCGCGACGGCGACACGCGCGGGTGACCACATAGAACACCCCACCCCGCGACATCCCGTGAATGGGGGCGCGACACGTGAGAAAGAGCTGGCGGGTCTTCACCGGCGGGCGCTCGTCGTGCAGATAGGCGGCGAGGGCCGCCCCGACCTCCGTGGGCAAGGGGAGGCGCTCGACCCGACGGCTCTTGCCGGACACGACCAGTTCGCCGGCGCGCCAGTCCACATCGTCTAAGGTGAGGCGGCAGATCTCGGTCGCGCGCAGGCCCAGGCGGGCGAGCAACAGTAGGATCGCGTAATTCCGGCGCCCGGGCCCCGCCCGGTCCGCCCCCGGGGCCACTAAGGCCTCGACCTCGTCCGGCGACACGGTCGGCGGGAGACGCGTCGCGTGCCAACTGGCCAGCGGCGGCAAGGTGGGGGCCAGATCCTGGGCCGCATACCCGACCTGGTAGACGAACCGCAGCAACGATCGCAGGTGTTGCAACACGTTCGCCGCCGCACCCGGGCTCAGCCGTGCGGTGTCACGGAGCAGAAAGGTGGTCACATCCCGGGCACGGACCGCGGCCCAGACCGCCGACGGCTCCTCGTGGGCCCAGGGGGCCAAGAACCGGTGGGCGGTCCGGACGTGACCCTCAATGGTCCGGGGCGCAAGGCCCCGGCGGTCGCGCAGAAAGTGCTGGTACCGCTCCAGGAACGCCTCCAGAGCCGACCGCGTGGGCTCCGCCGCCCCTGGAATTAGATCCTGACGGCGTAAGTATTGGAGCAACGGCGCGAGGCGGCGCCACCCAATGGGTTGCTGGTATTTGCTGGCCCGATGATGGTCCAGAAACGCCTGCCAGTCCTCCTCCGTGAGGCTGGCGGGCGCGATCTCGGTGGCTTCCAGCCACTGACTCACCCGGGCCAGGACCCACACGTGCCACCCGGCCGACTGGGCGGTATAGCCAAGTGCTTGCACATAGTCGTAATACTCCTGGGCATAGGGGCGCAACGGCCCCGAGACCCGGGGCAGATAGATTTTCCGTGTCACTGCGACAACTCCCTTCGTGGGGCATGGCCCCACGGACGCAGTTCGACGGCCCGCGGAATTATCCTGATGGGAACGACCGGAAACCCTTCGTCGTAGCCGTTTTCCTTGCCCGGTCGGCATAATCCCGGCTTCGGCATAAGTCGCATTATCCTGATATCAGGATAATGCGACAATGGCCAAATCTACGCCAGCGACCGCCTGACGACGGTGCTGGCGCGGTTGGGGGCCCGGGTCGTGCACACCCCCCCCTACCAGCCCGCGGGGAAGGGCAAACAGGAGCGATTTTGGGGCTCGCTGCAGGCGTCGTTTCTCCCCGAGCTCCACGTCCAGCCGGCGGACTCCCTGGGGCAGCTCAACACCTGGTTCGCCGCCTGGCTCGAGGAACACTACCACCGGCGGGTGCACGGCACCACCGGGGAGACGCCGG
>JAJZWV010000097.1 GCA_021846505.1 Bacillota bacterium
CCGGCGCCGGCAGCGCGCGTCGTTTGCGCTGCTGAGCGCGGCGGCCGCCGCCGTCCTGGTGGCGCTGCCTGCCCTCACCGGCCCCGCGGTGCGGCCGCAGGCGGCCAGCCGGGGTGCCCTGCCGGTGTGGTCGGGGAAAGGGCCGCTGGTTGACTTCCGGATGGTGTCGGCCAGCACGGGGTGGGCAGTGCCGGCCGGGGGCCCCCCCGTGATATTGCGCACCACGTCGGGGCCGAGCGGGTTTCGAGCGGTCTCTCCCTTTCCAGTGGCGGTGGGCGACTCGGCGTACGGCTTCAGCTGGCACGTCTTTGGCGCCCGGCGCGCGCTGCTGGCGGTGGGCAACCTGGTGCCGCACACGGTGGTGGTGGCGCGCACCACGGACGGTGGCGCGCGCTGGTCCGACACCCGCCTGGTGATGCCCCGGCAGGACGGGCGCTGGTTTTACGGCACCACGTACTGGTGGAGCCGGCAAGACGGCCTCATGGAGGTTTCCCAGGCCGTGAGGCGGCCGCACGGGGTCACGGTGCTGCCGGGATCGTGGCTGTACCGCACCACCACGGGCGGCCGCCGGTGGATGCCGGCAGTGTCCAATCTCTCAGGCATGCCCCGGCAAAGCCGCCCCGCGGTGATTGGCGTGGCGGGCCGCCGCACGGTGATCGCCGCCGCGGGCGCCGGCGCGCTGTGGCGGTCCGCCAATGGCGGCCGGACGTTCACGCGCGTGGTGCTGCCGCCGCCGCCGGGCGGGGGCCGGGTGGCGATCGTGCCCGGGGGCCTGGCCTTTTCGGCCCAGGGGGCCACGGGAGTGCTGCTGGCCACCGACGGGTCGGCCGCGGTGGCCTATCGGACGACGGACGGAGGAGCTCAGTGGAGTGTGGCGGCGGAGTTTCCCCATGCGCCGGAGCCTCTCCTGAGCGCATCGGGTGCGAACTGGTGGGTCACCAGCGCCAACTGGCCGGAGCCGGAGGGCAGCGGGCAGGTGTGGCGGTCCACCGATGGGGGGCGCCACTGGGTGTCACTCGGGATCCCGGCGCTGTTTCAGACGCTGATGCGCCAGCGCTTTCAGCTGCATCACGTGTCGTTTGTCTCGGCGCACGTGGGCTATGCCGTGTGGGAGAACAAGTTTGGCCGGCAACAAATTGTGGCGACGGCCGATGGCGGCGCGACATGGGCGCTGGCCCGATTGGGGAGCGTGTCGCCGGGATCCTGAGGCGCGGCTATCGGAGCCCCTGGAGCCCCTGCCAAAAGGCTGAGGTTTCATCGCCCCGGCGCCAGATGGCCGCGCCGCCCAAGTGATCCTGACGGGCTAGCGCCACTTTCAGACCGTCGCTGCGGCTGTTTTCGTACCACACCTGATGCACCGTGCCGCTGGCCGCGGTGGATGTGAAGGGAGCCTCTTGGCTGGCTGCCTCCACTGAATGGGGACGCCGGCCCTTTGGGCAAGGGAGGCCGCCAGAGGATCGTGAATTTCCACGGTGGTGCCGGTGGAGGACCAGTGGCAGCCGCAGGCCGCCAACCTCAGCACAATCTTCTGGGCAGGCGTTTCCTGCAGCGCATCGCGCACAATTTGCCGCACCCACCCGATAGGCGCGACCGGGCCCGCTCGGGATCCGACGTCGTGGTGGTCGCACGTCATGAGCGCGACGGCATCGGCAACTTGGCCCCGGACGCAGCAGCTGTACGCGTGGCCGCCATTGCTGTGGCTAGTGGGGGGCCAGTGGCCACACTGACTTTGTGCCCAAGGGGTGCAGGGCGGTGGCCAGCTGCGCCACAAAGGCATCCAACCCGCCTTCATCGGTGTTCCAGAGTCCCTCAAAGTCAATGTTGAAGCCAGCGTAGCGGTCTTGAACGGCGAGGCGCGCCAGCTCCGCCACCGACTGAGCGTGCGGCGCGGGATTAACCAGGATGGCGTCGTTGGAATAGCCGCTGATGATCAGCGGATACACCCCCACCCCATGGGCCCGGGCCCAAGCGCGCACCGCCACATGCTGGCACCCCAAGGCATGGAGGCCAGCGTCAGCGCTCAGCGAATACCACAGCGGCATGATAGCCGTGACCTGGCTGACGTGGGCCGGCTGTCCTGTGACACGTGGGCGCTGGGTGAATATTGGCTAGTACCATGGGGCCGGGCGTCGAGGCGGCCGGAGCTGCGGGAGCGGTGGACGGTGTCGGACGAGGGGATGCCGCCGCCGGAACTTCTTGGCGGTAGCGATGGGTGAAGGCTTTGCGGGAAAAGCCGGCGCGCGTGTCCGATCCGCCTGGGGTCCGGCGCTGGCTCGCCCAACAGCCCAAGGATCGCTCCGATGGCGGCCGGGGTGGCGGCTCCGGTGGCGGGCAGGTGGCTCAGCCACTGAAACCGCATGACGGCATCGGCTGTGGCGGGCGGCAAGGGCCACGGTCCGCTCCCGGCTGATTGCCCAGGCGCATCAGGTCGGCCCGCAGCACGGCTGCGGCGGGGCCCGCATCGCCCAGCGATAGCGAGCGGGTGCCGAACGGGGTCGAAAGGACGATAGTGGGCCAGAGCGCGGTGGCCAGCAGTGTGGCGGGGGCCGCCGGCACCCACGGCTCAGGCGGGGCCGCAGCCTGCCGAGGCGCTAGGTGTCTGGGCGGGTGCGCCCGGATGTGGTGGAGGGCGACGAGTGGGCTGACGGTGGCCGCCAGCCCAGCCCCAGCGGTCCAGCGTGTCGCGGTAATAGGTGTCCCGTCCGTATGCGCATGAGCTTGCCAACCTTGGGGCCGGCATGAGCGCGTGCCGTTCTGAGGATACAAGGGCCGATGCTTCCTGTCAGGTGAATCCGGCGGCGCTGGGGATGCCTGGTGACCCTTTGCCTCGTGCGGCCGCGCTTGCACAACTTGTCGAGTAATGTTGAATTAAGATGGGGCGTCGGCCCAGGGTTCCCTGGTATAATCAAGGTTGCTGAACTAAGCGCGGGCGGATCGGACTCGGCGTGACAGATTGACGCAGACGCGCCCAGCTATCACCGCAGCGGTTTCCCAGTCCCGGATCGTGGATCAGGGGAGAGAGGGGGGGAGCGGTGCGCGATTGGCTGCGGCCGTGGGCCCGCTATGACATCCACCGGGTGCTGTTTTTAGCACGGGTGGTGGTGTGGATTGCTGCTGGCATTTTTGCGCTTGGGTCGCCCTATGACGCCTGGGTGTGGCTGGGCGTTGTTATTGTCCTCGGCGGCGGGGCCGTGGGGGTGCGGGCTTGGGGCTATAGCCGTTGGAACCGCATGGCGATAGTGCTGGACGTGGTTGCCATTACGGTCGCGGTGCCGCTGAGCGGCGGCACTGGCGGCGACACATGGGTGCTGTACGGTGGGGAAGCTTTAGCGCTGACGGCCTACGGCTCGCTCCGCTGGACGGCTGTCGGCAGCGCGCTGATGCTGACCGCCTACGGCTGGGCGGCTGGCCCCGAAGCGTTCACGGTCCGATTCGGCTTCCAAGCCGCCATGCTGGCCGTGTTCATTGTGGGGGCCGGGGGCCTGGGGCGCGGGTTTGTGATCCAGCAGCAGCGGCTGCGGGAAGATCGGCGCCGGCTGGCACAGCTGGAAAGCCTGCGCGTGATTCAGGAAAATCTGCTGCGGGAGGCGCCTTTAGAAGTTTTGCTCGAGAACTTGCTGCGGCAGGGCCTGCAGCTGGTTGGCTTGGACTATGGCTACATTGGGGTGCAGGTGGCGCATGGCCAAATGCAGATGATGACCCAGATGGGATTCCCGGAGACCGAGGCCACCCGCCGCTGGGACGTAGCCAGCTCGGAGCCGACGGCGACGGCGGTGCGCATGGGCGGCTTGGTCGTGCACAATGACGTGGTCGGCGAACGGCTGGAGGATTTGGCGGCAGAGGGCTTTGGCAGCGTGGCCATGACGCCGCTGTACGACGGGCGCGTGCTGCTGGGGGTGCTGGCGGTGGGCAGCCCGCACCCCGGCATGATTACGCCGGAGGTGGAGCCGCTGGTGGCGTCGCTGGCTACACTGGCGGTGGGCCAAATTCGCTACGACCGCGAAAGCGCGGAATCTCGCAAGCGCGGCCGCTTGCTCACGACGCTGGAGCGTGTTGGGCGCCTCATGAACAGCAACCTGCAGATGAAATCCCTGCTGCCCACGCTGCACCAAACTGTCGCGGAGGAGCTCCAGATTGACAGCTTCGTGGTGATGCTGACGATTCCGCATGACCCGGCGCAGGTGTACATGGCTTACTTGTTTGATGACGGCAAGCGCTACCCCCCTGAAGTGCTGCCCCTGCCAAATCCCGGGCCCACGGCCGATGTGATTCACTCCGGCCAAGCCCGCCGGTATGAGGGGGTGCCGGCCGGCGCCGGCACCATAGGGTCGTCGCGCGAGGTGGTGGGCATGCTGGTGGCGCCCCTCCGGCATGAAGCGCGGGTGATCGGCGCCATCAGCGCGCAGAGCTATCGGTCGTCCTACGACCAAGACCACCTGGAGTTTCTGTCCGCCGTGGCGAGCCAGGCGGCCATCGCTATCGAGAATGCCCAGCTGTACCAGCGCACCGAGGAGATTGCCCTCACCGACCACATGACGGGCCTCGGCAACTCGCGCCGCTTTCAAGCCGCCTTGGCCCAGATGCTGGCGCAGGCCGATTCGGATGAGCATCCCTTGGCCCTTTTGATGATTGACTCGGATTCGCTGAAGCGGGTCAACGATCAATTTGGCCACAAGGCGGGCGACGCACACATTATGCAGCTGGCGCAGGCCATCACCAGCAACGTCCGCACGGGCGACGTGGCGTGCCGCTATGCCGGCGACGAGTTTGTGGTGCTGTTGCCCGACACGCCGCTCAGTGCTGCCGAGCGTGTGGGCGAGCGCATACGCCAGGCCGTGGCCGAAGGCTTCGTGTGGGAATCCGGCACACGCGTGCCCACCTCCGTCAGTGTGGGCGTGGCGCCCTTTATGGCAGGGATGACCGTGGAAGCGCTGTTCAGCCGGGCTGACCAGGCCATGTACCGCGCGAAAGAAGGCGGCCGCAATCGCGTGATGGTGATGCACTAGCCTCGACCCGGACATGCTAGCCGCATGGGCACCGGCATTTTTCTGGGACCCTGGCTGTCTTCGGCGCTCTTAGGGGCCCTCATCGGCTGGATTACGAATGTGATGACCATCCGGCTGATATTTCGCCCGCGCCGGCCGATTGGCATTGGCAGCTGGACCCTCCAGGGGATCGTGCCGCGCCGCCGGCCCGAGCTGGCCCGGTCACTAGCCCGCACGATTGCGTCGGAGCTTTTGTCGGCCACGGAGCTGTGGCGGCGCATCGACACCGCTCCGCACCGCGAGGCGATTCTGAACGGCGTGCGGTCCGTGGTGCGCGAGCGGCTGCGGCGCCTGCCGGCGTTTCCCTTTCGGGCGGCGGTGGCGGAGCGCATCGAAGACACTGTCGTGCGGGAACTCGATGAGTATCTCGAGCGCCTCGCGCGCGATCCGGACCTCCCGGCGCGGCTGTTGGCTCACGTGCCCGTGGCCGATTTGATCGAGGAGCGCATCAACCAGCTGGACCTGGACGAATTTGAGCGCATCATTGTTGGGCTGTCGCGGCGGGAACTCAGGCAGGCAGAGCTGTTGGGGGGCGTGCTGGGACTCGCCGTCGGGCTCGTGCTGCCGCTTGTGGACGCCGTGGCGCACTGAGTCAGGACAGGCGCTTGGCCGTTTGTCGTAGACTCGCGGCAGGGGGGATCGCATGGGAGCCCGTGGGGCAGAGTTGTCGGTGCTGCAGGTGGGCGCGGGCACGATCGGGCGGGTGCATGGAGACGCGTGGGCCCGCCTGCAGGCTGAGCGCGGTGGCGTCCGCCTGCTGGGCATCGTGGACCCGGATGCCGAGGGCGCCCGGCTGGCCGCGCAGCTGCAGGTGAAATATTTTGCAACCTGGGACGATGTCCCGCTGGCTGCGGTAGATGTGGTGGACGTGGCCAGCCCCACCCCCACTCACCGGTGGTACGTGGAAGCCGCGGCCGCGGCCGGGAAGCATGTTTTCTGCGAGAAGCCGCTGGCGCTCACGCTGGAAGACGTCGACGCCATGGCGGAAGCCGCGGAGCAGGCGGGGGTGCACCTCGCGGTCGGGCATGTTGTGCGATTTTTCCCCGCCTATCGGCGGGCGCATGACCTCATTGCCAGCGGGCGCATGGGTGTCGTGGCGATGGCGCGGCTCTACCGCGGTGGAGCGTTTCCGCGCGGCCGCCACCACTGGTACGCCGACCGCGCGCAGAGCGGCGGCCCGCTGCTGGATCTGTCGCTGCACGACTTTGACTTTCTGCTGTGGACGTTTGGCCCGCCCGTCAGCGTGTTTGCGCAAGAGGCCGGCGCCGGAGACCCGCCGCTCATGTATGCCGCGGCAACCGTGCGCTTCCCCTCGGGGCTCTTGGCCCATGTGATGGGCAACTGGGCTGGGACCCAATTTCGCACGCGCTTTGAGTTTGCCGGGCCGGAGGGCTTGCTCGCGCACGACAGCCGGGATGATCGGCCCCTGAGCTTCATGCGGCGCGCCGCGTTGGAGGCGGTGCCGGCGGTGGCGGTGCCGTCCGCGGCGGAGGCCGCGAATCCCTGGATGCGGCAGCTGGCCGCCATGGTAGCCGCCGTGGCGGGAGATCGGCCGTTCGAAGTCGGGGTGGCCGAGGCGCGGGCGGCCATCCGGCTTGCCCGGGCCGCAGTGGATTCTGCGGCCACTGCAGCCGTGGTGCCCTGGGCGGTGGGGTCGTGACCGGGGTCCGGCGGGCGGCCCGCCTCCGCGTGGGGCTGTTTTCGGCCGCGCACGTGCATTTTGACACCTACGCGGCGCTGCTGGCCGCTCGGCCCGATGTCGAGTTGGTGGGGCTGACCGACACCGACGCGGCGCGCGGCCAGGCGGCCGCGCAGCGCCTGCACCTTCCGTGGGTGGCCCCGCCGGAGACGCTGGTGAGCCGCTGCGAGGCGGCGGTGGTGACGGCTGAAAACGTCAA
>JAJZWV010000098.1 GCA_021846505.1 Bacillota bacterium
CGACCGCAAGAACCCGGCGGCCCTTCGCGACACGGACCACGCGCCCAGCCGCGGCAGGGGAGCGGGGCATGAGGCCATCGCCGCCGCCAGCTGGGACACGCGGTCGACGAGAGCGGTGGGGTCCAGGGGCTCTCGGGCCGTGGGCGGCACATAGTCCCAGGCGCTGACGACCACGTCGCCCTGGACATGAACCGGTCCGGCCCCGCCTTTCCTGGGCGGGGTAACCCACACACCCGAGGCGTCCAAGTGCTGCGCGACCGCCACTTCGCGCTGGGCGTCCTCCCATCGTGCGGCCACCGGGTCATCCATGAGCGACGCCCGCAGCACCAGGCGGCTTCCGCCGCCGGCCACCAGGGCGATGATGTTGTAGTTGGCGGCCAGCACGGTCACGGTGGCCTGGCCGATTAGGCGCTCGGCCACCACTTCCATCTGCTTGACGGTCTCAGGGCAATCCAGGGCAGCGGCCTTCTTTCATGTGACGGCGGGCGCCCTTTGAATCCAGCGGCCGCCAATGATTGAGCGGCGGTGGCGGCCGCTCGATCATTGGAGCAGCGCCCTTCTTCGGGCGTCAGGTGCCCGCCGGATCAGGCTTTAAGGGCTGCGACGATATCCGACACGAACCCGGGAATTTCCTCGAACGACACCAGCGTGCCGTTGTGAAACTCCCAAATGTGCACCCACCGAGAGCTGGCATCCTGGCCAGTCGCCCTAACGGACGACTCATCCCAACCCGATTGGCGCATCTACCGTACCACAAGAGGCTGGACAGTCCAGGATATTCTGGTGGTGGCGGCGGACAACCTCACCGGGTTCAGCGAGGCCCGTGCCACGGTTGCCCTTGGGATCATCGCTTGGTGTGCGGACTTGGGGGCAACGTCCGCCCAAGAATTATCGATGGCCCAAATATCCAGGCAGGAAGTCGGCGGAGGCTCTCGAATGCTCTTGCGCGGCCGGCAGACACCCCCAGCAAGGACGGCCGATGTTTGGTTAGGAGGATTTCGGATGAGAGACCCCACGGGGGTCCGCGCGGGGCGCCGCCCCGCGATGAACACCCGCACCAGGGTGAGGCCCCCCGGATAGCCTGGCGCCCGAATCTCATCGAACACCACCACGCTGTTCCAGTAGCCCTCGCGGGTCCGCTGACGGATCTACGCGGTGTAGGGGTCGAGGAGTCGGGGCTGCGAGACCCGGGCCGGCCCATGGTACGCCCGAGGCGCCGGGACCGTGACGATCTCGTGAATCGTCTTCCGGTCCCGCCCCGTCTCCCGACTGAGCGCACTGATGCTCATCCCCGGCCGATACTGGTCTCGCACCGCCATGGATTCACTCCTTCCAATTGCGCGCATGCGCGGCCGCCT
The DNA here is from genome assembly GCA_021846505.1 of Bacillota bacterium. Classification (GTDB taxonomy): domain Bacteria; phylum Bacillota; class Sulfobacillia; order Sulfobacillales; family JAIMBI01; genus JAJZWV01. Next base: position 1,359 of record JAJZWV010000098.1, read on the forward strand.
CCTACTGGGGCTCGATCCACCCCCGGGAGCGTTTCCCCCTCCCGGGGGTGGATCCCCCTTGAGCGGTGGCCCCTGCGTCGCGACACCCACCGGCGCCCGCCACTTCCCATGTGGTAATCTGAGGAAATGTCACTGCTGATCTGGTTTGGGGACATCCCGGTGGTGCTATTGGAGAGTGTAGGGCTGGCGCTTACACTGGGCCGCGCATCACCGCGCCTGCGACGCCCCCCGGCTTACCGAAGCCCGGGCCGTGACCCGGGCGGCGCGCCGGGCGGATGCCCGGTGGCTCCGCGCCAAAGCCGCCAGCGCGGGTTTGGCGGCCACTGTGCCACTTTCTTCCTAACGACTGCGTCCGTGCGAGAAAGGCTGGGGTCCATGCCGCACTCCTTCCCGACAACGCCTGCGCCCACGGCGGAGCAAGCGGCCATCGTCGAGGCGGTCGCCTCCGACCAGCCCCTGCGCGTCCTCGCCCTGGCCGGGACCGGCAAGACCACGACGCTGCAGTTGGCCTCGCAGGCGCTGAAGGGCCGCCGCGTCCTCTACGTGGCCTTTAACCGCTCGGTGGCGGACGAGGCCCGGGCGCGCTTTCCCCGCCATGTGGACGCCCGAACCGCCCACAGCCTCGCGTTTGCGGCGGTGGGCCGCTCCTATGGCGCCCGACTGGTCGCCAGCCCCTTCGCCATTCGCCAAGCCTGGCCCCGGTGGGCCGATGCGCGCCTCCGAGCGCAGGGCTTGGACCGGTCCCAAGGGCTCGCGGCCGTCACGCAGACGCTGACGGCCTTTTTGCATACCACGGCGCGAGAGCCGGGGACCGCCCACGTGCCGCCCGTGGCCTTTGCGGGCCGGGCGCCCGCCGACCGGGCGGCGGGCGTCGAAGCCGTGGTGGACCTCACGCGCTACTTTTGGCGCCAGCAGCAGGACCCGGACAGCCCCTGCCCCATCACCCACGATGTCTATCTGAAGCGCTGGCAGCTGTCGCGCCCGACGCTGCCGCTGCCGCTCACGCACTCCTGGCGCTTTGGCCCCGACATTGCGGCGGCGGCCAACGCCGCGCTGACCCGCCTGGGCGCGCCCTATCCGCTCGTCGGCGCCGGGCCAGGCGCGCCGCCCGGCGGCCCGGCCGCCTTTATTGCCCGCACGACGCTCGGCCTGTTGGGCGAAGCGGTGCGGGCCATCGGGCAGCGCACCCCCGTCGCGCTCTTAGGCGGCGCGGAGCCGGTCGCGGGACTGCTCGACGCCGCCCACACGCTCCAAGGCGGCGGGGTGCCGCGCCATCCGAACCTGACCTTGTTCGAGGACTGGGCGGATCTCCAGGCGGCCGCCGAGACCCCCGCCGGGGGCGAGTACCGCCCGCTGGTGGACTACGTCCAGCAGCAGCGCGCCCGCGTGCCGCAGGTCGTGCGGCAGCTGCGGACGGAGACGGTCGAGGCCGCCGCAGCCCAGGTCGTGCTCACGACCTGCCACAAGGCCAAGGGCCGCGAGTGGTCCACGGTCACCTGCGCGGGGGACTTTCGCTGGCCCCGCTATGCGGACGACCGCGAGGAAGCACACCTGCTGTACGTCGCGCTCACCCGCGCCCGCCATGTGCTCCACGCCGACGCGGCGCGCCAGGCGATTGAGCGGGGGCGGCCGCTGCACGAGCTGCCGGCCCGACCGCCCCGGCGCTCCCCGCCCCCCCATGATGGCTATGCTGGGCAGAGGGGATGGCAGGGTGACGGATGACCACCGGGCTCAACTGAATCCGGTCCTGCGCCGCGTCCTCTCTTGGGATACTCCGCTGGACCACATTGATGTGGCCCTGCACGCGGACTGGCTCATCGCACGGGTCCTGTGGCGCGGCGCGCTGGATGATGCGCGGCGCGTGATCCACGTCTATGGGTCCGACCGCGTCGCCGGCGTGGCCGCCCGCCATCGGAGCCTCCCCCCCATCGCTTTCGGGCGTTTTGGACGACGGTGCTGGCCGAGGAGGAGGACTCCAGGCATTCAGACACGCTCGCCCCCGCCACCCAGGCCGCGCTCGCGCAACACGGCGCGGATCTGTGCCCGCCCGGCTTCATGCTGTGTCGGGGCACGGCCGTCGCGCTGTACTTGGGGCATCGGCGGTCCGTCGATCTCGATCTGTTCACCGCCGTCCCCTTTGATGCCCCCGCCCCAGCCGACACCCTCCAGCGCGCCCTCCCGCACTACACGGTGGATGCGATCTCCTCCGGAACGATCCACGGCCGCCTGGGCTGTAGTAGCTAGCCCTATTTGACCGGCAGTAGACGGTGTTCGGTATCCAGGAAGTGCCGATCACGGCTTTCCGCCGTGGGGGCGGCGGCCCCCCATGGGTTCGGGCCGTGGCGACACGCCACGGCCCGAACGGCGGGACGGTGCCGGCTTAGACTACATGACGCGCGTCCAATAATCGACGTGGCGAATGCGCACGGGGTGCTGGTGACGGACTTGCTGCCGCCCCACTTGACGGCCAGCGCCTTTGTTACCTGGGACAGCCTCACCGCCGCCGGCACGAGCGAGGAGAAGGCGGCGGCCATGGTGTTGTGGCTGCGCGCGCTGGACCGCGGCGATGTGGACGCGCCCGGCGGCGCGCTTCCGTAGTTTCGCTCCGGTGATTAGGCCTGCAGCCGCTGCACCTTGAGCCCAGCCTGGGTGCGCCGGGGGGCCTGGCCGGCAAAGCGCGCATGGGCTGTGCGGCCTCCATTTACTTTCCGCAGTCGTCTCCCTTGTCGGTAGAAGACTGTCACAGCCCTCGTTCAGCCGCCGATTCCGATGGCGGGCGAGATGGGCGGCGGTGTCGTTCCGTACGTTGACTCGTCGGTCATCACGCCACTCGCCGCATCGATGACAACTCGGACCCAGTTGAAATATTCGGGGCCAACCCCACTAGGCTGCGGTCCCTGGAACAATTGGGGACTACTTAAGTGAACCGTGATCACCCAGACGGGTCGGGTCGGGTTGATGAGAAGGATGGCGGCCAGGCTCGGCAACGCTCGGTGCAAGGCCCCATACGTGGTTAGCAACGACTGCGTGATGGTCCCCTGCTGCGCCCATCCCTTCTCTGCCTGCGCCTTCGTCTTCAGGGAAGAGCCGGCGGCCACCGGTCGACTCAGGTTTGTGCTTCCCGACTGCACGGTCGTAGCACCTGCCTTATTGCATACTCGGTAGTGCTTCATGCAGTGTGCCAAGCCAGGAACAGTGGCGGCGCAGTTATGACCTTGCGCTATGCAGTGCGCCAAGGCTACCTGATTCACGCCATGGAACACATCGGGAGAAACGGCCGCCGCCACCTTCGGGCCCCCCAGGTGATGGATCAAGGGCGATCCCACCCACACCAACGTAGCCAGAACGAGCAACGCACTGGCTACCCATACTCCGGGGTGGGAGATCCTGTGATGGTGTATACTCTTGACGCGCATCATAACGGTCCCCTTTCCCCGCGGTCACTGTGGCTTACTGTCGCTCCACTCACTTGCTTGATAGCTGATGCCGTTCAAACAGTATCCTGTCAAGGCGCCACTTCCACATCCATCCACAACAGTACCGTATGAGTTGCCCCCGTTAAGATACTGCCACCCAACACCATTTTTGTACACCCGAATGTAGTTATTGAAGTTGCCAGAGTACTGGGTCGGACCTATAACAGAACCACCCCAGCGTGTATATAGTTCCATTCCCGCTTGTACCTGGACGCTGCTTGATGCTTGTTCAATGGTGCTGTACCCAACTTGATTGTAGTCCACCACGGTGTCTCTCGGCGTGGACAGTCGGCATGGCCGGTGGCTCACTGTGTGTGTTGGCCACAACGGCGGCGCGCGGTCGAAGCGCTGGGCGGCAATATCCCACAGAATCAGGGTCTGGGGCCGGCTCGGACGCCGGAGGACCGGGGGGTGGCCAAGAGGCCCAAGGCGTCGTGCCAGATGCTGAGCCGTGAGTTTTCGATACGCACCACCGCCTCCCACCCGCCGACCCGGATGGCCGTTAGGAAGGGTCGCGTGCTATACGCCGCATCCGCGACCACCTGACGACGAAACGCGCGGCGGAGGCGCCGCAGCGCTCTTCGCTTCCTCGTCGGCCGGCCGCTGCGGCTCCCCGTCCAACACCATGGGCACGGCGCCCACCGGGCTCGCGACGACGCGTTTGTGCGCATAGACCGTGGTGCCGTCCACCGCGCGGCGGGAGTGCGGAGCGCGACCGTGAGTCCGTGTCCGGTGTGTGACGCGGCCTTAGGGGTCATCGGGAGTCGGTGGGCACGGGCCGCCGACGCACGGGCGCGGCAGGTCTTGGTGATTCCCGCTTGCAATGCTCCGGGTGCCGCCGGATCCACCATGAGCTGCCGCCCTGCCTCGTGCCCAAACGCTGTGACGCCGAGAGTATCGAGGCGGTGGCGACCCAGGGCCGGGCGGCGGTGGCGGTGGACGAGGGCACGATCACGCGCTGGCTGTATTGGCTCGCGACCTGGGGGCCCGCCGTCCGCCGCTGGCGGGCGGCGGTGGCCGCCCGGGCGATCACGGACCCGGTGGATCCGTGACCGGTCGCGCTCCAGGGCCCCCCGCCCTGGCCGACGGTCCCGCCGGGCTGGCTGGCCGTCGTCGTCCAGCGGCTCGTGCAGCGCACGGTGTGGGGCCAGACCCGTTCGGTCTGGTTGGCCTATCAATGGCAAACAAAACTCCCCGCCCGATGATGGGGCGCTGCGCTAAGAGTGACCCCTCGGGCCATTGCCCTCGGCCTGTAGGCGCGTGCCCGCGGGGAGGCGGTCCGTGTTTATACCGTCACCGACTGGGTGTTACGCCTGAGTGACGCCCGGTTCGCCGGCACCCTGGACCGGCTCCTGGCTCCGCACGGCGCTGCTGATGCTCGATGAATGGGGCTAGCGGTGCTTTTCGCAGTTGAGCCCGCGCGTGGCGGGGACACCATGCCCGGCGCGGGGTGCCGGTCCCGGTCGTGCAGTACCTATCGGGTCATGGCCGCATGATACGCCGCCAAGCCACAATGCTCGAACAGCGGCATTTGGGCCGGGGTGCGCCCACCAGGCCCAGCACCTCCCCCGTCGCCAAGTCGAGCCCCGCCAGTGGCGAGAGCGTCCCCAGCCGGCGGTACTCATAATCCCGCTCCCAGGTGCCGTGGCCTGGCCCTTGGCGGGCTCGGGGGGCCGCTCGGGTGCGACGAGCCCCAGGGCTTGGATCCCGGGCTTTTCGTCGTGACCACCGCACCGTCGGCCGGTCATCGGCCGGACCGAAGTCGAGCGTCACTTGCTGGCAGACGTGCAACATCTGGACCATCTGGCGATCGAACGCCGGGTCCTTGCGCTGGAGTACGATGACGCGGGGCTCCTGCGCCTTCGTTTGGAACAAACAAGAAGCCCCGCAATCCTTACGGGGCTTCACTCTTATCTGGTGCGCCCGGACGGAATCGAACCGCCGACACGAGGTTTAGGAAACCTCTGCTCTGTCCACTGAGCTACGGGCGCCCGCAAGGCTATTTTAAGGGCACGCCGGCAAACGGGCAAAT
>JAJZWV010000041.1 GCA_021846505.1 Bacillota bacterium
TTCCGATCTCAGACAGGAAGCTCGACAGCACACCAAACGCATAGGCCCGAATGCGAAACAGCGCCAGCCGAAACATCGGATGTGCACTTTTGAGCTCCCAGAGGCCGAACGCTCCCATCAGCAGCGCGCCGCCGCCCAGCTCGGTGTGCACCGCGGGGCTGCCCCAGCCCATGGCTGCGTGGCCGTAGGGCTGAATGCCGCTGGTGAGGCCAATCATGACGAGGGTGAGTCCCACGGCAAAGGTGGCGTTGCCCCACCAGTCAATGGGCTCGCGGCGCCGAATGCCGCTGTCGCGGAGCTTGGTGTAGGCCCAGACGGTGCCAAAGAGGCCAAACGGCACCGACACCAAAAACACCAGCCGCCAGTCGATGGGCGCCAGAATGCCGCCCAGCACCAAGCCGATGAAGCTGCCGCTGATGGCGGCGATGTTGTTGATGCCCAGCGCCAGCCCGCGCTGGCTGGCCGGAAACGCATCGGTCAGGATGGCCACGGCGTTGGCCATGAGAAACGCTCCGCCGATCCCCTGCACGATGCGCATCACAATGAGCCAGTCCGCCCCCGCATCGCCGGTCATCCAGTCGATGGTGAGCAGCAGCGACGCCGCAGTGTACACCACAAAGCCTAGGTTGTACATTTTGACCCGCCCAAACAGGTCCCCCAGCCGGCCCAAGCTCACCACCAGCACGCTGGACACCACCAAGTAGCCTAGTATCATCCACAGCAAATAGAAGCTGTTGGACGGCACCAGCGGGTTCAGGCGAATGCCGCGAAAGATATCCGGCATGGCAATCAGCATGATGGAGCTGTCGATGGTGGCCAGCAGCACCGCCACGGTCGTGTTGGACAGGGCCACCCACTTGTAGCGGTCGCGGGCCGCCTCCGGCGCTCCGGCCGCCGCGGCGAGATTCGCCATCGCTGTCACCTCCTTCGACTCCTTCGATTCCTTCGATTCCTTCGACTCCGTCGACTCGCTCGGCTGCTGGCAGCGGCTTGGCGCCCACAGCTGACGGACACCAACCCGAGCCACACCTTCCACAGAAGGGACCGAGCGGCCGGATGGACACGGGATCACTGGCCATTCACGCCATGCCGCGCGAGGACTGGCCGGCCGCCGCCGCGATTTGCACCGAGAGCCTTGGCCCCCGGGAGGCCACGGCTGAAGCCGCCACGCCCCCGTGGTCCGCCGGGGATGCCGCGCGCCGGCCGTACTGGCGCCTCGCGGCCCGGTCGGCCGGGGAAAAGGCGTAGGCCCACTGGGGGCGGCCTTGGCGGCCGGCGCGTGGGCGCTTCAGGCCATCACTTTCCCGAAATCGCGGCCAGCGTGGCGCTGCATCCGCCGTGCGGCCTTCGCATCGTGCACCCCGGAGAGCGTGTGGGGCCTCTGGGCAGCCGACTCGACCTGCTGCTCGAGCGGCACAGCGCGGTCGCCGGCATGGCCCCGGCCACCCAAAAGCAGGGGGGCGCGCCGGCTCGCGGCCCCTCTGTCCTCGCACACGCTAGACGCTGTCGCCCACGGGGCTCCACAGCGGCAGCACCTGAGCCGGCGATGCCCGCGCCGCTCGCTGCGGCGCGGGCAGGTGCCGGCGCCGCCCAATCACGTGACAGGTGTGCTCGGCAAACCAGTTCTGACTCATGACAAACCAGCCGTGGTGCCCGCGATCCGTGCGCCAGCTGTTTTCCACTTTCCAGCGGCTGGGCCAGCCTTCCACTAAGTTGACCCCGTGATGCGCATGGCGTGGGTGGGCCGGCTTTCCCCGGACAGCAGGCGGTTCGCCTTGCTCATGGCCAGCGGCACCCCCAGCGCGGCCTCGCAGTCGTACAGGGCCGTGTCCATTACCCCGGACTCGCAGACAAGCCACTGCCTCGCTGTCCACCGGCTCTTCGGCCGTGGCCAGCACGTTGCTCAAGAAGTAGTTGGCTTTCTCGAGTTTGTCCCAGAACATCTGGTGCGCCTGCGAGAACTCAAACGCCTTCAGCGCGTCCAGCAAGTTGAAGCCCGCAAGCGCCCAGCACCGGCCGCTCTGTTTCTGGTTGGTGATGAGACCGGTCGCCCGCTCCAGGGAAAACGTGTGCCGGGTCTTGGCGGCCACGGCTTGGTCCATCGCCACCGCGCGAATGCCACTGGCCCGCACCGCGTTCATGACTGACCGGTGCTCGCGCTCCCACCGAAACGCGTCGGCCTGCGACGCGGCCCGCTCGGGAGATAGGGTTAGGGACTGTTCCGGGCGCACGCCCATGCGAAATCCTCCTTGCCGGTCTTCGAGGCCCTGACGCGGCCCAAGATGCACTAGTGGATCTGCGCCGCGTGCTGACGCCCGATCCCGCTGGGATCGCCATATGTTGCCGGAGTCCTTCGAGCGTGGGGGTGCGGTGGCCGCACCCCCACGCGGAAAGGTCCCGTGAACGACCCGGTGCAGGAGCAGCCGCGCTACGCCAAGGAGCCCATAGGGTCCCACGGCTTCAGCACGATTGGCTCCGCCTTTAAGGCATCCTGCAGCGGGGTGGAAAGATACTTCCGCTGCACCACCACCTGGTACATGTGCTCATCGAACCAGCTGTCGCTCATCACAAAGAAGCCTTTTTGGCCGGGCTCCGTGCCCCAGCTGTTTTCCACCTTCCAGCGGTTGGGGCGGCCGTCGACGATGTTTACGCCGGTAAACACCATGGCATGGGTCATTTGGCTCTCGCCATAGTCCAGGCGCTCGGCCTTGGTCAGGTGGAACGGCACGCCGAGCGCGGTCTCGTAGTCATAGAGCCGGGTGTCCATCACGCCCGACGTCCGATCCGAGTCCTTCCCGACGTCGCAGCCGAACCAAACCACCTCGCCATCCTGGAGCTGGGCCAGTGCCACTTGCCGGAGCGTCTCGCTCTCCACGTTCAGGTACAGCACGTCCCGGCCCCCTTTGACATTGCCCAGGTACTGGACGGTGTAGGTGCGGCCGTAGGGCTTGTCGGCCGTCGGCGCGTTGATCAGGCTGACGTAGTCATCCAAGTTGACGCCGACGTGCTTTTGGAAAAACGCCTGGGGAGTAAGGCCCCGGTCCGCGTGAAACACGTTGTCCTTGTCGCGGTACTCGAAGTCGAACTGCTGGGGCGGCTCGCCCAAGAAGTGCACCAAGAGCCGATAAATCTCGGCCAGCATCTCCTCCTTGTGGCTCCGCAGCACGTCGAGCGAACGTTCGCCGTCCTGATGCCGGCGGCGCAGCGCCGCGGCATCTTCCCGCAGCTTGGCGGTGATGAGGCTGTTCATGCCGCGCGACTGGCTGGAGTGGAACGTCTCGGGCATCACGGTCTTGGGCACGACGCCGTACTTCTCCACCAGGTTGACGAACATCTCCCACTGGCCGCCGTCGTTGACTGGCGCCTGCAGCAGCCAGGCAATGACCCGGCCATCGGTGGGCTCCTGCAGCGTGTCCAAGATGTTCTCCAGGAAGTAATTGGCCTTCTCAAACTTGTCCCAGAACATTTGGTATGTCTGCGACAGCTCGAACTCCTTCAGGTTGTGGGTTTTGCACACCGCCACCTTCATCGTGTTCAGCCCAGCAAACAGCCAGCAGCGGCCGCTGGCTTTCTGGCTGGTGATGGGGTCCGATGGCAGGTCAATCGAAAACGTGTAGGGGGTGGTGGTCGCCACCGCCTGATCCATCGCCACCGCCTGAATGCCGTTCTTCTTCACGGCATTCATCAGGGCTTTGTGCTCTCGCGCTTCGGAAAATTCCTGGGCCAGTTTCTTCACCAAATCCGGCGAGATCGCGGCCGAATAATCGAGGCGTATACTCATCGTGGACAGCCCCCCGGCTTCTCTCGCACCGGCGTCCGGCGCCGGCGGAGGTCATTGGTCATTAATCAGGTCAACGACCTCATCATACACCACCGGCACGGGCTTCGCGCCTGCGACTTTAGGCGGAGGGGCTCAGGCTCAGCCGCCCGCCAGCAGCATCCACACGCCCACCGCCGCCATCGCCACCGCCCCAATGCGAGTCAGCGCCTGCAGTGACAGCACCCGGTGCAGCAGCACCCCGGCGGTGGCACTCACGTAGGCCGCGGCCAGCAGCGCCGCCGAGGAGACCGCCCACACCCAGCCGGCAACCGGCAGCCGGGTGCTCCACGACAAAATCGCCACCTGCGTGAGGTCCCCAAACTCGGCCACAAAGACGGCCAGAAACGCCGACAGCAACAGCTGGCGGCGGCGGACCGCCCGCGCCGCCGCCGCCTCCTCGTCCTCGTCGTCCTCGTCGGGAGGCCGAAACCACAGCCAGGCGGCAAAGCCCAGCAGCAGCAACACCTCCGCCACGTGAACCCAGGGGCTGGCCCACGCCGCTAAAAGCCGGCCCGCCGCCACGGCCAAGGCCGCCTGAAGAGACAGCGCGGCGCTGGCAGCCAGCCACACGAGCCGCTTTTGCCGCGGGGCCAAGGTCATGACCAAAATCGACGTCTTATCCGGCAGCTCCGCCAGGAAAATCGACAAGAAACAAACCCCATATGCCCACGTCATGGGACCCACTTCGCCATCAGGCGCCCGAGTCCCTGCTCACTTATTGGGGCGCTCGCCCGCACCAGGTTTGCACGCGCGGGTTGTCCACCACGAACCCGGTGTGCATCAAGTCGTCGCTGAAGTCGACCGTGCTGCCGTCCACATACGGGCGGGAGGCCGGCGACACCAACAGGCCCACGGGGCGCTCGCCCGCCACCCGCACCACCTCGTCGCCGCCGCCGGGGGCCTCCGCCAGCTCCACGCGAAACCCAATCTTGCCGCACTCGCAGTCCTGCGCGCCGTGCACCCGAAACCACTCGGTTCCCTCCCGCTCCGCCAAGCGCACCAAGCGGCGCGCCGCCGCAGGCGTTACCGTCAGCTCAACCGCCATCATGCCACCCCTTTCTCCCCCACTTGGCCTCCCCTCATTGTGGCCGAAATGCCGGCCGGATGGTAGGGGCGGATACAGCCCAGGCCCAGGGGGATTGGCGGCCGCACCGCCAATCCCTATGCTGTCGCCCAGGCCCTCGGAAGAAAGCGCCAGGAGGCGACGTCATGCGACCCACTCTCCAACAGCTTGGCATGGCATGGGGGCGCCTGCCGCCCGGGCCCACCGACTCCATCGTGGACGTGCCCGGGGTGCGGGTGGGGCACGTCACCCTGTGGTGGGGCGACGGGGCCCTGGACGTCGGGTGGGGCCCCGTGCGCACGGGCGTCACCGCCGCGGTGCCGCCGGGAGCGCCCGGGCCCTGGACCGCAGCGGTCCACGTCATCAACGGCTATGGCAAGTCGGTCGGCCTGCTGCAGGTGGCAGAGTTGGGCCAGCTGGAAAGCCCGATTTTTCTCACCAACACGCTGTCGGTTGCGGCGGTGCTGCAAGGGTACCTGCGGCACCTGCGCGATGGGGGCCAGTTTCATCCCGGGCAGAGCCGCAACGTGGTGGTGGCGGAATGCAATGACGGCTACTTAAATGACCTGTGGGGCTTCGCTGTCCAGCCCCACCACGCAGAGGCGGCGCTGGCGGCCGCCTCCGCCAGCCCGCCCGCGCAGGGGTCGGTAGGCGCCGGCACCGGCATGGCCGGCTTCGGCCACAAAGGCGGCGTCGGCACCGCCTCCCGCCGGCTGCCCGGCGGCCGCACGGTGGGCGTGCTGGTGCTGCTGAACTGCGGCGAGGCCAAGGATCTCATTACCCACCCCGCGCGGGCGGCAGCACGACCGGCGCCGGGCGACGGATCCATCATCATCGTGGTGGCCACCGACGCGGGGCTGGACCGGTGGGACCTGGCCCGCGCCGCACGGCGGGCCAGCCACGGCTTGGGGCGCGTCGGCGCCTACTCGGCCCCCGGGAGCGGCGACGTGGTGGTGGCAGTGGATGTGGCCGATCCCGACGGATCGACCGCACGCGACCTGGAGCCGCTGTTTCTGGCCACCGCCGAAGCCACCAGCGCAGCCATATGGAATGCCCTCCTGACCGCGGAAACCGTCGTGGGCCGCGATGGCCACGTGCTGTATGCCCTGCCTCCGGAACTGGCCCCCCAGAACGCCACAAGGCGGCCGGACTAAGCCGGCTGCCCGCGCTGGCCGGTTCGGTTACCGCCCGTGCCAGTGGCCAAACTGGGACTGCCCCTGGCCGACCGGGTGGTTCAGGAACGGCGTCGCAGACACCGCGCCCACGATGTCCCCGGCTGTCGGGCCCATCCGGCTTCCCCACCAGTTGTCCCGCGCATTCAATGTGCCGCTGACGGCGTTGTCCACCACGTCGCCCCTGGGATTGCCCACCAAGTTGTTGTCGGCGATGCGGATCCCGGTGCCGACGGCGCCGAGTGACGGCGCGTAGCTGATTGGCCCGAGCTCCACCCCCTGATAGTTGCCGTACAGCGTGTTGTGGGCCACCCAGACGTTGCTTTGGCTGGTGTTGAACAGCGACACGGCCGCGTCCATGGACGCGCCGGCGTTGGTGAACCCGTCCAGACCCGCTTGGGTGACGCGGTTGTACACCACATGGACGTCGCGGCCATAAGCCACCTGGATTCCTTCATGCGGCACCTGACTCACGCGGTTGCCCGCAATCAGGAGGTGCGCGACATCGCCCGGCCCCGTTCCTGTGACAATCATCCCGGCCCAACCCGTGGTGCGCACCGTGTTGCCCACCACCATGCTGTGCTGGAGATTGCCCAGAAACATCCCCGATTGGCCGGCGGTGGTCACATCGGTGATGCGGTTGCCGGCAATGGTCCAGTGGGTGCCCAGGGGCGCCGCCAGACCGGGATTGCCGTGATAGCCTATCGCCTGGGTGGCCGTGTTGCGGAAGCTGTTGCCCAAAATGGCGACATCGCCGGCGCCGTACCCCGGCGTGGTGATTACGCCGTTCGCCCCGGCGTTGGAAATGTTATCAAACGCGAGCCCTTCGATCGTGACCCCCGTCACCCCGCCACTGCTGTCGCCCAGCACGAAGATGGGCGCAGCCCCGGTGATCACCGAGCGGCCGGCCCCGCGCGCCGCGGCAATGGTGACCGGCTGGGTCAAGACAATGGGCGCGGCCACGTCGTAGGTGCCCTGCATGACGCGGATGGTCGCGCCCGGCGGCGCGGCGGCTACCGCCTCCGCAATCGTCTGAAACGGCGCGCGCACCGTGCCCGGCCCCGCGGCCGAGCCGTGCACCGAGACATACAGCACCATCGGCGGCACCGCAGCCACCGCGGGTGCCGCCATCGCTGCCACCAGCGCGGCCGCCCCCACCAGCGCCCCGATCCCCTGCTTGGCCCGCCGTCCCGCTGGACTTTCCGAAAACGCCCTCAAGGTCGTCCCCTTTCACAAGTCGCTGAGACACCCTTTGACAGCCCTCTTGACAGCCTTCTGGCACCCATACGTGCGCCTGGCGGGTGCTTTCGCTTCCGAAGACGCCCGGACGATACCAAAAACCCGGAATCTCTACCATGTCCTACTATCCTTGTTTCTGGCCGCTGGCGCATGCCCCTTTTTTCGCGAGACATCCTTCTGGATCGGCACGGCCCCTGAATCCATCCGGCTTGTCCAACGAAAAGCGCCGGTGGCCCCACGCTCGGGGCCAAAGTGCCAAGGCGGCTCTCCTCCAATCGGCAGGCATGCCCCGCGATTCACGGTAAAATAGGCCCTGCACGCCATGCGCCGCAGGCAGGCGTCGAAGGGAGGGCGACCCGCATGCCAGCAGTCGAGGGAGGAGCCGCACTGCCTCCCGAGAGCTTTGATGCCGCCCGGGTCCGGCTGGACGGTGTCCGCGCCTTGGTCACAGGAGCCTCCAGCGGACTGGGCCTGGCCATGGCTCGGGCCCTGCTGGACGCCGGAGCCACCGTGGCGCTGGCGTCCCGCCCCGGCCCCCGCCTCGCCGCAGCCGCCAGCGGCCTCCGCGCGTCTCTCCCGCGAGCGCACACCCTCGCCGTCGATGTGCGCGACGCAGCGTCGGTGGCGGCGGCGCGCCGCTGGGTGGAGCGCCGCTGGGGCGGGCTGGACGTGCTGGTGAACAATGCCGGGCTCGGAATGCGCACCGTCAATCCGCGGTTCATGGTGGATCCCGCGCCGTTTTACACCGTGTCGCCCGACGGCTTCCGGGCTGTCGTCGACACCAACCTGACCGGGTATTTTCTCGTGGCGCGCGCCTTGGCGCCGGTCATGGTGCAGGCGGGCCGCGGCAAGATTGTCAACATCTCCACGAGCCACAGCACGATGCGCCAGCGCGGGTTCGTGCCCTACGGCCCGTCGCGGGCGGGCGCCGAGTCCCTCTCGCTCATCATGGCGGCCGATTTGGCGGACTCCGGGGTGACAGTCAATATGCTGCTGCCCGGCGGTGCCGTCGATACCGGCATGATTCCGGAGGAGTTGAAGGACGAGCTGGAGCATCCCCTACTCGCCCCCGACATCATGGGGGCCCCGATTAAGTACTTGGCGTCGCCGGCGTCCGATGGGATAACCGGGCAGCGGTTTGTGGCCACCGACTTCATCAAGGCGGCGCCGCCTTGAGAGCCGGGAGGTCGCTTCGCCGCCCTCCCGCATCCTGGGCATCCTGGCGGCACGTATAGATGGTCTGAGCAAACAGAATCGCAAGGAGGCAGGCAGCATGAAGATTCAGGTGCGCTACTGCACGGCGTGAGGGTATCTCGAGCATGCCACCCGGGTGGTGGCGGAAGTTTTAGGGGCCAAGGCTTCCCTGGTGTCGTCCGCCGAGGTGATTCCCGGAAAGGACGGGGTCTTTTTGGTGTCCGCCGGCGGCAACATCATTTTCTCCAAGGAGCAGGAGCAGCGCTTTCCGCACCCGGGCGAGGTGGTCAAGCGGCTCGAGGCCCTCGGGTCCTGACCGCATGACGCTGGCACCAGGTCCAGCGGCGGCCGCCGGCTTAGGCGCCGGCAGTGTGCTATTCCTGACCACCTGGGGCGTCCTGGCGGCCGCGGGCGCCGTGGCTCCGGCGGAGCCCACACGGGGTTCCCGCCGCTTTTGGCTGACGGTGCTGGCGCTGCTGGCGCTCTCCGCCGTCGAAGAAGTGGTGTTTCGGGGAGCCGTTTTAGGATGGGGCCAGCGCCTTCTCGGCACGCCCGCGGCGCTGGCGCTCTCCTCCGTCGGGTTTGCCGCCAGCCACGCCTTTCCCACTCGCCTGACCATCACCACGTGGATCAACCTCACCCTCTATGGGGTGCTGTTTGGGCTCGCCTATCTGGCGGGCGGGCTGCCCGCGTCCATCGCGCTTCATGGCAGCTGGAATGCCTGGGAGTGGGGCAGCGGCTTTGCCGTCAGCGGCCCCACCACCACCCGCATGCTGCCCGCTCCCCCGGCACGCCGCCTGATGCCACGGGTGCCCTACGGGCCGGAGGGCCACTGGGCCGCTACCGTGTGCTGCCTGGCCGCCACGGCGGCGATGCTGGCGGCCGCGCCCCCGCTCGGCCGGTAAGGCCGGCGGCCACCCCCAGCTATCCGGCCATGCCAGCGGCCCCCTTGAAGGCAAACACCTCATCTGCGGCGCGCGTGGCACCTCCCGCCGCCCGCAGTGACTCTCCAATCTCCTGGGAGGCCTCCCTCACCGAGTCATCGGCCAGCAGGCGGTCGATGTGGCGGCGGAACTCGGTCGGAGAAAGGTCCCGCTGGCTCAGCGACAGGCCCGCCCCCATCTCCGCCACGCGATCTGCCACATCAAACTGATCGGCACCCTGGGGAAAGACGATTAGCGGGACCCCGTTCAGCAGCCCTTCACTGACACTGTTCATCCCGCCGTGGGTAACGAACAGTTGCGCGTGCTCCAGCACCTGCAGCTGGGGGACATAGCTCTTGACCACGAAATTCGGCGGGATCGACCCCAAGTCCGCCAGCGTCGTTTTGGCCCCGGCCGAGAGGATGACGCGATAGGAGCGGTCCCCGAGCGCATCGAAGCAGAACCGATAAAACGCCGGCGCCTGGCTAAACACCGTGCCCAGCGAAATATAAATGAGCCGGTCGCCTGGGACCTCCCCAAGATCCATCGGATCTGCGGCGGGAGCCGACCCTCCCGTGGGGCCAACAAACTTGAACGAATCATCAACGCGATCGGCGTCGGGCTGAAAGCGCCGAGAGGTGTAGACGAGCGTACGCAGCGCCGGGTTGCAGTAGGCGTCATACACCGAGTCCACCTGCACCCCATATTCCTGACGCACTGCGTCGCATGCCTCGCCAAATTGCTCAATCAGGCGCGTGTACTCCGCTTCGGACGTCTCGGCCGCCAAACGGCGGAGCATCCGGCCCACGACCGCCGGCGGCCTGGCAAAGGTCGTGCAGGAGGCGACCGCGGGCACATTGAGCAGCTGGGCCGCGATGCGCCCGCTGCCCAGGATGGTGTCATGGATGACGTAGTCGAACCGCTCTCCCTGGGCTGCCTCCAGCACCCGGGGGACAACCACCTCGGCGCAGCGCAAAAGTCCGGTGGCCACGCCCACGAAGTTGCGGACATCTGCCGTCCGCATGATTTCCGCGAGCCGATGGGCATCAACAGTGCGCACCGCGGCGCCAGCGGCTTCCACCCGGCGGCGCATCGGCTCCGTGGTCAGATACACGACGTCCTCTCCGCGGCGGGTTAGCTCGCGCACGAGCTCGAGGGTGGGGTTCACATGCCCCTCCAGCCCTCCATTCACAAATAACACACGGGCCATAGAGCGTCCTCCCTCTCAACGCCGCGCACAGTGATACGCCACAGCTCAGACGGCGCTGGCGACCCGGGATGCCCTCTCGGGCACCTGTATCGCATCACGACTGGGCAACGGGCCCCGCGCACGGCTTGGCGCTGACAGCATTTCGCTCCCGCTGGGTCTTTTCCTTCCCATCCTCTCGTCGTCCGCCCCGTTCCTCCCGCGCCTCCGGGCGCCGGGAGTATCCCACCGCACCCGCCTGCGAGCAGGACACCGGGCGGGCGCGGCGAATGCCGCATCCATCAGTGCCATCCCCGTGACTGACGCTAGGAGGAAGGGTGGTCACCATGACAAGTCTCACCGCACCGTGCCCAACTCCTCTCCGGGGCAGGCAGGGCGTCTGGCCATGACGGCCTGGCTGCTGTGCGGCTTGTTTGCGTGGGAAGCCCCGGGCCTGACCGGCTCACCTCGCCTCATGGCCCGCACGCTGGCGCACCTGCACCCGGACACCCCGATATTTTACTTAGATCCCCTGCATCTGACGGCGGTCAGCCAAGCGCTGCTCTACCGGGCGCACAAGCGCGGCCCACTGTGGCGGGTAGTGCGGGCCGACGGCCCCTGGGGCGCTGCCGGCCATCCTGCCTCTGCGGCAGACTGGCGTCATCTGTCGCAGGCGCACCCGCTGGTGTGGTACTCCACCTCTTATCACCTGGGGGAGCACTCGTGGATGCAGCATCTCGCGCCGGAGGTGTGGGTCTATAGCGTGCTGGAAAACGCCGTGGCGCTGATGGGCCCAGAGCGCCAGGTCCATGAGCGCGCGCTGGCCCGGGCCGATGTGGTGGTGTCCAATTCACCTCCCGTCACTCAGAGCTTGGCCGGCCTCGTCAATCCGGCCAAGCTTTTAGAGTGGGGGATGGCCGTCCACCCTGACTTTTGGGAGCGCACGGCCATCCCGCCCTGCTGGACCTTCGGCTTCTTCGGCCACCTCATGCCGTGGATCGACTTTGACGCGCTGGAAGAGCTGGCCGCCCAACATCCCCGGGAATCCATCGCGCTGGTGGGCCCCCTGCACAAGGATTCCGCCAGCCTCGTCACCGCTCTGTGCCAGCGCCGACCCAGCATCCATTGGCTCGGCCCCCGGCCCTACGAGGATTTGCCCGACTTTGCCGCCGCGTGCGAGGTGATGCTGCTGCCGCGCCGGCGCTCGCCCGTGTCCGACGCCTGTGATCCCGTCAAGCTTTATGAGTACCTGGCCGCGGCCAAGCCGGTGGCCACCAACTTCCCGGTCTCCCCGGCCCTGGGCCGGTTTGTGTACAGCGGCGCCACGCCCATTCAGTTCGCGGCCGCTGCCGCGGCGGCGCTTGCCGACGCGCGAAGCCATTTGGGCCGGCACCGCGACCCCGCACTGCCGGCGCTGCTTGCCGATCGCTCCTGGACCGCCCGGGCGGGGGCCATTTGGGACCGCACGGCGGGCCCTTGGATCCTTGACCCAGCCGCTGAGCGCTCCTAGGATGGCAAGACAGCGCGCAGGGACCGGCGCCGTCCCACTGGCTGGTTAGGATGGAGGAACCGCCGATGAGCTTTCCAAGGTCGCACGCCTTATCGAGCGAGGAGCAGACCTGGGTGCGGCAAAATGTGCTGCGCCTGCGCATGGCCCGGCCGCGCGACGCTGCGGCTGTCCCCGTGCCTCCCGCCAGCGAGCGGCTGGACGAGCTGTCGCTGGCCAAAATTGCCTTGGCACTGGGCGTCTCGCCACGTGACTTGGCCACCAATCCGGACCACCTCGCCAAGCGGCTCCGCCACACATTGGCCCGGGTCACCCAGGCGTCCCAAAGTGGCGGCGAAGCGTCCCGACTGGCTTTAGCCGCATGGCAGGAGGCGCAGCACTGGGCCTTTCCCGTTTACGCGGGCCAAGCCGCCGACTGGCTGGGTCGGCAGGCGCTCGCCGAGCACCGCCCGCTGGATGCCGTCACCTGGCTCCTGCGCGCCCTGGGCACGCCGCTGGGCACAGAGGCCGCGAGCCGCCGCGACCTCGTAGCCCAACTGGGGGAGGCGCTGATGCTTGCCGAGCACTACGATATTGCCCAAGCCGCCCTGTCCAGCGTAGAGCCGGGCGCGGGGGGCGGCGCGCAAGGGGATGTGCAGGCGGCCACGGCCTACGCCGCCAGCCTACTGCTGCAGGGCCGCTCTGCGGAGGCCGTCGCCGCGTACCGCCAGGTGCTCGGTGGGTCGGGAAACATCCCACTGCGGGTGGAGGTCCAGGCGTGGCTGGGACTGGGAGCGGCGGTGGCGCTCACGGGTGACATTGGCGGGGCCCAGGCCGCTTCCGCTGCCGCCAGTGACTTGCTGGATCGGGAGTCCATGCCAGACCTCCACACATCACTCTATGCCAACGACTTGTGGTGTGCGGCGGTGGCCGCGCCGTGGCAGGAGGCCCGCCGGTTGCTGCAGGCCGCCATTTCTGAGGCGGTGCTGCCGTTTGTCCGCGCCAACTTGCATGACACCTTGGCGTACGTGCTGTGCCGGAGCGAGCAGTGGGAGGCCGCGTGGGATGCTTGCACCCAGGGACTCCTCGAACTGCGCCAGGCGAGTGGCGGATCGCACTTGCTGAAGGCGCGGCTCTTGTGGGCGCGGGCCGTCGCGGCCCAGCATTTGGGCCGCGGCGGCGCGCTCACGGATCGCGAGTGGGCGGAGGACCTCTTTGACTTAGTGGGCGCCTGGGGCCACTGGGCGGCGCTGCCGCCCTGGCCGGATGACCCGCCTTCAGCCGGCGGTGCGCACCGCCTCCTGGATCGCGCCGACGGCGCGGTGCACTTCGGCGAGCGTGTTGTAAGGCGCCAGTCCCAGCCGCACGGCCCCGGTACCCCCTTGGGCTTCGAGCCGTAAGTCCCAGTTGTGGGCATAAAACGTGCCTGCCGACACAAAGATGCCTTGGTCCCCCAAAATGCGGCCCAAGGTGGGCGTGGGCAGCCCCGCCACGGCAAATGACACCGTGGGTGCGCGCGGCCCGCCATCGGGTGCACGTCCGTACCGCGTCAGTCCTGGCACGCCTCCCAGCCCCTCCCACAGCACGCCAAACAGCTCGGCCTCGTAGGCCCCCATGCGCTCCATGGCGGCGGTCAGGGCCTCGCGCCGGCTCCCAGGTTCCCCGGGAGCCCAGCCGGCGATGAAGTCAATGGCTGCCACCAGTCCCGCCAAGCCTTCATGGTTCTTGGTCCCGGTTTCGATGCACTCCGGCGGCGTGTCCACCTGCGGGCGCACGCGGGCGGGCGCCAGCCCCCGGAACGCACCGGGCGCGGCGTACAACATTCCCACGCCGTGCGGGCCAAAAAACTTGTAGGCGGAGCACAGGAGAAAGTCTGGCTCCACCGCCGCCGTGTCGATCGGCAAGTGGGGGGCCCAGTGCACCGCATCCACCACCAGCCGGGCGCCCACGTCGCGGGTGCGGGCCCGAATGGGCGCCAGCGGCGTGACGGACCCGGTGGCGTTCGAGGCCCCCACCACCGCCACCAGCTTAGTGTGCGGGCCAATCAGCCCCAAGAGCCGCTCTAGGTCCAGCGTGCCGCCCTCGGGCAGCATCGGCGCCCAGCGCACCACTAGTCCCAGCCGCTGGGCGAGGCGAAGCCACGGCGCCACGTTGCCGTCATGGTCCAAATCGGTCAGCACCAGCTCATCCCCCGGCTGCAGCACGCCGCTCATCGCTTCCGCCAGCGCAAACGACAGGGTGGTCATGTTGGCCCCAAACGAAATGGTGGCCCCTGCTGGCGCATGCAGAAAGTCGGCCGCCGCCGCCCGCGCGTCCTCGATGAGTCGGTCGGTCAGCTGGCTGGTGATATAGGCGCCATGGGTGTTGGCACTGCCCTGCCGCCAGTAGTTGGCCAAGGCGTCAATCACCACCGACGGCATCTGAGAGCCGCCCGGGCCGTCCAAATACACGACCGGCTGGCCCGCGACCGTGCGCTCGAGCGCCGGAAACTCGCGGCGGACCTCCTCGATGGGCCATGACACGCCTAACGCTCTGGTCATTGGTTCTCCTCCGTTCTTCGGGCTCGGGCGCCGCCCCGCGCGGGGCGGCGGGCGCAGAAAAACTTGGCCGCCCGTGCTACATTAACACCATGCAGCACCATACGCGCCATGCGTTGGCGTGAGTTTCGAGGAGGTGGGCGATGCCTCACACCGCTCTGGTCGTCGTGGACGTGCAGAATGACTTTTGCCCGGGCGGTGCACTGGCAGTGCCGGATGGCCACCAGGTGGTCCCCGCCGCCAACACCTGGATTGCCCGCGCGGCTGAGTCTGGCTGGGCGTTGGCCTTCACCCAGGACTGGCACCCCCCTCACCACGTGTCGTTTCAGGAGCGCCACGGCCCCTGGCCACCCCACTGCGTCCAGGCGACTGACGGAGCGGCACTGCACCCGGACCTCGCGGTGCCGCCTGCCAGTGCTCGCTTTTTCAAAGGCTACGATCCAGACGTGGACGCCTACAGCGGCTTCGCCGGCCGATTGGCCGTGGGCGGCGCTCCCATCGGGGAGAGCCTCGGGGAGTGGCTGGTCGGCCAAGGCGTGCATCGCCTCGTGGTGCTGGGGCTGGCCACAGACTACTGCGTGGCAGCCACGGCTCAGGATGGCCTCGCCCGCGGATTCCAAGTGGTGGTGGATCCCGCCGCCTGCCGCGCCGTCAATGTCCAGCCACACAACGGCGCGCGCGCGCTGTCCCAGCTGGCCGCCGCCGGGGCCGAGATTTTGCCGATGCCTGACGCACAGCCGTGACCGCTCTCGCGGCGGGGCTGGCCCTGGCGTCGGCGCTGCTGCATGTGCTGTGGAACGCGCTGGTGCGATCATCGGAAGGGTCTCTGGCCTTCGTAGCGCTGCAGCTGGCGGCGGGGGCCGCGGCGGCCGTGATGTTTGCTGCCGCGACGGGGCCCTGGGCCGTGCCAGCCGGCGCGTGGCCCCTCGTCGCCGCAACGGTGGCCGTGCATGGTGTGTACTTTCGCGCGCTGGCCGCTGCCTATCGGCACGGGACCCTTGCCTCCGTGTATCCCGCAGCGCGCGGCCTCGGCCTCCTCATCACCGCGCCGCTGGCCGCCTGGCTATTTGGACAGCAGCTGCCCCTGGCCACCTGGATGGGGGTAGCCCTGGTGGCGGCGGGCGTCACGGCCCCCGCCGCCAGTGGTGCGCTCGATGTGCGCGCCGGCCGCGGAGTGCTGGCCGTCGGCGGGGCCGTCGGGTTGTACTCCCTGGTGGACAGTCATGCCGTGAGCCTCGTGTCACCGGGTGTGTACATCAGCTTGCAGTTTGCAGGCGCGGCCCTGCTGCTGCTGCCCGGCTCGGGCGCCATAGCCTGGGTGCGAGGCGCGGGCCTTCGGCGCGTCGCCGCTGCGGCGGCGGCGGGCGTGGGCACATGGGCCTCGTACCTTCTGCTGCTGTACGCGTTCCAGCTGGCGCCGGCGGGGCCCGTGCTGGCGCTCCGGCAGGTGGCGCCAGCGCTCGCGCCCGCTGTCGGCGCGCGCTGGCTGGCGGAATCGGCCGCCCGCCGCCGCTGGCTGTGGTGCGGCGCTCTGCTGGTCGCCGCCGGGGGAGCGGCAGCCGCATGGCGCTGATACCCCGTTGGGTGGGGGTCGCGTACTTGGCGGCGGCGGCCGCCCTGTGGGGCGGCATGTACGTGGTCAGCAGCTGGGCCCTCACTCAAGTGCCGCTGCTCGCACTGCTTTGGCTCCGCTATGCCGTGGCACTCTGCTCGCTCGGCATTTATGGCCTGGCCGCCCGACGCTCCTTCGCGCTTAGGCGCTCCCAGCTGCGCCTAGCCACCATCATGGGGGTGGTGGGATTAGGCATCGCCGCCATTGCCCAGCTGGGGGGCACGGTGCTGGCCGGGGCCGCCTGGGCCAGCGTGGCCACCGCGGCCGCCCCGGGCGCCATGGTGCTGCTGGCCGCCCGGCGGGCGGCGACTTTTCGCTGGCCAGGCCTGATGGTGGGCCTCCTGGCGATTGGGGTGGTGCTGGCCGGAGCCCCGGCCGGGGCCGCCGTGATTCTGCTCGCCGCCGCGGGCGGCTGGGCCTGGGCTTCGGTCGCCGCCAGCCGCATTCCCGCGCGGGATCAGGTGTTTCCCGTCACGTGGGCCGCCTTGGTCATCGCCACCTTGCTTCTTGCCCCGGTGGCCGCCGTCACCTGGCATCCCAGCGCCACGACTTGGTCTTGGGGCTTGGTGTGGGCGGTGCTGTACTCGGGCCTCGCCGGCACCGCGGCGGCGCTCTGGCTGTGGAGCCGCGGGGTCATGCTGGCCGGTCCGGCGGGCGGCGCCACGGCATTTTTTGCGCAGCCGCTGGTTGGGATCGTGCTGGGAGCCTGGCTGCTGGGGGAGCCCATCTCGATCGCTCTGTTGGCGGCGGCGGCGATTCTGCTGGCGGCCACCCGGCTGTTGGCCCGGTCAGGCCCCAGCGCTGCCCGGCCGACGATCATGTTGGAGTAGCCCATGTCAGCCGACGAGCGCTGGCGCGCGCTGGAATTAGCGGTGACCGGGTGTCGTCGCTGCCCTCGGCTCGTGAGCCACCGAGAGCAGGCGGCCGGCACCCGCCGCCAGTACCGCGGCCAGCAGTACTGGGCGCGCCCGGTGCCGGGATTCGGCGACCGCGGGGCCCGCATCCTGGTGGTGGGGCTCGCGCCGGCGGCTCATGGGGCCAACCGCACGGGCCGCATGTTTACCGGCGATCGGTCCGGCGACTTTCTGTTTGCCTCACTGGCCCGCACGGGTCTCGCCAGCCAGCCCGAAAGTATAGCGCTCGGCGATGGCCTCGCTCTGGCGGACGTTTTCATCACCGCCGCCGTGCGCTGCGCCCCGCCCGACAACCGCCCCCTGCCGGACGAAGTGCGGGCGTGTGCGCCATTTCTCCTCGGCGAAGCCCAGCTGCTGGCGGAGGCCCGGGTGTACGTGTGCTTGGGCGGCCTCGCCTGGGCCAGCGTGCACCGCCTGCTGAAGGCAGCAGGAGCCCCCGTGCCCTCGCCCCGCCCGCCATTTGGGCATCTGGCGGAGTGGCAGGTGGCCGGCCCGTGGCCCGCCGTGCTGGGCAGCTATCACCCTAGCCAGCAAAACACATTCACCGGTCGGCTGACCCCCGCCATGATGGACCAGGTGTGGGTCCGAGCCCAAGCGCTTGCCGGCCGGTCGGTCCGCCGTCCCTGAGCCCGACCGCCCCGAGGCCCGCCGCCGGGCCGCCCCTGCCTGGCGCCCGCGCTCCGCTGCGGGGCCTCTCACGGCCGCTAGCCGCCGCCGTTTTCCACCATGGCCGCAAACCCGCGGAAGAAATCGGCGTTGGAGCGGGTGCGCTTCAAGTTTTTCATCAGCAACTCGGTGGCTTCGTTGGTTTCCAGCTTGTGAACCGCCTTACGAATCACCCACATGGACTCCAGCTCCTCCGGCGACAGCAGCAGCTCTTCCTTGCGGGTGCCCGAGCGCTTGATGTCAATCGCGGGGAACAGGCGCCGCTCGGCCAGCTTGCGGTCCAGATGCAGCTCCATGTTGCCGGTGCCTTTGAACTCCTCGTAAATGAGATCGTCCATCCGCGATCCGGTTTCAATCAGCGCCGTGGCCAAAATCGTGAGGCTGCCGCCGCCTTCGATGTTGCGCGCCGCGCCAAAGAAGCGCTTGGGCTTGTGCAGGGCGGCGGGGTCCATGCCGCCCGAGAGCGTTCGGCCCGACGGGGGAATCGTCAGGTTGTAGGCGCGCGCCAGCCGGGTGATGGAGTCCAGCATAATCACGACGTCGGTGCCCGTCTCCACCAGGCGCTTCGCACGCTCCAGCACCATTTCGGCCACGCGGATGTGGTCTTCCGGGGTTTCGTCAAAGGTGGACGATGCGACTTCGCCGCGCACCGAGCGCTGCATGTCCGTGACTTCTTCGGGCCGCTCATCCACCAGGAGCACGATGAGGTGCACATCGGGGTGATTCGCGACGATGGCATTGGCCAGCTTTTTCAGGAGCACGGTCTTCCCGGCCTTCGGGGGGGACACCAATAAGCCCCGCTGGCCCATGCCAATTGGTGCGACCACATCCACCAGCCGCGTTGCGAGCTCGTCGCGGGCCGTCTCCAAGCGAAAGCGCCGATTGGGAAAAATCGGTGTCAGGGCATCAAAGTCCACCCGCTCGCTGGCCTTTTCCGGGAGCTGCCCATTGACCGCCTCGACGCGCAGCAGCGCAAAGTAGCGCTCGCCCTCTTTCGGCGGCCGCGCCTGCCCGGACACCAGGTCGCCCGGCCGCAGGTCAAAGCGCCGAATCTGCGAGCCGGAGACGTACACATCCTCACGGCTCCGCGCGAAGTCGGACGGCCGAAGAAAGCCAAACTCCCCCACCACGTCCAGGAGGCCCTGCGCGAAAATTAGCCCGTCGCGCTTCGTCCGCGCCCGCAGTATCTCCCAAATCAGCTCGGGCTTGTTGAGGGCGCGGTAGTTTTCCAGCTCGAAGGACTTGGCCAGCGTGTGCAAGTCCATGAGGGTCATGGCTTCGAGTTCTTTGAGGGTCAGCGGTGGCTCCTTCGGCGCCGGCATGGGCCGGCGCTCCTCGGCCGGCGCCCGCCGCTCCTCGGGGTACACTCCATTGGACGTACTGGCGGGAGTCGGGTACGCGCGGCGCTCGTCTGGACCGCCAGGCCGTCGGTCCGCCCTCCCCGGCACGCCGGGACGGCCTCCCCGCCGGCTGTCGAAGCGGCCATCCGGCCGCGCGGGCCCACGGCCGTCGGGCCGCCCGCGCCCGGGGCGCGGGCCAGGTCCCGGGCTGTGCAGCGGGCGGGGAGGCGCCGGGCTCCGGAAGGCGGTCTCCACGACATTCGACGAGGGGGCTAGGGCGGCGGTGGGGGCTTCAGTGACCGGCGAGGCCACGGCGGCGCGTCCTTCGGGCTCCGCCGCTGGCGGCGCGGTGGATGCGGCGGGCAGAGCCTCCGGCTCTGGCGCCTTGGCGGCGGGAGGAGCCGGCACAAACAGCCGCTCCACCTCGGGTGGCGGAGCCTCCACCGGTTCGGCAGCAGCCAGTCGAGAATTCTTGCGGGACTTTTTGGGCGGGGACGCTCCGGCGGCGTCTGCGGCGGCCGCCTTGGGTCGCGATGAGCGGCGGGCTGGAGTCTTGGGCGCTGCGCCCTCTTCAGCGGGGGTATCGGCCGCGTCGGCCTTCTTAGCGCGGGGGCGCCGCTTCTTCGGAGCCTCTTCACTCACCGGAGTGGCAGCGGGGGCTCCCCCCGGAGTGTTGGTCAGCGGCTGTTCGTCATTGGTCATGATGCGTCATGGGACCTCCTCGATAATTGTGGTGGTGCGCCTGAGACTCAGCCGGGCGCCGGATGCCTTCAGTCAAGTGCGAAAACTTGAGGGTGCGCGGCGAGGGGAGGGCTGCCGCCGGCTGTCACCGGCCCAGGGAGGCCCGTTTGCCAAACTGCGCCTTCTGGTCCAGCCGGTGCTCCGCTTCGACAAACCGCACGGTGCCGGTCAGCGACCGCATCACCACGGAATGGGTGGTGACCGCATCCGCTCGGTACCGCACCCCTTTCAAAATTTCTCCATCGGTAATGCCGGTGGCTACAAACAGCGCGTCGTTGCCATGCACCAGGTCGTCCAAAGCCAGCAGCCGGTCCACGGGATCAATGCCCATCGCGGCCGCCCGCTCCACTTCGGCTCGGTCCTCCGGATGCAGGCGCGCCACCATGGACCCACCCAAGCACCGGACCGCTGCGGCGGCCAGCACACCCTCCGGCGCGCCGCCGATGCCCGCCAGCAGGTCGACGCCCGCATCCGGCAGGCACGCGGCCACGGCCGGAGACACGTCGCCGTCCGAAATGAGCTGGATGCGGGCTCCGGCGCGCCGCACTCCTTGGATCAGGTCGGCGTGGCGCGGCCGATCCAGCACCACCACCGTCAAATCCTCCACCGGCCGGTCCTGGGCTTTTGCAAGGGCCAACACATTTTCCTCGATCGGGGCATCCAGGTCCAGCACCCCGCGCCCGGCCGGCCCCGCCACCAATTTATCCATGTACATGTCGGGTGCATGCAGCAGATGCCCCGAGGGAGCCAGCGCCATGACCGCAATCGCGCCGGGCAGTCCTTTGGCCACGAGGTTGGTGCCTTCCAGCGGATCTACCGCCACGTCGACCGGGTCGCCCTGGCCGCTGCCCACCCGCTCGCCGATATACAGCATCGGCGCCTCATCCATCTCCCCTTCGCCAATGACCACGGTGCCCGCGATGGAGACCGTGTCCAGCATGCGCCGCATGGCATCCACCGCAGCCTGGTCGGCGGCAATTTTGTCGCCGCGCCCCATCCAGCGGCCCGCCAAAATGGCAGCCGCCTCGGTGACGCGCACCATTTCTAGTGCAAGCTCTCGATCCACATGTCACGCTCCCTCGGTGCGGTAGGGACGGAGAATTAGCTCACTGGGCAGGCGTTTAGCGCAGGTAAGCGGAATCCGTGGACAGCTGTCTCCTCTGGGTTCATGAACGCCTCTGTCTCATCTTAGGACGCCGAGCCACCCGCTCGCTGGAGAGCGCGTCGGGATCCCACCGCACCCTCGCTGCCGAGCCGCTGCCTCTGCGCCTAGGCGAAAGCCACTGTGAAAATCCCGCGGGCGCTGCGGCCGGCTAAGTCCTGGGGGACTCCACGCCCAACCCCATCATAGCACCTCTCAGTGAAAAATCCGCGGCTCAATGCGGCTCGCAGGGGCTTCGCCCCACTGCACCCGATTGCCTTCTCGGCTTGCCCAAACCGAGCGCAGCCACACTGGCTTTCCCACGCCATTTTACTCCTTTTTCCCAGCGGCCGCCCAATCATGCACGGCCGAGTCTGGAGGGGGACCGGGGGCAGCCCCTTTACTATGCCACGCTGGGCGGCCCCCGTCCATGGGGCGGCTCTGCGTCAATCACTGTGGGATCGCGGTCTCCGGGAGGAAGCCGAGCCGCATCTTCCGTCGATAGCGATCGCGGTTTCGGAACCCGTAGCGCAGGCGATCGGGCACCTTGATTTTGGTGTGGCCCCCTCAATGAACCCGTGGGGGAACTCCCGACCCAGCTCCCACCGCGCCAAGATCGCGGGCCGCCAGCGCTGAATCGTTTGCGCCCACGCATACCCCTCGGCGTGGTCACCGGCCTCGGCGTTGAGGAGCCACCGCGACAGCTGGGCCCCCGCGGTCGCGCGGTCCGGGGCCTGCAGGAGCTGTCGCCCGTCTTCTTTCAGGCGATGCAGCGCCCCCAGCCCGGATAGGTCGCCGGAATGGTGGCCAGCGCCGCCGCTGGGTGGGGCCGCAGATGCTCCCCCCCTTAATGAGCGGCCCCCGTCGAAGGGTCGTGTGGGTGACCGTTTGCTCGTCACGCCGGGCCTCATCCCGCCAGGGGGTGCCATCTGTGACGACGGGAAAGGGGTCCACCAGCACCTGGACCCGGGGACAGGCGCGCTGCCAGGCTTGGCGATACGCCGCCTTCATATCGATGCAGCCGCCGCGAATCCGAGCCCGCCCATCCGGGGGATGCGGGCGAACCATGCGTCCCGCGTGGCGATCCGGTCGTCGGCCAAAATGGTCAACGCGGGCGCTCGAGAGCCAGGAGCGCGATCGTCATGCACAGGTCCGTCCCCCGAAAGGACGCTTCATCAATGGACAGCACCCGGTCCCCCGGATGCGCCCCCCACGTGTCATCGTCCAGGGGCCCCTGCGTGTCCACCAACCGGCGCAACCGGCCCTCCCCCACCGCGAGCACCGTGGCCACGTCCCGGACGCTATCCCGCGTCAGGCGCTGGAGGGCCGCCCGCTGGGCGGCCGGGCTCCACCGCGGCCAGGGCGCCCGCCCGACCGGCCGCGCCGGTGCCGTGGGGGGGCACGCCACACCCCGGTAGCGAACGGGCGTCCAGGCCACCGGGACCGGCGCATCGGCCACCCACGTGTGGGCCACCACCCGCGGATCGAGTCGGGCATGCCGATGCCAGCGCGTCCCCTCGCACACGGGACACGACGCCGGCTGAGGGCTCTCGACCGGGACTCGCCACCCCGTCGCCGTCTCCCCCACCGCCGTCACCCGTTCGTGCGCCCACCCCCGCACCGTCGTCCACTCTGCGGTACACTCTTCCATAGCGGGAGCACCCTCCTTCGTCGATGTCGCGATCAACGAATGGGACGTGCTGCCGCTTCTCTCCTGCTTGCCCGTCCCACAGGTTTCATCATACGGCCTGGGGCGGCCCGCTCCGAGGCTTGGCCTCAGCGCAATATGGAATAATGGGGCGGGTTCAGCGCAGGGGGTGGCAGAATGGCGGCGGAGTCGGGCGACTGGCGTGCCCGCGATTTGATGTGGGCCGCCACCCTCATCAGCACCGCCACAATCCTGTCCCGCCTGCTGGGGTTTTTTCGGAACTCCCTGATTGCGGCTTTCTATGGGCAAACGGCCACGGTCGACCAGTACAATGCAGCCTACGTGGTGCCGGATACGATCTATCTCCTCCTGATCGGGGGTGCCATCAGCTCGGCATTTGTCCCGGTGCTGTCGGCGTATCTGACCCGCCATCAGCATGAAGAGGCCGCCCTCATCGTCAACAGCGCGCTGTCCCTGGTGCTGGTCGTGTTTGTGCCGCTCTTAGTGGTGGGTGAGCTCCTGGCGCCGGTGCTGGTGCGGGTGGTGGCGGTGGGGTTTATCGGCCACCCCGCCGCCATCGCCGCCACGGCCTACCTGACGCGCATCATGCTGGCAGCGGTGCTGTTCCACGCGCTGAACGGCGTGCTGGTCGGCCAGCAGTATGCCAAGAAGACGTTTTGGGCCACGGCGATCGGCCCGCTGGGCTACAACGTGGCGATTATCGCCTGCGGCTGGCTTTGGGGCCATCAGATTGGGATTGCCGCGTTTGCCTGGGGCGTTCTGGCGGGCGCGTTCGTTAACTTTGTGGTCCAGGTGGTGGGGGTGTCCGCCTACGGCCACCGGTTTCACTGGGTGCGCGACTGGGCCCACCCGGGCTTGAAGCGCGTGGGCAAGCTCATGATTCCCGTCACCGTGGGGGTGGGGCTCGGCCAAATCAACCTGGTCCTCAACCAAACCGCGCTGGCGTCGCTGCTGCCAGTCGGCAGCATCAACGCGCTGCAGCTGGCCAGCCGCATCATGATGACGCCGGAGAGCCTGGCGGCCTCGCTGGCGATTGCGCTCCTGCCCAGCTTGTCGGAGGTGGTCCAGCAGCGCGACTTTCAAAGCTTTCGGCGATACTTGTCGCGCGGATTCCGCGTGGTCATGGCGCTCACCGTACCGGCCTCCGTGCTGCTCATGCTCGTGGCCTATCCCCTAGTGGCCCTGCTGTTTCTGCACGGCCGCTTTGACCTCCACAACGCGGCCGTCACCTCCGGGGCGCTCGTGTTTTACTCGATCGGGATTGTGGCGTGGGGCGGCATCGAGGTCGTGTCCCGAGGATTTTATGCTCTGCACGACACCACCAGCCCCGTGCTGGTGTCCGCCGCCACCATCGTGGTCGGGTTTGCGCTGGACTGGTGGCTCTTGCACACGATGCAGCAGGATGGGCTGGCGCTGGCCTACTCCCTGACGGGGTTCGTGAACTTGGCGCTCTTATTTTGGGTGCTGCACTTCAAGGTGCACTATCTGGGTGGCCGCCAAATGGCGCGCACGGCCGTGCGCACGGGCATCATCACGGCCATGATGGCCGGCGGCGTACTGGTGGCCAGAATGCCGCTCTCCACCTGGCTCTTTGCGCCGAAGGTGCCGCTGGCCGAGCGCGCCGCCGCACTGCTGCTGGTCACCGCCGTGGCAGGTGCCCTGTATCTGTGGGCGGCGCGGCGGTTTCATCTGGAGGAGTGGCACTGGATCGCCAACCGCCTGTGGGGGCGCCGGCGGATGGCGTCGTAGCGTCCCTGAGGGCTCTGGCGCGCCGGCCCCCTGCTACACGGACCGCTCCATCTCGTAGCGCACCGTCCGATAGCCCAGCCGCTCATACAAGTCCACCGCTTGGCGGTTGGCTGCGGTCACATACAGGCGGGCATAAGGCACCGCCGCCTCTTCCAGGTAGTCATGGGCCGCCCTCATCAGCAGCGCCCCCACCCCCTGGCCCCGATACGGCTCCGCCACGTACACTTGATCGACCGACCCAAACAATCCCTGCAGGTCCATTCGCAGCGCCACCCAAATAAACCCCACCGCGCCCTGCCCGCTGTCGGCCACCATGATGCGGTGCTCGTAGGGGCGGCGCGCCGCCTGCCGGATGCGCACGGCCTGCTCCGCCCGAAACTCCGCCGACGACTGGAAGCGTGGGAAGTTCAGCTCGTACAAGTCACCCTGACTGTCCAGCACCATGCGAAAATCGGTGCTCGCGCGATAGGGGCGCACCACCACCCCCGGTGACAACGCCTCGGCCATCTGTCCACCCCCGCATCAATCCCCATTCGCTCGTGCCCCAAAACACAACACAATGGAAGAGCCGGAGCGCTCGGCGCTCGGCTCTTCCATTGTGCTACAGGCGGTGCCGAGGCTCCAGCCCCTGGGGACACAATCCCGCCAGGCTTAGCCTGCGGCGGGGATTTCCGCGGCCGCCGCGCGGCGGCCCCAGATCCAGTACACCGCACCCGCCACGATGAAGCTCACATAGTAGGACAAGTCACCCAGCTGGGGATTGTGCAGGGCAATCACGCCCGTGTAGAGGCTTTGGTTGAAAAACGGCACGGAGGCCGCCACCCCAATGAGCCACGCCCACAGTCCCGGCTTCAGCACGCGCCGCGGGTCATACAGGTGATCGACCTCATAGCGCCCGCGGTGCAGGGCGAAGTAGTCGACCAGCACGACGGCCACCCAAGGCGCAATCCAATACGCCAGGAGAAACAGGAAGTTTTCGTAGTTGAGATAGTAGGCGGTGTGCCCCAGCCATGCCACCACCGCGCCCGCCAGGCCCACCAGCACGGCCGCCATCCACCGCTTGAGGGGCACCTTCACCACCAGCGACGACAGGGAGCTCGAGTAGATGTTCAGCACGTTGGCGGTGATGGTCCCCAGTGCCACCGCGATCAGGGCCACCACCACCAGCCAGTGCGGAGACATCCCGTTCAGGATGCCCA
Source organism: Bacillota bacterium (assembly GCA_021846505.1). Classification (GTDB taxonomy): domain Bacteria; phylum Bacillota; class Sulfobacillia; order Sulfobacillales; family JAIMBI01; genus JAJZWV01. Next base: position 25,652 of record JAJZWV010000041.1, read on the forward strand.
CCGGATTGGCGCCCGCAGCGGCTTTGGGAAACTCAGACGCCAGTGCCACGCCCACCAGCTCCAGCCACAGCGAGGCGATGAAGTTGGCGCTGCCCGCCAAGCCGGCTACCCGGCGCGGGCGCGTGCTGCGGGGCAGGTACCGCGTGTAGTCCGACGCAAACGCGGTCCACCCCAAGATGTAGGAAAACGCCAGGCCCACGGCCTCAATCAGGCCGCCACTGACCCCCTCAAAACCCAGCGGCGCCTTCGCGTTGAACGCTGCCGCGTAGGGCGCGTGGGCAAACGCGAACAGCGATACGCCCAAAAACACCACCGTCAGGACGCCCACCAGCCACCGCTCCAGCGCATGAATCATGTTGTGGCCGTAGACGGCCACCACCACTTGGATGGCCACCATGACCCCCAGCCCCAGCAAAAACGTCATGCCGGTGAGCTCCACCAAAGCAAACACACCCAGCACCGTGTTGACGGCAAACCACATGACCCCGGCAATGGTGTTGAGCCCGCCGGGCACAAAGTTGCCGAAAAAGCCAAACGCCGAGCGTGACTGCACCATCTGCGGCACGCCCAGGCGCGGGCCATACGTGGACATCGCCCCAATCACCAGCGCTCCCAGCAAGTTGCCAATGACCAGCCCGATGGCCGCCTCCGTGAAGTTCAGCCCAAACAGGACCACCGCCGCCGCTCCGGTCGACAGGGTGGCCAGCTCCACATTGGCACCGAACCACAGGCTGAACACCGACCCCGGGTGCCCATGGCGCTCCGCATCTTGCACCCGCTCGATGCCCTTGGGCTCCACCTTGACCACTTCGTCGCGATACTCCAACTGCTCCGTCGCCACCGGCCGCCTCCTCCTTTGGCTCTGCGTCGTATTGCTGCGATGACTAATGGGGCTCCGCGTGGGCGAATCACAATCTCCAGGCATCAGCACGATGTCAGATGGATGTCGAACAATCCAAGGACATGATGCCGTTTTTGTTCGGATCCGTCAATCGGAAGAAGTCCGTTTTCGTCCGAGTTTCCTCTGCCGGCAGGCGGTGCTCACCAGATCCAGGCCCGAGCCCGGCGCTCCCGTTGCAGAGGAATCCGTCGCTCCGCCACGCATCTTCCTGTCGCCAAGCAGCGAAGGGTCCCGCGGCCGCATCCGCCACAGCGGGAAGACCAACATGACAAGGCGTGTCGGCCCGTTTCAGCTGCCTACCCCACCGGCCCGCGGGCCGGTGCGTTCAGCCTCGCCATCGCGTGGGTGCCGCCAAACCTCGCGGGCGGCTTCCGGCACTGCCCATGTCCACGCGACTCGGTGTACCTGGGCCCTTTCCATCCGCCATGGGCTGTGCGGCTATCGGCCGGGGTCGCTCCTCGCTAATGCGGAAGGGTGGTCGCGGCGTTGGCCCCGCACCATCATCCCCCGAGCGGCGCTCATGGGACTCAGGCTGGTGGTCCGCACCACTGGGCAAGGGTTTTGGCTGGGCGCCGCCATCATGCTGCCGTGGCCTGGCGCCGTGGAAGGGCAATACTGGGTTTCTGCCGCGTCGGGCAGTGTGCTGAGCCTCTCCTGGGCTGTGGCGCCGGCTGCTCGGGGGCCTAGGTGGCGCTGGCCCAAAACGGCAAGCATCCCGTGGCGTCCTGGGCCGCTTTTTACACCGAGGCGGCGATCGTCATCCAACGGGGGGCGAAGCTGTGGGGCCACGTGGTGTGGCAGGGTTTCGGCCAGTCGCTGTCGCATGCCGGGATGGGGCCGCGCGGTGGGTCGCCGTGGGGACCGCCAGGTGCCGCGCCTCATCCTGGACGCCCTGCGCGCTCATCACATTGACCGGGGCGTCCTGCCGCTGCTCACCTCGGTGCTGAGCTGGGTGCCCACGATTCCCTGCGGGGACCGCCTGCACTCCCCGGCCTCGTTCGGCCCCGCGCTCTCGGTCATGCGGGACGGCGGGCCCCCATCAGCGCCAGCGTCATCGCCGCTAATCCTATTGTCTCCCAGGCGATTGGGACCAGCGGGGCGCGTCCCCCTATGGCCCGATTCCTATCTGGTCGAGGTCCGCGGGGTGCCGCGCTTGATGCGGTCCGCACCACCCGAGTACGACGCGAACAGATTGTGGCATTATCTCGCGCCCCGGCGGCCCGGACGAAGCTGCCCGGCCTCAGGAAAATCGAGTACACTTCTTCCATCATGAGTGAGAGGGTGGCCGCCCGATGAACCCCAGTGTGTTTCGCGAGTATGACATCCGCGGAGTCGCCGGGACCGACATGACCCCGGCCGATGCCCGGCGATTGGCGCAGGCGTTTGCGACGTACGTCCGCCAGCAGAATGCCACCCACAAGGAGTGCGTGCTGGGCTATGACACCCGCGCCTCGTCCCCGGCGTTCCGCGATGCCGTAGCCGAGGGGTTGATGGCCAGCGGCTTCAACGTGATTGACATCGGGCAGGTGGTCACCCCCATTTTCTATTGGGCGCGCCTGCACTACTCCTGCGACGCCGGCATCATGATTACCGCCAGCCACAACCCAGCGGAGTACAACGGCTTCAAGCTGGCCCTGGGCCCCTCCACGCTGTACGGCGAAGACATCCAGCGGGTGCGCCGGGTAATGGACCAGGGCCAGTTTCAATCCGGCGCCGGCCGGCTGGTCAAGCAAGATCCCGTGCCGGCCTATCTCGCGATGCTGCGCGAGAAAATCAAGCTGGGCTCGCGCCCCCTCAAAGTGGTGGTGGACGCGGGCAACGGCACCGCCGCCCTGTTTGCCGAAGATGTGATGCGGGGCTTTGGGGTCGAGACGGTGCCGCTGTTTTGCACGCCGGACCCGACGTTTCCCCACCACCACCCGGACCCGGTGGTGGCCAAGAACCTGCAGGATCTCATTCGCACCGTGAAGGCGGAGCAGGCTGACATAGGGATTGCCTTTGACGGCGACGGCGACCGCATCGGCGTTGTGGACGAGGCGGGCCGCATCGTGTGGGGCGATCGCCTCATGATCCTCTACTGGCGGGAAATCATGCAGCGCCACCCCGGTGCGCGCGCCATCGTGGAGGTCAAGTGCTCCGAAAGCTTGGTCGACGAGCTGAAGCGGCTGGGCGCGCGGCCGGAGTTTTACAAAACCGGCCACTCCCTCATCAAGGCCCGCATGCGGGAGCTGGGGGCCGTGTTCACCGGCGAGATGTCCGGCCACATGTTTTTCGCCGACGAATACTACGGATTTGACGACGCCTTTTATGCCGCCGGCCGCATCCTGCGCATTTTGTCCAGCGCCGAGGGCCCGCTGTCCGCTATGTGGGACGGGGTGCCTGAGCGGCCCAGCACCCCCGAGGTGCGCGTGGATTGCCCCGACGACAAGAAGTTTCAGGTCGTGGCGGCCCTCACGGACGCGTTCCGCCAGCGCTATCCGGTCATCGATGTGGACGGGGTGCGCATTCAGCACCCTCACGGCTGGGGGCTGGTGCGTGCCTCCAACACCCAGCCGGCGCTGGTGGTGCGCGCCGAGGCTGACACCGCCGACCATCTGGCCGCGCTGACCCGCGAGATGGATGAAGCGCTGGCGCGCTTCCCCTACCTGCCCGCCGCCGATTGGAGCGGTGGATAGCCGCGCTGCCCCACAGCGGCTGGCCGCAGAGGCCGGGTTCTCCCGGCTGCTTGGGCTGTCGGGCGGGTTCGAAGCCACGAAGCTCCTGTGACTTGTGGGCGGGCCGCTTTGGATGTACCAGGTGTCCCACCCGGCAGCCGATGTTGCCCTGGTTCCGCGCGCCGCCATGGGCGCGGCGGCCATTCTCGCCTGGACCTGTTTGCTGTGCAGTGACTTTCGCCCCGCGTCGCTCGCCCGCAGCGCTCTGACCAACCGGCTCTGTCAGCATCGGCAGGGGGATATCGACAGTTGGCCGCTATGGCCCTCAGGCTGGCGAGCGACCCATGTGGCACCCACTCGCACGCGCACCACGGAGCCCTCCGCGTGTGGCTTATCTGCGGCGCCCCTGTCTCCTATAGCCGGCATCGGCTGCTGCACCCTGCGGATGCTGTCGGCGGGCGTCCACGCCCGCGTGTTCTCTGGGTGTTTGCTGCGAGTGCGCACGCCAGCGCGCCCACCTACCCCTTCTTCATGGCGCTGCCTGGTGCCGGCAACCTCACGGCCGCGAGTGGGGTGCCCGCGCTGAACCGCCGATGGAGCTCCTCGACGGGCTGGCCGTCCTGCTGGCCGGCGCCGGCCACTTCCTGTGGCCCCGCCGGCCGCTCATTCTCATCCTGAACCCGAAGGTGGGGGCTGCCACCCAAGTGGGTCAGCGTGTGGACCGCGTTTCAGCGGGGGCCGACAGCCGCTGGGTGGGCTGCCCCTGGGGATGCGGGCATCGGGCGGCCAATCTGGTGGCCATGGCCACACAAATTCCATATCGACTGCTGCCAGGGGGGTCCTATTGAGGGCAAACAATCGCGATGTCGGCAAGCGCTCATGAGCTGGCGGATGTCGATCCCTGCTTCTCGTGGGTCGGGGCGGATTCGCCACGGATGTTCGTGATGGAGGGAGAGGCGCGGCGATTACTGCGCAGCGGCTGTGGCGGTGGGCCCGAGCCACCACCTGGCACCGCATCGCGGCCAGCGCGGCGGCGCTGGCGGAGCGACCGCCCTCCTGGCGTGCGGCTGACGGCCGTCATCTTGCCGGTGAGGCACCATGGGTATGGGGAAAGCCTGATGGTGCGGCCCGGCCCGCTTCACCGCCTGCCTCTGCCGCTGGTGCTTCTGCCCGGCAGCCGCAACAGTACGTGGCGGGGCTGGAGATGCAGATGACGCGGCCCGAGGATGGGGCGATATGGGGCCTGGACATCACCTGCTGGTGGCGCGGAGTGCTGTCTCACGAGTTCCTGCCTCGCTCTCGGGTTGACTGCGTGCGGCAAGATGCTTGGGGCACGGCGATGGAGCGTGCCTGGGTGCCCTTGACCTGGCCCGCCCCATCGCCGATGCCCACGATGCACCGGGTCAAATCAGGGAGCTAGCCCACCGGGACCCGGCACGGTCCGCGCGAGGGGAACTGACTCTTTCTTCGGATCCGTGCGCCCGCCAGACGCCTCGCACCCGCCGAGTCGCTCTCCCAATATTGGCAAAGCAGGATCCGCTTGAGGCATGGCGAATAGCGCGGCATGAGCACGAATAGCCAAGAGCGGCGCCCCGGCGCCGCGGGCAGTCCGCTGGCTGGCCGCTGGCGCTGGCTGCTGCATCCCGGATGGCGCGCGGTGAGTGTGGGGTTGGGCGCCTTTGCCGGTTTGGTGTCTCTGGCCGCAGGGGGCTGGCAGGTGTTTCACCCCGCCGTACCCGCCCCGTGGCACTGGGGCACCGCGCTGGCGCTGACGCTGCTGGTGGCGGCGCTGGCCCGGGGCTCCCCCTATGCCCTGCCGGTGCTGTTGGTGTGGTGGCCACTGTGGCCGCCCGGCGGGCTCATCGTGCTGGCGGCCGCCGGCTTGCTGGTCGGGCGCGCTCGGGTGCCGCGGTCGGGGCGCGGCGTGGTGCTGGGGAGCACGGTATGGGGGCGAGCCCTTTGGCTGGGGGAGGCCGACCGCCTCATGCACCTCCACGTGCTGGGACCTACGGGCAGCGGCAAGTCGACCACCGTCTTGGCTCCCTTAATGCGCCAGGACGCGGTGGCGGGCGTGTCCTTCACCCTGATTGAGCCGAAAGGCGACTTGGCCGATGCCGTGCGCCGCCAGCTGCTGCAGGCGCGGCGTGCGGTCATTCCCTTTAACCCCACCGATGCCGCCGTGCCCCATTTGAACCCCCTGGCTGGCCCGCCGGCGGCGGCCGCCGAGGGGCTGGCGCTGGCGCTGGATCAGCTGGAGCCCGGCACGCCCTCCTTCTACCGGACGGTGTCGCGAGTGCTGCTGGTTCAGGCCGTGCAGGCGGTCACCACGGCGCTGGGCGCCGATGCCGACTTGCCCGCCGTGCTGCGCTTTCTCCGCAGCGACGGCTTTCGCACCGAAGTGCTGTCACAGCACCAGGACCCAGAAGTGGCGGCCTATTTTCGGCAGGAGTGGGGTGGCGTGGGCCGCGGCCGCCAGCAGGAGTGGCAGATGGGCTTGGTCAACCGCCTCCGCAGCTTCCTGCTGCATCCGGGGGTGCGCCGTGCCCTCACCCCGCCCTATGACTTCACCATCGATGACGTGTGGCAGGGCCAGTCGCTGGTGGCCGCCTTGCCGCTGGGGGAACTTGGCCTCGGCGCGCGCGCCACCGGGGCGCTCCTGTGGCATCTGCTGGTGCAAAGCGCCCTTCGCCATGGCCCCCAGCCTCGGCTCTGCCACGCCCTGTACCTGGACGAATTTCACCAGTACGTGGCGCCCGACCTGTCGGATGTGCTGGCCATGGTGCGCGGCTATGGCCTAGCGGTGGTGCTGGCCCACCAGGATATGGGGCAGCTGACCCCCACGCTGCAGCAGGCGGTGGAAGCCAATGCCCGCACGCGCATTCTCTTGGCGGGCACAGCGGCCGAGGATATCGCCCGCTTCAGCCGCGCCGCCGCCCCCCATCCCCTGGCCAGCCCTCGCTATGCGGTGCGCGGCCGGGCCACGGTGCTGCTGACCCGCCGGGGCCGCCTCCTGCGGCCCGCTGCGGCGCGCCTCCCCGCTCCCCGCGCCGCCGCCCCTCTGCCGCTGTGGACGCCATGACGGCACCCTCCGCCACTTCGGCCGCCACCGCCCAAGCCACGGTGCTCGCCGTGCTGGCGGCGGTCGGCCGCCTGACCCCCAACCAGGCCGCGCGTGCCGCCGCCGTGACTCCCGCGCAGGCTGGCCGGCTGCTCGAGGCGGCTGTGCAGTCCGGCGGCGCCATCAAGTTTCAGGGCGCCTACTGGCACCCCGCATGCCCGCGCCGCCAAGCCCGCCACCGCGGGCTGACCGCTGACGCCTACCTCGCCCTCGCGGGGTGGCCCGAAGCGCTCGAGGTGGTGCCCAATCCGCCGGGGCTGGCCCAGCCCGACCTCACCCTGCGCGTGGGCGGCGCCCACCTCTTGGCACTGGAGGCCGACACCGGCACGGAATCCTCGCGCCAGTGGCGCGAGAAGGCGGCGCGCTACAGCGCCGGCGGCCAAGGCTTTGACCTGGTGGCGGCCGTGGCGGAAAGTCCCGCCCGCGCGGCCCACATTCTGAAGTGGTGGCAGGGTGAGCCGCTGGCGCCCCCAGCCATGGCCTGGGCGCTCGCGGACATTCCCGCCGCCGCACCGATCTTTATCCCCGCCGCCGCGGTCGACCCCGCCGCGCCTGCGCTGCCGCTGGCGCCCACGGCCGCAGATTGGGCGCGCTGGGCGGGTGGGCGCCCGTGGTTTCACGCTTACGATGGGGTGCTGTACCTGCCCACCACAGGCGACCCCCTGATCCAGCAGCTCCACCTCACTCCGCTGGGCCGTGAGCGGCGCCAGGCCTTTGACATTTGGTACTGGGAGATACCAAGCGGGAGCGCCACTGCCATCGTGTTCCCGTGGCGGAAGCAGCCCCGATGACCCTTAATCGCCTGTTGGTGTCTGCGGCCTGCGGGCCCCGGCAAGCCTCAGGGGACTACACTTGAGCGGGGTGATGGCATGAGGGACCGACGTGGCGGTTCGGCGCCGCCCATCAACAAGAACAAGCCGCCTGACGTGGCGCAGGGGGTTGTACCCGGGATCAAACGCAAGCCGGCCCAGATTCCCCTGCCGAACCCCGACAACCGCTCTTATCAGGTGGGGCGTAAAACCCCCGGCTTGAGCGCTGGGGATATGACCCGCGGTGGCCCTTGGAAACACCCGAAGGGCTGAAAGCCCCGCAGGGGGGAAGCCCTTCGGGCCCGTGAGGGCGAGCAGGT
>JAJZWV010000007.1 GCA_021846505.1 Bacillota bacterium
GTGCGTTCGTCGGGGCTCAGGGTCAGCGGCGCCAACGGGCGCCCCCTTCGTCGCGACTTCGTCGGAGGTGTAGTAGACATACCCGAGTATACCATATAGATCTCGAATTATCAACTCAGGACACTAGCGTGGTCGTTCATCGGTGGGGCCGACCAGGCGCTGCTGTACGACTTGGCCCCCTCGCCGGGCGATTTTGCCCGATTCTATGGCCGCGTCCTGGCCATCACCTACGCCAGTGGGGCGCTGGGTGCCGTGGCGGGCGGCTACCTGGCCACGCGCTTTGGATGGACTGCCGTCTATATGGCCGCAGGCGCCGTGCAGCTGGCGGCGCTGGTGGTAGTGTGGGGACTGCCGGAGCCCTCCCGAGTCCACGAGGCCTCGGGCGCGGCCCGGCCGCTCGGCATGGCGGCGCGGCTGAACGCCATGGCCGCCGCCCTGCGCCAGGTGCGCGGGCTGTCGGGACTGGTCGCGTTTTACGGGGTGGTCAGCGTGTTTGTCACGACCAATCACCTTTATGGCCAAACCACCCTGGCGCACAAAGGTGCCAGCATTCTCCTGGTGACCGCGGTGCTGGCCGGCTCCAACGTCTTCGGCGCGCTCTCGAGCTGGCTCGTGGGCCGCTGGGCGTCGCGCCCCGGCTTTCCGGTGGCGCGTGTGCTGCGTGCGGCCACCGTGCTGGTGGCCGCGCTGCTCGCCGCCGTGGGTGCCCTGCCGCTCGGGGGCGCATCGGCCGCATTTGTATTTGACGGCGCGGCCGACGGCACCATCGAGCCAGTGGCCACCGCCGCCCTCTCCCGCTTGGCGCCCGACGCCGTGCGGGCCACCGTGCTGTCCGCGCCCGACACGCTGTTCAGCCTCGGCATGGTGGTGATCTTCCCCATGGCCGGCTGGCTCATGGCCACCCGCGAGTGGGGCATCCCCTTCACCTATGCAGCGATGGGGGCCCTGGTGCTGGTGGCAGGCGGCCTGCCCCTGCCCCGCCTGGGCCGAATGGATCGGCCGGCGTCATCGCCCACCGCGTGATGTCATCCCGCGCGGCCTTTCACCACGTGCGCCAGCGTGGCCCAGGACGGGCGCGCAGGAAAACGCCACACGGCTTGCAGAGCGTGGCGCAAGCTGGCGCCGCGCCGGCCCGCCGCCAGGCGCGCCTCAGCCGCGGCGGCGTGGTGCCGCCCCCACAAGATGCGCCGGGCCAGGGCGTGGCCGGAGCCCGCCAGCGCCTGGGCCATCACCGACAGCGCATACGCATGCTGATCCAGATCCTGCCCCCGCGCCGCCATGATCCCCTGCCCCTCGCGATACACCACCAGCGGATCGGGCAGGTTTTCAAGCCGCGCGCCCGCCGCGGCCGCCCGGATCCACAGCTCGTAGTCGTCGCCCCACCCGACCATCCGCGGGTGTTCATTGAATCCGCCCAAATCCGCCCACAGCTGCCGCCGCAGAATGACGCCGCTGGTGGCAAACGGATTTTGCGCCGCCAGCGGGCGCAGCCGCACCGGGCCGGCCCGCGGTCGATAGATGCGCCGCACGGTGCCGTCGGGACCCACGGCGGTGACGCCACACCCCAGCAAGTCCACGCCGCCCTGGTCCAGGCGCGCCATCTGATCTGCTAGCTTGCTGGCCTCCCAGCGGTCGTCGTCATCCAAAAACGCCACCCAGTCCAAGCCGCCTGCATGCGCTAGCGCCTGATTCCGGTTTTTGCCCGGGTGGCCCGTGTGCGGCGCAGAGAGCCACTGCACGGGAATCGGCGACGTGCGGGCAAACTGCGCCACCACACCCGCGGTGCCATCCCCACTCTCATCGTCACACACGAAGATGCGCTGGGGCGGACGCGTCTGCGCGGCCACACTGTCCAGCGCTGCTTGCAGGTGCTGTGGCCGGCGATACGTGCCGATGATGACGCCCACCTCGGCCGTCATGGGCCCGCCCGCACCAGGGTGCGCCAGCCCTGCCCCGCCACTTGGCGAAGGTACTGCACCTCCTCGGGACCCCATCGCCACATCAGCGCCACATACGCGGCGAGCCCAGCCCCACCCACCCCCACCAGATCCGCGCCCTGCCACCACACTGCCCGGCCGGCGGTGGGTGTGAGGCCAATGGTGGCGTGGTATCCCACATACAAAATGGCGGCCATCACCGCGCCGCCGCCCAGCGCCTTGCCCACCGTCCCGGCCAGCCGCAGGCCACCAAGGGGCCCTACGCGGCGGCGCAGCCGCCACAGCATGACGCCGGTAAATACCCACTGGGCAATGGACGTGCCCAGCGCCAAGCCCCCCTGCTTCAAGGGATGCACCAGCAGCAGATCGGCCACAATGTTGACCGCCACCGAGATGAGGGCAAACAGCGTCGGGGTGCGCGTGTCCTTGAGCGCAAAAAACGCCCGCGGCAGCAGGGCGCCCGCCGCGCTGGCCACCAAGCCCACGCCCAGGAACACCAGCGCAAACGCCGTGCCGGCGGTGGCGGTGGCGGTGAACGCGCCGCGCTGGAACACCAGCCGAACGAACGGGGCCGCCAGCACCATGACACCGGCCGCCACCGGCACCGTCACCAGCGTCAGCACCCCCAGCGACCGGCGCACGGCCGATACGAACCCCGGCTGGTCCCCGCGCGCGGTGAACCGGGAGAGGGTCGGATACAAGACCGTCACGAGGGCGGTGACAAACAGCGACAGCAAGAGCCCATTGAGCAAGAGGGCGTAGTTCAAGTCCGACAGGCTGCCGGCTTTGAGGCTGGACGCCAGCAGCCGGTCCACAATATAGCCGGCTTGCGCCACAAAGGTGGACAGAAACACCGGCAGCACCATGACGCCCATGCGCCGGAGGTCGGGATGGCGCCAGTCCAGCCGCGCCCGAAACCTAAAGCCCACCCGGCGCAGCGCCACGCCCTGCACCACCACGTACGACGCCCCACCGACAAACGATCCCACCGCCGCCGCAAAAATCGACCAGTGGGAGGCCAGCAGCGCAATGATGGCAATGAGGATTAAGTTTTGGGGGATGCCCACGGCGGCGGGCGCCGCAAATCGCCGCTCCGCCTGCAGAATGCCTTCCTGGACCCCCGCCAGTGCAATGAACAGCAGCGCCGGCAGCATAATCCAGGTCAATTCCAGCGTGAGCAGAATTTGCGGCCGAGCCAGGCACACCCGCGACACGAATCCCGGGGCGTACAGCGGCAGGACGGGCAGGGCGGTGGCAAAGCCCAGTGCCACCAGCACCAGCAGCGCCAAAAACAGCGTCGTCAGCACCGTGTTGGCAAACCGAAAGGCTTCTCCCTGGCCGTCGCGCTCGCGAACCTCGGTGTACAGCGGAATGAAGCTGGTGGCCAGCGCACTGCGCAGGCCCGCAAACAGCACGCTCGGATACACGGTGGCGGCCACGTAGCTGTCGGTCAGACAGGTGGCCCCATACACGTCGGCCAACACCAAGGTGCGGGCAAACCCGGTAATTTTGCTCACCAGCGTTATGCCCGCCACCATGCCGGTCGCTTTGACAACCTCTTGCCCCGTGCTCACCGCTCACTCCCCGCTGGCGCCTGCGGATGTCGGAGGGGCACGCCCTCACTGCTCCCGCCTTGCCGCCGATCATAGCGCGGGCGGGCGAGAAGCGCCACGCACCTGCTCGGGGGTGCTGCGCGGCCCGGCAGAAATCCCTAACATCGGCGGCCGTCAGCACTTGCGGGAGGCGGCGGGTTCCACACCGGACACAGTCCCCAACATGTGATAAAATGCACAAGGCTTCAGCGATGCTATGGTCGCCGAGTTGCCCGCCGCGAGCGGGCAAACGGGGGATTCTTGGCTTCCCCGGCGGGTAGCCTGGGGGCGAATGCGAGTACGCAGGGGCAAGCTTCACTGCCCTAGCCCGACAACTAACCTCGTAGGCGTGGGGAGGCTCCTCGCGGGCAGATGTCCGCATGTCTTTATTCCCCACGACCTATTGGCTTATGGCTTCCATATGCTCGCATCGGGCCCAACTATGCCTGGGGGTGATGCGATGACGAATGGCGAAGCCATCTTGGAGTTTCGCGGCGTCACCAAATCGTTTGGCGGCCGCGCACCGGCGGTGCGCGGCTTCACCTTGTCGGTGCCGCGGGGCCAGTTGGTCGTCTTGATCGGCCCATCGGGGTGTGGAAAGACGACCACGCTCCGCATGGTCAACCGCCTGATTGAGCCGACAGCGGGTGCGATTTGGATCGAGGGGCGGGACTGCAAAACCTACAACCCAGTGGAGCTTCGCCGGCGGCTCGGCTACGTGATTCAGCGCATTGGCCTCATGCCGCACCTGACCATTGCGGACAACATCTCGTTTGTCCTGCGCTTCATGGGGCAGCCGCCGGCTGCGCGGCGCGCGCGCGCGGCCGAGCTGCTGGAGATGGTGGGCCTCGCCCCGGAGGAATACCTGGATCGGTTCCCGGCCGAGCTGTCGGGCGGCCAGCAGCAGCGCATCGGGGTTTTGCGGGCCTTGGCCCACGACCCCGACATCATCCTCATGGATGAGCCATTTGGCGCGCTGGACCCCTTAATGCGGGAGCAGCTGCAGGAAGAGTTCAAGCGGCTCCTGCGCACCGTGTCCAAAACGATTGTCTTTGTCACCCATGACATGGACGAAGCCCTCCTGATGGCCGATGTCATCGTCCTGATGAAGGACGGCCAAATCGTGCAGGTAGCCCCGCCCGAGGACATGCTGCGCAATCCGGCGGACGAGTTTGTCGCGAGCTTCATCGGCCGCCACCGCGTGCTCCGGCAAGCCAGCGAAGTGTCGGTGGCCGATGTCATGATCGCCAGCCCAGCGATGACCGGCGCGGCCAACGGCTTGGCACGCAGCTTGGAGCTCATGCGGCGCCGGCGGGTCAATTCGCTCTTGGTCCACGACCAGGAGGGCCGCTTCGAAGGCGTCGTGCGGCAGGCAGACTTGCAGCAGCACATCGAGGACGGCGATCAAAGCCCGGTGGGCAGCCTGGCGGACCGCGCGGTGGAGGCGCTGTCCCCGTCGGACTCGGGCCTCACCGCGATGCACCGCCTGCTGGAACACCAACGAGCCGACAGCCTGCCGGTTCTGGATGAGAACCACCGCATTGTCGGCCTCGTCACCCGGGGCACACTGGTGGGCTTGCTGGGCGATGCCCTCAGGGTGGCGTCGGGGGTGCAGGATCTAAACGTGGCGGATCCCACCCTCCCTGCCCCGGCATCGGGGGAGATGGCGCCGTGACACTGCTGTTGCACACCTGGCAATTTTTCACCCAGCATCCGGGCACCATCTGGCGCCACACGCTGCAGCAGCTGTACCTGGTGGCCATCCCCATGTCGGCGGCCATTGTGGTGGCCGTGCCCCTCACCATGCTGGCCACGCGGGTGCGCTGGCTGTACGGGCCGGTGATGGGGTTTGCCAACGCGATGCAAACCATTCCGAGCCTGGCGCTTTTGGCCATCATGATTGCGATTGGGCTGGGCATCGGGGTGCTGCCGGCCGTGCTGGCCCTATTTCTGTACGCGCTCATGCCCATCGTCCGCAACACCTACGTGGGCATCATGGGCGTCGACCCCGGTGTCAAAGACGCGGCCCGCGGCATGGGTGTCACCAGCTGGCAGCTGCTGTGGATGGTGGAGATGCCGCTGGCGCTGCACGTGATTATCGCCGGCATTCGCTCCTCGCTGGTGGCCACCATTGGGTTTGCCACCCTGGCGTCTCTCATTGGAGCCGGCGGCTTGGGCTCGCTCATCATGGAAGGCATGGGCATGGCCAGCAACTCCATTGTGCTGGCGGGCACCATTCCGGCTATCGTCCTGGCCTTTCTGGCTGAAGGACTGATGGGCGGCCTGGAGCGGGCGCTGACGCCCCGCGGGCTCCGTGTGTAAGTGCGGCACCCCAATCGGCGGGGCGGGTGCAGGCGGCGGCATCGATTCAAGACCGTTGAAGGAGGAAGAATATGCGAACACAATCCAATAGGTCAGCCAAGCGCCCGGTCCAATGGGCCATGGGCGCCGCAATGTCTCTGGGATTGGTGGCCACCCTGGCCGCCTGCGGCGGCGGGGCGGCCAGCGGCAAGGTGACCCACATCCAAATGGCGGCGCAGGACTTTGCCGAGCCCCGCATCGACGACTGGCTCGTCAAGTACCTGATTCAGGCAAAAACCCCCGTCAAGGTGAGCATCTCGTACACCACCGGCGCGTCGGGGCTCCTGCATACGCTGCTGCTGAAAAATTCGATCCAGGCTTATGTCGGCTACGACGGCACCGAATTCACAGGCCCGCTCCACCAAGCCTACACCGGCAAGTGGAAGGGCCACCCGAATGCCGTGGCGGCCTACGTCGTGAAGCAGGAGCAAAAGAAGTGGGGCCTCTGGGTGTCGCCCTCCCTCGGCTATCAGGACACGTATGCGCTGGCGGTCCAGTCCAGCGTGGCCAAGAAATATCACCTCACGACCGATGCGCAAGTGGCCAAGTATGCCCCCCACTGGGTGATTGGCACTGACCCCACCTTCCAGCAGCGCGCCGGGGATGGGTACAGGGCATTTACCGCGGCGTATGGGCTTCACTTCAAGTCCGCCAAGGCGATGGACTACAGCCTCATGTACGAAGCGCTGGCGCAGGGGTCGATTCAAGCCGCGGTGGCGTACTCCACCGACCCCCGCCTCACCAAGCTGCACGAAACGGCGCTCAAGGACACGAAGCACTTTTTCCCGCCGTACCACGGCATCGTGATCATCCAGTCCAAAATCGTCAAGGAGTGGCACCTGAACAAAGTGCTGAAGCCGCTGATGGGGCTCATTACCACCAAAGACCAAATGCAGATGAACTACGACGTGGAGGTGCTGCACCAGTCCCCGCAGACCGTGGCCAAAAACTTCCTGGTAAAGCACGGGCTGTTGAAAAGCTAGCGGCGGCGGCCGCGCCCGCCAGCATGGCACCGGCTCCCTCACAGAAGGGGGCGGCGCCGTGCCGGTCGGGCTCCACCGGCGTTCGGCCGCGGGACCGGTGCGGCACACCGATAGGGAGCAAGTTGGTGGTCTTGCTCGCCGCGGGCGCTCACTCCCGGTGCCGGGCGTGCCGCACTTGGGCCGCGTGGGACCGGAGCAGCCACTCCGGCGCGCCGGTCAGTCGCCCGTCGTGGATCTCGCGGCCGTGCTCCAGGTCATCCAGGTACCGAATATCGGCGGCCACCCGGCGGCGAAACTCGTCCGCATCGCCCACGTGCCCGTGACCGGGAATCAGCACCCGCACTCCCTCGACGGCGGCCAGCCGCTCAAGCCCCCGGCGATAGTCCGCCAGCGGATTGGACTCCACGAGGTCGAGGAGTGGAACCTCCACGTCCGACAGCATATCCCCCGCCAGCAAGACGCCGGTGTCTGGCAAAAACAGCGCGGTGTGGCCCGGTGCGTGGCCGCTATGGGTGATGGTGGCGGCGGCCGGCCCGTCCCAGGGAATCTCCGCACTGCCGGCCGGCAGTGGCGTGAGGTAGCCAAACAGCGCCAAGTCGTGTCCGGCCGCAGATCTTTCCAGCCTCTCGACCATGCCGGGCCGCTCCTCTTGGGCAATGCGCACCGCACGGCTAGCGGCGTAGCGCGCCACGGCACCCAAATCGCCGCACCACAGCACATGATCCCAGTGCGGGTGGGTCGAAAATCCGGCGGCCACCCGGAGCCCCCGCACGGCCATGCTGCGGGTCAGATCGACAAGCTCCTCGACCGTCACGCCCGGGTCCACTACCAGCGCCTGGCTCCGACCTCCGGTGATGACCGTCGTGTTCGTGAGGGCAAAGGAGCTTTGGCGCACCAGGATCCCCGGGGCTACCTCCGCCAGCTGTGTCATGCGACGCACCTCCGCCGCCACATTTGTGCTCAGGCTTCATGGGACCGCCTGGGCCCCAGCCGCGGGGGGACCAGTGTGCCGCGCGCGATTGCCTCGCGGCTTTGGACCCGCCGGCTTGTCAGTGGGCGCCGCGCTGCTGCAGCACCACCGGGATGGTCCGAAACAATATCTTTAAGTCCAGCGTCAGCGACCAGCGGTCGATGTACTCCAAGTCCAGCGCCATCCATTCGTGAAAATCCTGAATGTCGTTGCGGCCGGACACCTGCCACAGCCCGGTGATGCCGGGTCGGACGGACAGGCGCTTGCGATAGCTGTCGCCGTACTGGGTCACTTCATCGGGCAGCGCGGGGCGCGGCCCCACCAGGCTCATCTGCCCCCCCAGCACGTTGAACAGCTGCGGCAGCTCGTCCAGCGACAGGCGCCGCAGAACACGGCCCAGCTTGGTGATGCGCGGATCATCCGGCACCTTGAACACGGGGCCCGACATGATGTTCAAATGGCGCAGCTGCTCCTGCTGGCGCTCGGCATCCGGCACCATGGTGCGAAACTTGAGGCACCAGAACTGGCGGCCGTTCAAACCTACGCGCCGCTGGCGAAACAAGACCGGCCACCGGGGCTCATGCCACTTGAGCGCGATGGCAATGCCCAGCAGCAGGGGAGACAGGAGCACGGTCAGCACCAGCGCGCCGCCTAAGTCCAGGGCACGCTTAATCACCCAGCGGGTGGTCGGGTGCGCGGGCGTCGGGTTGACCACGAGCACGGAGTTGCCGTAGAAGTTGTACAGTTGCGAGCGGCTGGCCATTGCCCCCACCTCGTCCAGCAGGAGGCGCACTTCCTTGCCCTGAATCTCTGCCAGCCGAATAGCACCGCGCAGCACCTGGTCGTCCAGCGGGAGGGCCAGCACCACTGAGTCGACGACCCGGGTCTCCAGCCACTCCGCCAGCTGCGTCAGCGCCCACTGCCCCGCACTGTCGTCGCCCAGCGGCACGGGCGCCAGCGCCGCCACCCCCATCCCCGCTTCCGGGACGGCATTCAGCGTTTCCCGAAACACATTGAGCCGCGAGGGATAGCCAATCAGGACCAGCTGCCGGTGGTCGATGCCCGCCCGCCGAAAGCGGGCCAAGCTCACCTTGGTGGCCATGTGCACTAAGCTCTGCAAAATCAGCGCGGTCATCGGCCAGAGCACAAAAATCAGGCGGGAAAACCAGGTGGCTTTCAGCGCAAACACCAGCACCGCGATGCCCGCGCCCAACTCCACGTTGGCCAGCAACAGCATCGCCAACTCCGCCGGCAGCTGGTTCCAGCGGCGGCTGTACCCGCGAAAATTTAGCTTGAGCCCCAGCCAGGCCGAACCCAGCACGGGAATAGACCAGCTGAAGTAAAAACTGACCAACTGCACCGTGGCCAGCCGGGGGTTGAATTGAAAGTAAAAGTGGACGACCAGCAGGTAAGCCGCATACGCCATGCCGGTATCGACCAACACGGACAGTTCATCCCAGCGGTCTGTCCACGCCTTAAACATGCTTCGCCCCCCGGTCTGAAGTGACTCATTATAACGCCTGGCCGCCTGGCTGGCGATGGGGGGCGGTGAGCAAAGGGTACAGCCGGCGACAGCCGCTCGCCGCTCAGCCGAAAGACGGCGTGGGCGGCAAGACGTCTGGCGTCAGGTCCCCTCGGGATGAAGGACACGCTCGGCGGCCCACGCCACCAAGTCCCCGGCCTGCCACTGGCCGACGGCCACCGCCAGGAAAGTCCCCGTCTCTGTCCGTCGGTATAATCCTAACAGCGTCGACCTCGTTAGCCCGTGCATACCCGAGCCGGAGCGCGAGCCGCTAGATGCGCTCGCGGGCGCCGGCGCCCAGCCTGATATAATGCGGGCGACACTTTAAACAGGAGGCGGCGCGCATGCCAGAGACCGCAGTCATTCTGGGCGGCGCCGGGTTTATTGCCAGCCACTTGGCGGATCGGCTGGTGGCCGAGGGCCAGCACGTCGTCGTGCTGGACAACTTCTGCACCGGCTCGCGGGCTAACCTCGCGCACCATGCCGCCCACCCGGATCGGGTGCGCATCATCGAACAGGACGTGAGCGTCCCGTTCACGGCGGAAAGCTTGGGAATTGGCACGGCCGCGTGCGTCTACCAGATGGCCTCACCCGCAAGCCCGGTGCACTACCGGCGGCTGTCGCTGGAGACGCTGACCGCCAACGCGCTGGGCACACTGCAGGGACTCCGCCTGGCGCAGGAGCTTTCCGCGCGCTTTGTGCTGGCGTCCACGTCCGAGGTGTACGGCGACCCGGAAATTTCGCCCCAGCCCGAAACGTATTGGGGGCGCGTCAACCCCATTGGCGAGCGGGCTTGCTACGACGAGGGCAAGCGATTTGCCGAAGCGCTCACGATGGAGTGGTACCGGCGCCATCAGCTGGACGTTCGCATCCTGCGCTTTTTCAACTGCTACGGGCCTCGAATGCAAACCGAAGATGGGCGCGTCGTGCCAAACTTCATCTCCCAGGCCCTGGCGGGCCAGCCGCTTACGGTGTACGGCGACGGCCATCAGACGCGGAGCTTCTGCTTCGTGTCGGATGAGGTGGACGGCATTTATCGGGCGGCAACTCGGCCGGACTTGGCGGGGCTGGTGTTCAACATCGGCAACCCGGAGGAGCACACGATTTTGGAGTTTGCCCAAATCGTGGCGGAGGTGGCCGGCGTGCCGCTGACCACCGTGGGAAAGCCCCTGCCCCCTGACGACCCCACGCGGCGGCGGCCGGATATTGCGCGCGCCCGCCATCTGCTGGAGTGGGAGCCCCAGGTGTCCCTCCGCGACGGGCTGGCCGCCACCATTGCCGACTTTCGCGCTAGGCCCCCGGCTTGAAAATCGTGGTCACAGGCGGCGCCGGGTTTGTGGGCCGCCACGTGGTGCGGGCGGCCGCGGCCGCCGGGCATGACGTGGTGGCGGTGGACCGCCGGGCGCCGGGTGCCGGGATTGAGGCTGCCGCCTGGATCGAGGAAGACGTCCGCTATCCGGAGCGCATCGCCCCCGCCATTGGCTATGCCGACGTAGTGATTCACCTGGCGGCGGACGCCTCAGTCCCTCATGGCGAGCGGGCGCCCTTGGCCATGGCGGAGGACAACATGGCCGGCACCGCCGGAGCCCTCGAGCTGGCAGAGGCGGTCGAGGCTCGGCAGTTTCGGTTTGCCTCGTCGGCGGCGGTGTACGGCGACCCCGCCGGCCAGCTGCCGCTCACGGAGGACAGCCCCACGGCTCCGCTCTCGTTCTATGGCTGGTCCAAGTGGGTCGGCGAGCAGTGGTGCCGGCGATTTGCCCACACGCGCGGCATGGAGCTGGTAATTTTTCGGCCTGGCAACATCTATGGGCCCGGCCAGGACGCCGCCGGCGAAGGCGGTGTGGTGGCCCGCTTCTGCGAGCGCCTGCGGGCCGGCCAGCCGCTGGTGCGCGAGGGCACCGGCGAGCAAGTGCGCGACTACATTCACGTGAGCGATGTGGCGGGCGCCCTGCTTCATCGGCTGGGCGACCCCGCCCCGCCGTGCGAGGGCACGGCGGGCTGGCTCTTTAACGTGGGCACCGGCGTGGGCGTCACCGTCAACGCGCTGGGCGCGGCGCTGGCTCACATTGCAGAGGTGCCACTCGAATGGCAGCCCGAGGCTAGCCGCCCCGGCGACATTTTTGCCAGTGTCTTTGACCCCCATCGGCTCGCAGCGTGGGGGCGGCCCGCTGAGGTGGGCCTAGAGCAGGGCCTCGCCGATATGTGGCAGGCCACGGCGCCTCAGTAGCCGCCCGTGCGCATCCGGTGGGGAGAGCGATGCGGCAGGCGACGCCGCCGTCATGGCAGGCGCCACTGCCGCCGTCTGGGACGGTGCGGGCCATCAGCGGGTGGATTGGCCGCTGGCGGACCCTCGCACCGTCAGCCCTCCGCCTTGCCGAGCGGCTGCACCCCTGGCCCTCGGGCGGCTGCCAGTCCTGCCGCTGATCGGTGCGCTGCACCGCACGCCGCTCGCGTTTGATGCCGTGATGGTGGAGCAGGACCTGGACGCGGAATTTCGCGTCGCGGAGGTTTTGGGCCGGGGGGCGCAGCCTGGCTTATGCGTCACAAGACCCCTAGGGCGGCCAGCACCGCCTCGGCTCGCGCATCCCAATTGTGCTGCTGGGACACCAGCGCCAGCGCAGAGGCGCTCATGCGCGCCACACGGTCGGAGCGCTGCCACAAGCCGCCGATGGCGGCCGCCACCTGGCGCGGGTCGGGCGGCGCGGCTACGCCCACGCCGCTCGCCACCACCAGCTTGGACACTTCGGAGGGTCCCGTCGCGACCACCGCTAGGCCGTGCGACAGGTAGTCAAACAGCTTGATCGGCAGCGCCAGCCGCGTGTAGTCCGTGTCCCGGCGGGGGATGAGTGCCACCGAGCTACTCCACAGCCACGGCGACAGGGCTTCGCCGGATGCTTCGACCAAGCGGCAAAACGGCGGCAAGTGGGAAGGGGCTTCGGCCGGACGAATCACCAGCACCAGCTCGGCGTCCGGATGGGTTGCCCGCACCTCGGCTAGGGCCGCGACGGCCGTATCCACCCCATCGTAGGGACCGTTGGCGCCCACGTAGATGGCCCGGTGCGGGTGCCGCACCAAGCCGGCGGGCGGGGCCAGCACAGTCCCAGCAGGCGGCAGAAGCTGCCGGTTGGCATGAGGAAACAAATCGGCAAGGCCGGCGGTGGGGAAAAACAGCACGCTCGCCAGCTGCCGATAGCGCCAGGTGGTCAGCGCGTAGGCACGAGCCAGGAGCCACTCTTTCCGAGTGGCGGGCGGGTACAGCGCCGGAAACCGCTGGTAGGCATCCCGGATGTAAATGCCCAGCGGCAGGCCGCGGCGCCGAATGGCCCGCAGCAGCGTGTGGTCAGCGGGCGTCATGGTGGACGTGCCCGCTTCCAAGTACACCGCATCCACGCGGTCCAGGCCCCGCCCCGCCAAGAAGCGGCGAGTCCAGACCGCGCGTTCTGCCCGCGAGCCAGAGAGGGCGGTCACCGCCGCACAGCGCGCCAAGCTTTCGGCCATCGCCCAGGTGCGCACCACCGGTGCCCGGTCCCGGCGCTCGAGGGGATAGTGTCCCAGCAGCAGCACGCGCGGCAGGCGGCTCACACCGGAGCCAGCCCATCGGTCCAGCGCTGCATAATGCGCTCCCAGGTGTAGTGCTGCTCCACGAACTGCCGCCCGGCTTGCCCAAGCCGCTCCCAGGCATCGTCCGGCAAGTCGGCGTAGCGCACCACCGCGGCGGCGAGCGCTGCCCCGTCCTCCGGCGGGACGGTGGTGCCGCCGCCGGAGGCGGCCACGACACGCGCCATCTCCCCTTCGCCGCAGAAAATCACCGGGCGGGCCGAAGCCCAGGCAGGAAACGCCTTCGAGGGCCGCGCGCCGCGAAACAGCCGGTGATTTTTCAAGGGCACCACGACGGCCCGGGCCAGCGCATAGTAGGCGGGCATGCGCGCCTGGGGCTGCAAGTCCAAAAAGCGCACGTGGTCCAGCCCACGCCGCGCCGCTTCCTCCATCAGCGTGGCTTTGACCGGGCCGTCGCCCACCAACAGAAACGTGATGTCGCGGCGCTCTTTCAAGTGTTCGGCGGCGTCCAGGATGATGCCCAGCCCCTGCGCGTACCCGAGGGTGCCCGGATACAGAAAGACCCGCTGGCCTTCCAGCTGAAGCTCTTCCACCAGCGCCGGATCGGCCGTTGCTCCGGCAAAGCCCGACACATCCACGCCATTCGGAGCAAACAACATGCGGTCGGGCGGCAGAGCGGCGGTTTCCTGGACCGCTTCGCGGATTCCCTCGGTCACGGTCGACACCCGGTACGCGTTGCGGTACAAAAACAGCTCCAGCCGCCGCGTCGCGCTGATAATCGTCGGATTCGTCACCAAGCCCAGCGCCACCGCAGACTCCGGCCACAGGTCCGAGACCGACAAGATGTAGGGAATGCGGCGGAGGCGCGAATACACATACGCCGTGATGCCTAAAAACAGCGGCGGCGACTCCACCAGCAAAAAATCAGCCCGCCCCTGGTGCATGAGCCCGAGAAGTCCCGTGCCGACAAACGAAAAATAGTTGAGCAGACGGCGGCGAATGCGGCCCACTTTCACGGGCCAAATCCAGGTGCGGAGCACCGACACCGGCCCATCCGCCTCGCGGGAAAACAGCCGGCCGGCGTACTGTGGGCTGTGGTGGCCCAAGTGGTGCGGAAACGCCGTCACCACTTTCACCGTCCACCCCTGCGCAACTAGCTGCTGGGCCATGGCTTGGAGGCGAATGGATGCCGCGCCGGGCTCGGGCGGGTAGTATTGGGTGAGCAACAACATTGCTGGGCGCTGCCCTTCCGCCACTCTCAGCCCTCCCGCCGCCGGCCCGTTCCGGCGGAGCCAGCGCACCACTTGCCATTCGCTAAGAGTTTAGCACGCCCCGCGGCGAATGCCGTCGAGCACTCGGCCGCGCGCTGGTATGATTTTGCCAGTTTGCGCGGCCGGCTTTCACTGCCCGCCTGTCGCGGAAGGGGAGCGCGAGCGATGCCGCAGCCGATGGCCAACAGCAGACGCGAGCGCCACTCGGCGCGGCTGGCGCGGGTTTTCGACCGCCAGGCACCCGCCTATGCCCGGCGGCGCCGGCAGACCGAGGCCGGCCACGGGCGCGAGGTCTCCTGGCGCCGCCGGCTGCTGGAGGCCCACGGTGCGGTGCTGGAAGTGGCGGTCGGCGCCGGCGCCAACTTTGCCTTTTATCCGGCCGATGCGGTGGTGACGGCCGCGGACGTGTCGCCCACCATGCTGGCCGCCGCCAAGCCGGCGGCGGAGCGCGCGCACATTGCCCCCACCTTTATCCGCGGCGACATCGCCCCCTTAGCCTTTCCGGCGGGGCAGTTTGACGCGGTCGTGATCACGCTGGGGCTCTGCAGCTATGGCGATCCGCTGCGCGCCCTCCAGCAGATGCGCACGTGGCTCAAGCCCGGCGGCACCTTGCTGGCACTGGAGCACTTGCCCCCGTGAATGTCCTGCTATATGCCATAGGCCCGCTCCAGTACGCCTGGGCGGGATGCCACGCCGCCCGCCGGCCGCTGGCCCTCCGACGGCAGGCTGGCTTTCCCATGGCGCTCCCCTCTGGCGCGGTGGCGGGATGGGCAAGGTGTTACACTGCCTTGGGGCGAGCTTAGGCCGCCGTCGCCCGACATGCCAAGCAAGGAGGCGCCAGCATGGCCGTCATGCGAGAGCCAGCGCCGCGCCCCCTGCCCACGGGTCCCCTGGCTTGGATGAGTGTGTATCGCGACTTGGCGAATCAGCCGCTGGACACGTTTTTCCGGTTTGGCGCCGTCTCCGACCGGGCCCTGCTGAACATCGGCACCCGGCGGATGCTGCTGGTTTCTCACCCCGACGACATCACCGAGGTGCTGGTGAATCAAAATCGGCGGTTTCGCAAGGGCCGGGCGCTGCGCCTCATGCACCGCGTGCTGGGCGATGGGCTCCTGACCAGCGAAGGGGACTTGTGGCGGCGCCAGCGGCGCTTGGCGCAGCCGGCGTTCCACCGTCAGCGGGTGAGCCAGTATGGTGCCGCCATAGTGGAATTGACCCAAACCCTGCTCGCGGAATGGGAGGACGGCGTGGAGCGCGACGTCGCGCGAGACATGACCCGGCTGGGCTTGTCTGTCGCCGGCGCCTGCCTGTTCGGCATGGAGGTGGGACATCAGGCGGATGTGGTCCGCACGAACCTCACGGCGGCCATGCGCTACGGCAACCGGACCATTAAAGCCCTGTGGGCGCCGCCGCGCTGGCTCCCGTCGCCGGGGCGCCAGCGCTATGAGCGGGCGGCGGCCAACCTGGATGCGGTGGTGTTTGACATCATTGAGCGGCGCCGGCGGGCCCAGGACTCCGGCTCGCCGCCGCAAGATTTGCTGGGTCTGCTCATGGAGGCGCGGGACGAAGAGGGACGGCCCATGACGGACCAGCAGCTGCGAGACGAATCCATGACACTGCTGCTGGCCGGGCACGAAACGTCCGCCAACGCCTTGAGCTGGACATTTTATCTCCTGGACCGCCATCCCGCCGCCGCGGCGCGCCTCGAGGAGGAGCTGGCCGAGACGCTGCGCGGCCATGCCCCCACGAGCGACGACGTGGCGCGGCTTTCCTACTTGGCGGCCGTGGTGAGCGAGTCCCTGCGCCTGTACCCTCCCGTCTGGCTCATGGTGCGGGAGTCTCAGCTGGCGTTTCAGTTGGGGGGCGAGGAGTATCCCCCCGGCCTGCAAGTGCTGATTTCGCCGTTCGTGGTGCACCACGACGCGCGCTGGCACCCCGAGCCCGAGCAGTTTCGGCCCGAGCGATGGCTGAATGACAGCGCCCGCCTGCGGCCCGCGCTATCTTACCTGCCCTTCGGGGCTGGGTCGCGGCTGTGCATCGGGCGGCCGTTTGCGCTGTTGGAAATCTCGCTGGTGCTGGCGGCCGTGCTGTCCCGGTGGAGGCTGGAGCGCGCCGCTGTGGCGCCGGTCGGGGTGGATCCACTCATCACGCTGCGCCCTCGCGGCGGGCCTGGCGGCCGGGATGGCCTCCTGATGACACCCCGGCGCCGCTGAGCGGCCAGCCTAGCGCCAGGTTTTCATCGCATAGCAGCGGCGGTCGGCCGCGTCAAAACATTCGGCCCAGGTGGCGCCGTCCACGCCCAGCACCGCCGCTCCCACGCTGGCGGCCACCCCGGCCGCCATCAAGCCTTCGCGGACGCGCCGGGCCACGGCCTCCACATGCGGCATCTCCACCGTCAAGATCCCCACAAACTCGTCGCCGCCCCACCGGCCCACCGCATCATCGCCGCGCAGCAGGTGACGCAGCTGGTCCGCGGCTCGCCGCAGCACCCGATCCCCCGCCAGGTGGCCCTCGCGGTCGTTGATGTCTTTCAGGTGGTCCACATCGGCCACCGCCAGCACCAGCGCATGGCGGTGGCGCCGAGCACTCGCCACCCGCTCCTGCCAGGCTTGCTGCAGACCGCGCCGGTTTAACAGTCCCGTCAGCGGGTCCTGACTCGACAAACTTTCGGCCATGTGGCGCTGGCGAATGAGGCTTAGCACCAAGCCCAGATAAGCCGCGAAGCCGCGCAAGGTGGCGGAGTCGTCCGACCACCGGTGCCTCGGGGTGCTGCGGCAAAGCAGCAGCGCCCCAAAGTCTCCCTGGCTGGAAAACGGCCAAATGCCGGCCGCTGCCGCGCCCGCTGCCCAGCTCCACGCGGGCGGGGGATCCACCCAGCGCTCCAGCGGCACGCCCCACTGGCTCCACCTGGAGTGCGGCGCCTCCCACTCCTGACCGGCCAAGCGCTCGAGGGACCCAAATGCCCCCCACATTTTGGGCGGGCGGTCTTCAGTCCCCTCGGGGCGAAACAGCAGCAGGCCGCCCGACACCTGCAAAATGTCGTGCAGCGCCGCAGCCACGCCGGGCCAGGCATCGCGCGCCCGCTCCAGGTGCGCCCAGTGCCGCGTCGCCTGAATGGCTGCGGCCAGCCGGTCCTCCCGCGGCATCGCGGGCTCCGACGCGCCCATATTTCACCGTCCTGTCTCGGGGATGTGGCCCGGCCCGATCACATGGCCCCATCGCGGCGGGCCACGCTGCTCACCGTGCGGCACAAAATCTCCAGGTCCCGCGCCAGCGACCAGCCGCGGCAGTATTCCAAATCAAACCGGATGGCGTCGGCGGTCGTGAGCGCACCCCGGCCGGAAACTTGTGCCAGCCCCGTCATGCCGGGCTTCACCGCCAGCCGCTGGCGCATGGCGTCGTCATACAGCGCCACAATCTCGGGCACTTCCGGGCGCGGACCCACGAGGGACATGTCGCCCACCAGCACATTCCAGAGGTTTGGCAGCTCATCCAGAGAGGTGCGGCGCAACCACCGCCCCGTCCGTGTGATGCGGGCATCCCCCTCGTCCTGAAACCGAAGCGCCAAAAGCTCCTGGGGATGCTGCGGCGCCTGCCACTGCTGCTCCGCACCCGGCACCATGGAGCGAAACTTCACCAGCTGAAACATCCGGCCGTGCTGGCCGACACGGCCCTGGCGAAACAAAATCGGCCCGGGCCCCTCGCGGCGAATCCACAGGGCAATCGCCAGCGAGAGCGGCAGCGTCACCACGAGGCCCACCAGCGCCAGCAACACGTCCAAAGCTCGCTTGGCCGCTTGCTGCATGCGCCACCTCCTTCGGTGATCGCCCACCTTCTTGCTGCCGCGATCGCTCGGCCATCCAATCGATAAACCCATTGTGCCGTGTTTGGTCTCGACCGGCAATCGCGATCACACCTGCCTCAGCTGCGGTGCCGCTCGGAGATCCCGAGTACGGCTTCAATCACATCGTCCACATCGCGGTCCGTCATGCTGGGATACAGCGGCAGGGAGATTTCGCCTTCAAAGTAAGCATCCGCGTGGGGGAACATGCCGGGCCGCCAGCCAAAGCGCTCGCGATAGTAGGTCATGTGGCTGATGGGAATAAAGTGCACAGCGGTCCCGATGTTGGCCGCCCGGAGCTTCTCGATGAACTGGTCGCGGGAAATGGTGAGCGCACCCGGCACCAGGCGGATGGCATACAAGTGCCACGCCGGCACGACCCTCGGCGCCACATAGGGAATCTGGAGCGCGGGGTCCGCGCCAAACGCCCGATTCATGCGGGCGGCAATGGCCGCGCGCCTCGCCTGCAGTGCGGGCAGGCGCGCCAGCTGCACCAGTCCCAGCGCGGCCTGCACGTCGGTCATGTTGTACTTGTAGCCTGGCTCGACAATGTCATAGCGCCAGTGCCCAGCCTGGGTGTATCGCGTCCAAGCGTTTTTGCTCATGCCGTGGAGCCCCAGCACCCGGAGCCGCTCCTCCGCGGCAGCATCCGGCACCACCAGCGCGCCGCCCTCCCCGGTGGCCAAGTTTTTCGTGGCGTAAAAGGAAAACGCCGCCATCCACGGGAAGGATCCGATGCGCCGCTCGTGGTATTCCGTGGCGATGGCGTGGGCCGCATCCTCCACCAGCGTGAGGCCGTGCTCACCCGCCAAGGCGGCCAGAGCGTCCCAGTCGGCGGGATGGCCCGCCAAATCCACCGGCAGCACGGCTCGCGTGCGCGGCGTCACGGCCGCCCGCACGGCGCCCGGGTCGATGCACCCCGTGTTAGGGTCCACGTCGGCCAGCACCGGCGTCGCCCCCACATGCAGAATCACATTGACCGAAGCCGCAAACGTGAGGGGCGTCGTCACCACTTCATCGCCCGGCCCCACCCCGCTGGCAATCAGCGCCAGATGGAGGGCGGCGGTGCAGGAGTTGAGCGCCACCACCCGCGCGCCGCCAAAGTATTGGGACAGCGCGGCCTCAAACGCCTCCACGCGCGGGCCGCGCGTAATCCACAGCGAGCGGACCGCGTCCGCCGCCGCCGCCGCCTCTTCCTCCGTCATAGCGGGCCGGTTGTAATCCAGGTACGTGTCGCGCATGTGCCGCCTTCCTTCCTCGCTCACATCGGCCGATGGCAATCCCAGTGGGATTGCGTGCTACCCGCGGCTAAATCGCGGGCAATCGCCGCCGCCACGCCTTCGGCGGCGCGGCGCGGCTCAGCCCGCGGGCGGGCCGCGGCCACCGCTGCCGGCAAATCTAGCGGGTTGGGCACCAGTACGGCCCGGCCCGCCTCCAGAAGATCCAGCCACTCCGTCTCCGCCCGCACGATGCAGCAGGGCACTCCCAGCAAGCCCGCCTCGCGCTGCACCCCCCCCGAGTCGGTCACCACCACCCGGGCGTGTCGAATGAGGGTCAGGCTTTCGGAATATCCGACCGGCTCGAGGGTGCGAACCCCGCTCGGCAGGGGGATGCCCCAATCTTTCAGCCGCGCTGCGGTCCGCGGGTGCAGGGGCCACAGCACCGGCAGCGCCAGCTCCCCCAGCGCCGCCGCGATGGCGGCCAGCCTCCCGCGGTCATCCGCATTGGCTTGCCGGTGAATCGTCGCCAGGCAGTACTGGCTGGGAGACACCCCAAGCGCGGTGAGCCATGCGGCCGGGCGCTGAGCCACCAGGCCCAGCGCCTCGTCCAGCACATCGCCCACCACACGCACCCCAGCGGTGATGCCTTCCCGCGCGAGCTGGTGCGCCGCAAACGGAGCCGGGCAGTACAGCCGCGCCGCTACGTGGTCGGTCAGCACCCGATTGATTTCCTCCGGCATCGCGCGGTTGTAGCTGCGAAGCCCCGCCTCCACATGTGCCACCGGCACCCCCAGCTTGGCGGCCGCCAGCGCCCCGGCCAGCGTGCTGTTCGTGTCGCCGTACACCAGCACCCAGTCGGGCCGCTCGCTGGCGATGACAGGGTCCAAGCGCTTTAACATTTCACCGGTCTGCTGCCCGTGGCTGCCGGAGCCCACCTCCAGCGACACGTCCGGCTGAGGAATCGGCAGCCGCTCAAAAAACACGCCCGACAGCGCGGCGTCGTAGTGCTGGCCGGTGTGGACCAGCACTTCCTCAGCCACCGGCGACAGCGCAGCCGAAAGCACCGCCGCCTTAATGAACTGCGGGCGGGCTCCCACGACCGTTAGGATCTTCGGCTTGCCCATCACTAAGCCTGCCGCCCGCGATAAAAGGACGCCAGCGCATCCACCACCCGATCCACGGCGGAAGGCGGCAGCTCGGGAAACATAGGCAGGCTCAGCGCTTCCTGGGTGAGCTGCTCGGCCTCCGGAAAGTCGCCCAGCCGGCCTCCGGCCGCGGCCAGCGCCGGCATGAGGTGCAGCGCATGCGGATAGTAGACGGTGGTGCCAATGCCGGCGGTCTGGAGGCAGGCGGCCAGCCGGTCCCGGTCTTTCACGCGCACGGTATATTGGTGATAGACGTGGCGGGCGCCGTCAGGCACCGCCTGAGGCTTTACCCACTCCGCCAAGCCCGCCTCCGCAATCGCCGCCGTGTACCGCGCGGCCAGCTCCTGCCGCCGGGTGGTCCACTCTGCCACGTGCCTCAACTTGACGCGCAGGATGGCGGCTTGAAGTGCGTCCAGCCGAGAGTTGATGCCTGCGGCCTCGTGGAAGTACTTCCGGCGTGCGCCATGCCGCGCCAGCATCTTGACCCGGTCCACCAAGGCGGCGTCGGTCCCCGTGACCATCCCCGCGTCGCCAAAGGCTCCCCAGTTTTTTGTCGGAAAGAACGAAAAGCAGCCCAGCGCGCCGACTGCGCCGGCCGCCCGGCCATCCCGGGACGCCAGGATCGCCTGGGCGGCATCCTCCACAATCGGCACCGCAAAGTGTCGAGCCATCGTGGCGGCGTCGGCCATCAGCCCAAACAGGTGGACCGGCAGTACGGCTCGGGTTCGGGGGGTCACCCGGGCCAGCGCCCCTTCCGTGTCCAGGTTAAACGTATCCCGATTGATGTCGGCGAAGACCGGCCGCGCCCCGGTTCTCAAAATACTGCCGGCTGTTGCAAAGAATGTAAACGGCGTGGTAATGACCTCGTCGCCGGCCCCCACGCCCAGCGCGCTGAGAGCCAGGTAGAGGGCATCCGATCCGTTGGCCACGGCGGCGGCTGCCACCCCGCCGCCGACCAAGCTGGCCGCTTCCTGCTCGAGAGCCGCCACTTCCGGGCCCAAGATAAATTGGCCGGAGTCCACCACGCGCGCCCATGCCGCATCCAGCTCGGGCCTGAGGCCAGCAATCTGCTGGGTCAAACTGAAGCTCGGAATCGGCGAAGCCGGGGCCGCACTCGGGCGGACTCCTCTTCGCTGCTTGTCCATGCTGATGATCATCCCTCGCTTCCCAGCTGGCCGCTGCGTGGCGGTCGATGTCTTTCAGGATACAACGACCGCGGTCCCAGGGTGGAGCCTGGCCCGTGCCGGGCGCGCTTACCCGGCCGGAGGGTTAGCACCATTTTCATTGCGGCTCATACATTGCCTCCGATCCCATGATTCCCTAACCCGGTCGCTCGGAAACTCTCGCGGTGTGCGGGCCTCACGATCCCGTGTGCCCACAAAGGAGGCTCCCCTCATGGCCCTGTTTGACAGCACCTTCGCCCCGTATCATCCGTTTGGCAGCCGATCGCTGGACCTGGGGGCCGAGGGCACCGACGTCGCGGTTGTGCAGGCCGTGTACGACCTGATGCTCTCCACCATGAATCCGCCGCACGGACCCATGGGCTCCCCCATCACCATTGACGGCAAGTACGGAACCGCTACCAAAGCGGCGGTCAAAAACATCCAGTTGTACTTCGGCATCAGCGTGGACGGCATCGCCGGGCCCAACACCTACTGGCTGTACGGCCAGGGCGTTGGGCCGCATGTCACCTATGGCGGCCCGGTGTATGGCAGCCGGCAGCTGCAGGTGGCCTCAAGCGGCGGGGACGTCACCATCCTGCAAAACCGGCTGAACCTGTTTCGCTATGCCAGCATCATCGGCCACCCGGCCACTACCACGTTTGACAGTGCCACGGCGTCGGCCGTGCTGGCGTTCAAATCCGACGCCGAAGCCAACGGCGACACCGGGTTCCCGCCCAATCCTATCGCGGGGTTTGGCTTCTACGATGCCACCTGGATCTACACATTTGCCGGGGGGCGCGCCATGCAAACGGGGCGCAACGGCTTTGACGTGGTGTTTCTCCAAATCCTGCTGGCAGACCTGGGATACTACACCGGCCGGGCCGACGGCTTCTATGGCAGCGCGACCCGCGACGCGGTGCGCGCGTTTCAAAGTGCGGCGCACATTTCGGTGGATGGCATTGTGGGGCCGGTGACGTTTTACCAACTGGGCAAGCGCAACCCGCAAGCGGCGCCCAATCCCCTGGGCATCGCGTGGCCCCCTAAGGTGCCGCAGGTGTCCGTATGCTCCAGCCCCCTCGCGTCCACCATCCCCAGTGACCTGCACCCGTTTGGATCGGCCTCGCTGACCATCAATGAGTTGGAAGGGTTCGAGGCCCTGAACGTCACAGGCAATACGCTGCCCGAGCCCACCGCGTTTGGCCCGCCCTACGAGACCTACGCGTTTACGCTCACCAACCCCGACACGGGCACGGTGGTGGCCAACCAGCTGATGGTGCGCCTCCCCGGCGGCGACGACTGGAGCGGCAGTCTCGACGTCGGTGTGGCCACCATCCCCAAAGGCGCGGTGGCGGTGTATCCGACCCCCAGTGGCTCCAGCACGGGCCCTTACGGCCCGCGCGTCCTCGGCGGCCACCTCGCCCACTGCCATTAAAGGGGACCAGCAGGGGCGCGGCGCGCCGCGCCCCTGCTCCCTTGGCGCGCCTGGCTGCCTCCGCGCGTTCCTCACCCGGGACGCGGATCAGGGATCCTCCCGCGGATACAGCAGCTGCTCGGCCGGGGTGTCTCGCACCACGCGGGCGGGCACCCCCATCACCACGGAGTAGGCGGGCACATCGCGAGTGGCCACGGCGCCCGCAGCCACCACCGCTTCTTGGCCCACGCGGATGCCGGGCAGCAGCACGGCACCCGCCCCCACCCGCGCGCCGCGCTCAATGTGCGGCCCGCGCTGGGCTTGGTGCCGGGCTTCGGTCCGCGCCAGGTACGGATCGTTGGTGGTGGTGACATGGGGCGCCAGAAACACGTCTTCTTCCACGGTGGAGTGGGCGGTCACATAGGCGCCGGTTTGCAGCTTGGTGCGCGCCCCTACCACGGAATCATTCTCAATGGTCGCCAAGTGCCCCACCACGACGTGGTCGCCCAGGCGGCAGCGCTCGCGCACCTGCGCCCCATCGGCCAGAAAGACGCGCTCGCCAATCTCGGTGCCGGCATAAACAATCGCGTGGGTGCCCACATGGGTGCCGCGCCCCACCCTCAGGGGAGCGAGCGCCGACACCACCAGCGTGCTGGCCGCAGACCGCGCCGGGGACTTGCCCAGCACGGCGCCATCCTCCACCACCACCCCGTCGCCCAGCCGGGTGCCGTCATGCACGACCACCCCGTGGCCCAGCACGACGTGCTCGCCAAATTCGACGCCGGCGCCAATGTGCACGCCCGTGCCCTGCCGCTCAGGCGCCCGCACTACGCCCCCCCTTCTTCCAGGACGACCACGCGGTGCTCTTGCGCAGACCGCGTCAGGGCATCCACCAATGCCAGGGCATCGAGGGTCGAGGCCGCCGACAGCATAGGCGGCTGCCGCGTAGCGACCGCCTCCAAAAAATCCTCCAGCGCACTGCGGTGGCTGGCCCACGTGGGCTCGGCGGGGCGCTCGGCCAACTCGCGCAGCACTTCGGCATCCTGGTCGGGATTGGCCGTGCGGAGCATCGCGAGCTCGCCCGCGGTCGGGCCCAGCACCGCCACCCCGTCGGCGCCCACGACCGTCAGGCGCTCCTCCAGGTTGGTGCGCGGCACAGAGGTCGTGGCCGACACCGTCATGAGGGCACCCGACCGAAACCGCACCGTGCCCGCCACCACATCCTCCGCCTCAATGGCATGGGTTTTGGTGTCCGCGTAGGCAAACACCTCGGCGGCCGGTCCAAAGACAGCCACCGCTAAATCCAGCGCATGCACCGCCTGGTTGAACAGCATGCCGCCGTCCATGGCCCGCGTGCCCCGCCACGCCGCTTCGTCAAAATATACCTGGGGGCGGGCCCACCGCACGGCCACGCCGCCCGACAGCAGTGGGCCCAGCGCGCCCGCGCGCACCAGCGACAGCAGCTTTTGGGGCGCCGCCAGCAGCCGATTGAAGTGCGTCACCGCCAGGATGATGCCGGCGTCCTGCGCAAACTGCGTGAGGGTGCGCGCCACATCCAGCGACAGCGCCAGCGGCTTTTCCACCAGCACGTCCAGCCCCTGCTCCATCGCGGCCATGGCCTGCTCAGGGTGCAGCCCCGAAGGCGTGGCCACAATCACGGCATCTAGCCCCTCGTGGCGCAAGAGGTCGAGCGGCTCCCGGTACGCGGTGGCATCAAACGGCACCCCGGCGGCCTCCGCCCGCTCCAGACTGGTGTCGCAGGTGGCCACCAGCACCGCCTCCGGCAGGCGCGCGAGCGCCTGCAGGTGCTTTTGCCCAATCTTGCCGCAGCCGATGAGGCCGACGTGCATCGCCACTACAGCCTCACCACCCGGGCCGCCGCTGCGGGCTCCTCGGCCGCGCCGCGCAGGGCGTTGCGCGTGTCCAGAATCAGGCGCGCGTGGCGGCGCACGAGGGCATAATCCACGGCGGAGTGGTCGGTGGTAATCACCACGGCATCCGCCCAGGCCAGCCGCTCGGGCGTGAGGGGCACGGCCGCCAGCGTGCGCGGAAACGCGGCCTGGGGCTTCACCACGGGCACGTGGGGATCGTGATACACCACCTCGGCCCCCCGGGCTTCCAACAGCTCCAGCACCTTCAGCGCGGGTGACTCGCGGGGATCGTTGCTGTCGCGCTTGTAGGCCACCCCCAGCAAGAGCACCCGCGCGCCGTTCAGCGCCTGCTTGCGGTCGTTTAGGAGCCCCTGCAGCTTGTCCGCCACAAAGTACGGCATCCGCAGGTTGATTTCCCCC
The DNA here is from genome assembly GCA_021846505.1 of Bacillota bacterium. Taxonomy (GTDB): domain Bacteria; phylum Bacillota; class Sulfobacillia; order Sulfobacillales; family JAIMBI01; genus JAJZWV01. Next base: position 25,266 of record JAJZWV010000007.1, read on the forward strand.
GCCAGCTCGATAAACCGGGTCGAGAAGTCATATTCGCGGGCTTTCCACGCGAGATAAAACGGGTCCAGCGGGATGCAGTGGCCGCCCACGCCCGGCCCCGGGTAAAAAATTTGGATGCCAAAGGGCTTGGTGCCGGCAGCATCCAGCACCTGCCACACGTCTAGCCCCATGCGGTCGCACAGCAACGCCATTTCATTGACCAGCGCGATGTTCACCGCACGATAGGTATTTTCGAACACTTTGGCCATTTCCGCTACGGCCGGCGAGGCTACGCGAATCACCTGCTCCAGCGACTGGCTGTAAAACAGGCGCCCGAGCTCCCCGCATGCCTCGGTGACGCCACCCACCAGCTTCGGGGTGTTGCGGGTGTGAAAGCGCGGGTTGCCGGGGTCCACCCGCTCGGGGGAAAACGCCAAAAACATCTGCTCGCCCAGCTGGAGCCCGCTGGTTTCCAAAATGGGGCGCAGCACCTCATCGGTGGTGCCGGGATAGGTGGTGGACTCCAGCACCACCAGCTGGCCGGGCCGCATCACCGCGCGCACCCGCTCCGCCACCGACAGGATATACGACAGGTCCGGCTCTTTGTTGGGCGTGAGCGGTGTGGGAACACAAATCACGATCACGTCCGCCCGTGTCAGCTCCCCGTATTGGGTAGTGGCGGCCAGCCGGCCGGCCGCCACCGCCTCCGACAGCTCGGCACTGTCCACGTCGGGAATGTAATTTTCTGCACGGTTGACGCGCGCCACTTTGTCGGCGTTGTCATCCAGCCCAATCACCTGAAAGCCCGCGCGGCTTTGCTCCACGGCCAGCGGCAGTCCGACGTAGCCCAAGCCCACGACCCCCACCACCGCACAGCGCTCGGTTAGGCGGTGCGCCAGCTCCCGTGCGTCAGGACTCCAAGCCATGCGTCTCTCCCCTCAAATCCAGGCTCCCGCGCGCCGCCGCCGGCAGCGTTCGCACCCGGTCGCTGCGATTCGGCCGATATTCCGGCACGAGCCGCGCCAGCGCCGCCACCACGGCGTCATTTTGGCCGGCCTCCGCCAATCCCAGCAACTCGTCCAGCTGAGGAAGCACTTCGCTGCTGCGGCCGGCTTCCTGCCGCGCCACGTAAATGCGCTCGTGCCGGCTCACCCGGGCCCGATCCTCGCCGGTCAGCAGCTCTTCATAAAGTTTTTCCCCAGGCCGCATGCCCACGAATTGCACCTCGATATCCTCGCCCGGTGTGAGCCCCGACAGGCGAATCAAATTCATAGCGAGGTCAAGGATCCGAATGGGCTCGCCCATGTCCAGCACGAAAATCTCGCCGCCCTGCCCCATGGCGCCGGCCTGAATCACCAGCTGGGCCGCTTCCGCGGCCGTCATGAAGTAGCGCACCATCTCGGGATGCGTGACGGTCACCGGGCCACCGGCGCGAATCTGCTGCTCGAAAATCGGCACCACACTGCCGCGCGTGCCCAGCACATTGCCGAAGCGCACCGAGACAAACTTGGTGTGGCGGCTCTGGTCGGCCAGCGCCGACACCAGAAGCTCCCCGGCCCGCTTGGTGGCGCCATAGACGCTTGTGGGGTTGACGGCTTTATCCGTGGAAATAAACACCAAACGGTCCACCCGGTAGCGCTCGGCCAGCTCCGCCACATGCCACAGGCTGCCCAGATTGTTGCACAGCGCCTCATCGGGCTGCGCCTCCATCAGCGGCACATGCTTGTGCGCGGCGGCGTGGAAAATCACGTCGGGCCGATGGGCCTGAAACAGCCGCTCCAGATGGGACTTATCCCGCAAGTCCGCCACCAGCGGCACGGCCGCGACGTGGGGGAACAGGCGCACCACATCCCGATGGATGTCAAAAATGCTGGTTTCGTCTAAGCCCAAAAGCAGCAGGCGGCTCGGATCAAACCGCGCCACCTGCCGCGCCAGCTCCGAGCCAATCGAGCCCCCCGCGCCGGTGACCAGCACGGTGCGGCCGGTGATGTAGCCCGCGATTTCGGCCAAGTCGATGTGAGCCGGCTCGCGCTGCAGCAGGTCTTCGATCTCGACGTCGCGCATCTGGGTCACGCGCACCTGCCCGCCAATCATCTGGTTGACGCCGGCCACCACCCGGACGCGGAGAGACAGGCGGCCCGCCTCCTCCACCACCTTGCGCAGCACCCGCCCCTCGACGGACGGCATGGCCACAATAATTTGGTCGATCGGGCCCTCGGTGGGAGCCCACAGCGCTGGCGACGCGGCCACCCGCTCTAAGTCATCCAGGCGGCCCAGCACCCGGAGCGGCCCCATCTGCATGCCCTGCTTTTGAGGGTCGTCATCCAAAAACCCGACCGCGTGGCCCACCTCGGGATGGCGCACCATCTCCGCCGCCACCATCTGGCCCATTTTGCCAGCACCCAAAATCAGCACATGGGACTGGTTAAGCCGCGGTCCGTGCCATACTAAATCGGTCATCGAGCGCCGCACGAAGCGGGTTCCGCCCACCAGCAGGAGCGCCAGGAGCCAGTACAGCGCAAAGACGGCCCGCGGGTAGTGCGCCCCGCCGTCGGCCAAAATGTCCACCGTGAACCACATGGCCGACAAGCTAATGGCCACTACCAGCAAAAGGCCATCGCGGGCGGACGCATACTGCCACAGGCGGTGATAGATGCGCATGCCCCCGAAGATGGTCACGGTGCCCACCGTAAAAAGCGGCAGGGCATGCAGATACGGCACTAAATAGATGACGGGGACGTGCGGCGTGTCGAACCGCAGATAAAACGCAAAATAGACCGCGACGTTTACCAGCGCCGCGTCCGTCAGCATCATCAGGGCCATCCGTGCGTACCGGTGCCACTGCTGGGTGACCGTCACCGCCTAAAACCCCCTGTCCCCATGTCGAGCTTCGATTATACTCCACGAACAGCGGCGCCGGCCGGCACCGGCACGGATTGCCCCAGCGAGCATACCATATTGTGCCATTCTGTGGTGCATACTCACGTCGCGCGTTTCGCCCAACCCTTGCGATGCTGGCAACACCTTCGTATACTTGGCACTGGTTCCAGCGGAGGCGCGGATGCGCTTCCGAAGCAGCGCAGCGGCGAGGGGTGTGAATGTTCGGCCCAAAAGCTTGCCGGACTGGGAAACCCTACGTATAATTGCGTGCGATGCCAGGCGCGCATCCGCACAGCGCGCTATGAAGCGTGTGTGCGGAGGTGGCTCGAGCCAACCGGGCTCACGAAGTATCATCCACCGCTTGGCGGATCGTTCCGTGGTTTCGCTGATTGCGATGCTGTCTGAGTTACTCGCACAGGTCCTAGCCTTATTCATAAGGTTCGGCCCGGACCCAACGTGCCTCGTGATTCGATTCGCCTGACTCTCGGAGGGAGGATCGCGATGAGTTTGCTTCCCAAAACCAAGCTGGGGCGGTGGGCCTTTGCGGGCATTGGCTCGCTGGGACTGCTGCTGGCCGCCTGCGGCGGCACGCCTGCGGCAACGGGCAAGGTGCCCACGTCCATCACCTTGGTGGGTGACGTGGCATCCAATCCCACTTGGTGGTTCTCGGTAACCCCGGTCTCGTTTAACTCCACGTCGAACTTTGCTACCAGCTACATGTATCAGGGCTTGCTCTGGATTTCGAAGAACGACACCATCAACTACAAGCGATCGATTGCGAGTAGCATCACGCCCAGCCACAGCGACACGGTGTACACCGTCAAGCTGAACCCCAAGTGGAAGTGGTCCAACGGCAGGCCAGTGACGGCGGCGGACTGCGTCTACGCGTGGGAGCTGGCTCACTGGTCGGCCGCCAAGGGCGCACCGTGGGTGGACAGCAACGTGGGATCGCACTCGTTTGATGAAATCACCAATGCGGTGGCGACAAGCACCCACACGCTGGTCGTCACAGTGGCGAAGCCTATCAGCCCGCTGTATGTGGAGCTGAGCTCGCTGGGCTACCTGAGCCCGGTGCCCAAGTTTGCGGTTGACAAGTACTCCAACCACAACCAGGAGCTGAAGTGGCTCGAAAAGGTGGGCGTCAACCCCAACAACCCGCTGTTCAAGATTGTGGACGGCCCGTACGTCGTGTCCAAGGTGGTCAAGAACCAGTACTTTGACATGACGGCCAACCCGCGCTACGCGGGCCACAAGCCGGCCATCAAGACCATCGTGTTCCAAAACGAGGCTTCCAACACGACGGCGTTTGCCGCCACGGAGCGCGGCCTGTTTGCCCAGGTCAAGCCCGGTCTTTCCGAATATTCGGCGGGCAAGAAGCTCAAGCAGTACCTCCAAAAGCCCGTGCAGTACAGCTACGGGTTCCAGATGATTCAGCCCAACTACTCGTCGAGAGCGCCCGTGATTGGGGGCTTGTTCAACAAGCTGTACTTCCGCCAGGCGATGCAGATGGGCATCAACCAGCCCGCGATGATCACCTCGTTCTACCACGGAGCAGGGATTCCAGAGTGGGCACCCGTGCCGCGTCGGCCAGCCAGCCCCTTCTACAAGAGCGGTCTGAAGGGCTACGCGTACAATCCGTCCGCCGGCCTGAAGTTGATGGAGTCGCATGGCTGGAAGCTGAACAGCCAGCACATCCTGACGCGCAATGGCGTGACGCTCAAGTTCACCATGATGGTGACGTCGGGGTCGCCCACCATGACCAACGTGGCCCAGTACCTGAAGAGCACGTGGGCCAAAGAGGGCATCGACGTCCATTTGGACCTGCTGCCGTTCAACCAGCTCATCACCTTCGTGACCACGCCCAGCGACACCAACAAGTGGACGCTCGCGTGGTGGGGCGGGTGGAGCACGGGCCTCGGCTTCCCGCCGCTGTCGCTTTACGAGACCGGCGCCGCCAACAACTTCGGCGGATTCGTCAGCAAGTCCCTGAACGCGCTGGCGCTGGACACGTACAAGCCCGGCACGCTGTCCCAGGTGTACGCGCGGACCAAGGCCTATGATGTGGCCGCCGCGCACGACCTGCCCGTGCTGCTGTTGCCGGAAACTCACCGGCCGTACCAGCTGGTCAAGCCGTGGCTCCATGGAGTGGTGAAGCACTTCGTGCCCATTACGTCATATCAGGAGCTGTGGCGCTGGACCGTTACCGCCCAGTAGCTCGCTTGATATCGGCACCGCATCTCCAGCAGGACCGCCCTCCTTTGAGAGGGCGGTCCTCATTATTGTGAGGGCAGACTCCTGGGGCTCGCGTGCTGCACCCACCAGCGCGCCACCGCCAGCACCTCCAAATCTCGGCCCGGAGCCCCCATGATTTGAAGCCCCATGGGCAGGCGCCGATCTCGAGACCAGCCCATCGGCACCGTCACCGCCGGAAAGCCCAGCACGCTGGCGGGCATCGTCAGGGCCACCAGCGCCTCCCACACACTGGTGGAGCCCTGCGGCAGCGCCAGCCGCTCCTCACCCGCGCGTGGGGCCACCACCCCCACCGTGGGCATGGCCACGACCAGCGGCCCCAGGCGCCGCCGGTATGCGCGGATGAGGCTGGCGCGCTCCGCCTGCGCAGCGATGTAGTCGACCGCCGACACGGCGCCCCCTTCCTCCAGCCGCTCGGCCAAGCCGGGGCGGAGAAGCCGCCGGCGCTCGCTGGCCAGCATCCGCCGATGCACCCAAAAAGACTCGGGCCGCCGGATTGCCAGAAAAATATCGCGCCAGCGCGCCCAAGGAGCCCACGGCAGGGGCGACAGCTGGGCTCCTGCGCGCTCCATCACCCCGAGGGCCTGCTGCCACGCGGCCGAAACCTCCGCGTCCAGCCGCCCAGACCAGTAGCGGTCCGGCAGCCCGATGCGCGGGGGCCGCGGCCTCGCGGCTGCGCCGGCCGCGGCCGGTCCCCCCATCGCGTGAAACAGCGCGGCGGCATCGTCAACCGAGTGCGCCAGCGGCCCTACGGCATCAAACGACGGGGCCAGCGCCATCACGCCGTCTAGCGGCAAAAGGCCCGCCGTGGGCTTGAAGCCCACCACCCCGCACAGCGCGGCCGGAATCCGAATCGATCCGGCCGTGTCGGTGCCCAGTCCTCCCAGCGCCATGCCGGCCGCCAGCGCCGCCGCGGTGCCGCCCGACGACCCGCCGGGAATGCGCGCGGGATCCCAGGGGTTGGTGGTGGGCGCGGTGATGACCCCGAATGCCAGCTCCTCCGTGTTAGTTTTGCCCAGCAGCACGGCGCCTGCGTCCCGCCACCGCCCCACCACCGCGGCGTCGCGCCGGGGGTGGCGCCGGTATGCCCGCGACCCCCCGGTCGTGGGCATGCCGCACACGTCGGCCAAGTCCTTCACCACCAGCGGCGCCCCTCCCAAGGGCCCGACCGTCGGAGACGCCGCCGCTGCGCGGGATCCGCTGCGGTCATAGTGCAGAAACGCCTTGACGACCGGCTCCCGCCGCGCGATGGCGGCATCCGCCCTCTGCCACACATCCAGTGCCGTGACTTTCCCCCGGCTCATCTCCCGCTGGACGGCTTGCCAGTCGGGCCACTCAGGCGAGAACACCCGCCACCCCCCTTGCCGGATGCCCCACAGGCAGCACTCCGCCCCGCACCAGCGCGCCCAGTGCCGCCACCGCCGTGCCAATCCGCGGAATAGCGCCACTCGCCAGCCCGCGGTGCCACCCGGACCCATCCAGCCGCTCAGGCGGGCTCAGCCGGCCGGGCTGATCCAGAATGAGATTTGAGGCGCCGAGCTTGTCCAGGTCGTGGCACAAGCCGGCCAGCAGCGTGTCCTGCACTAGACCCGGCTCCGAGCCCAGCCGCTCGGCCAGCCGGCCTGCATGCAGCGCTGTGCGCTTGGAGCGGTGCACGGCCCACGGCCACTGCTTGTTCACCATCTCGCCAAACACTTCGGCCATGGGCACCAAGCCGCCCTCGAGCGTCAAGGCGCCTGAGGCGGGATCGGTGGGTGCCACGGCGGCCCGGCCGTGGGGCTCGCGAATGGCGTCACGCCGCCCAAAGAAGTTGGGCTGGTGAAGCAGCGCCCGCATCGCATCGGCCCGCTCCAGATCAAACCACTGCCCCCGGCGGGCCCGCACGATGTCGCCCGCGCCGGCAGCGCCGGCTCGGTTCCAGGCAATCTCCACCTGCTGCGCCAGGTTCGCGATGCGCGCCAGCAGCGGAATGTCGGTGCCCGCTGAGGCCAAGGCGCCGCCCGACCCGTCCCAGTGCTCGTCCAGGTTCAATACGGCGTCAGGCACCCTGTCATGCCGTCCGAGCCGGCGCCCCCGCAGGGCCCCCACCGTACAGCGATCCCGCTCCAGCGCCCGAGCGGCTCCCGGCTCTCGCCGCGACAGCGCGGCGATTTGGCCGACGCGCCGGGGAATACTCCCGCCAGGGGCGGCATTGCGCATCGCGCAGCGCACTGGATAAGGCTTCGGCCAGTCCACCATCTTCCACTCCCGCTTGCCTGCCCGATCGTCGGTGCCAAACCAGGATGACACTTGGTGGGCGTTGGGGGAGCACTCGGCCAGCACAATCGCGCAAAAGCGCTGCCACGGGCTATCGCCGCCGAGCGGCTGCGCGGCGGCGAGCTGCATGCCCACCCCGCACGCGCGCATGAAGCGGCCCAGTGGCTCTCCCTCGGTTAAGGCTGAGGCGCGGGACACGGTGGCGATCACCCGAGCGCGGGTCAGTGAGGCGGGGGGAGTGTCCGGCGGAAGCACGGATGCTGGGTTCGACACGCTGCCGCCCCCTTTTATCGGACCCGATTCGCCACCAGGCGGCCGAGTCCTGCTGGTGCGGCGGGCGGCTCGCCCCCATCTGTCACCAGCCGGTGTCTTCGCGCTTGAGCCGCACTTCCCAGCCCGAGCGGAGCAAGCGGTAGTCAATCACCCCATGATCCTTCAAAAACAAAACCGACGCGTACACATCGGCATGTGCCAGGCGATGCGTGGGCACCACGCGCGCCAGCCGCACCCACTGCCCCCGATACCGGAGGCACGCCGCCACGATGCGGGTCATCACCCGCACGCGCGGGCGCACCGCCCGCCGAAGTCCCATGCCCGGGTGCACCAGCACCATGGTGTTGCGATTCATGGAAAGCCCCCTTCGCGTGTCCGCTCGCCGGGCGCCAGCGGCTCTACGTGGCCATTGTGCATAGCCGCTCTGAGTATACCCTGAGAATTGCGTTGAGATTGCCTTAAAAGATTTTCGCGGCCGATCCCGGCTTTACGAGGACTTGGCCCGCCGCCGCAGCACCAGGATCAAGGCTCCGGCCATAGCGAGCCAAAGCGCCAGCGCCGAAAACGCCCACGCAAAGTGCCCCGTGCGATCCAGCACCCACCCAAAGGCCGGCGGGTAAAGCGCCGAGCCCAAAAAGACGGCGGACCCGGTCCAGCTCATCGCCTGCCCCGCGCCCCACGCGGGCACACGCTCCCCCGACCACGTCAGCACCAGCGCATTCCACCCCACCGCGCCAATGCCCATCAGCACCAGAATCACCAGCAGCACGGCGGTGGGCGCCGACGCGGGCGCCCAGCCAAAAGCCAAGGACGCTAAGGCCGCGAGCCCGGCCGCCACCAGGATGACATCAGGGCGCCGCCCCCCGCGGCGGTCGGACACCCACCCCAGGCCTACGCGCCCGAAGCCGCCGCCCACCTGCACCAGCGCTAAGCCCAAGCCGGCGGCGGCCACGGTCCAGCCATGCCGCGTGGTCAGATCGGCGATGGTGAAGGTCAGCACCGAGTACTGGGCCGCCACCAGCATCATGCCCACCGCCATCGGCCCGATCGCCGGCCGGAGCCACGACAGCCCGGGCAGGCGGGCCGCCGGTGCCGAGCCGACACCTGGCCGCCGAATGGCCAGCCCAAAGGCCCAGGCACTGGCCAGCACGAGCGCCGCGATGGCGAAAAACACCCCGCCCGTCCCCAGTCCTGGCACCAGCAGGGGAATCGCCACCGCCCCGGCGGCCGCACCCAGCGGCACGCCGGTTTGCCGAATGCCCATCACCATGCCGCGCGCTCGGCCCGCAAACGCATCAAACACCGCACGCGTGCCCGCGCTCGGAATGGCACCAAGGCCCATGCCCACCACGAACAAGCCGGCCAGCAGCGGCCCGTACCCGTGCACGCGGGCTACACCCGCCCCCGCCAGCACGGCCCACAGCCCGCCCACCGCTAAGAGCCAGCGAGGCCCGATGCGGTCCACCAGCACTCCCGCGGCGGTGAGGCCCACCATCATGCCGAGCGAGATGGCCGACACCAGGGCCCCCATTTGGCTGAACGACAGGTGCAGGGCTGCCCGGAAAAACACTGCCAGCACGGCCACGCCCTGCTGACTCAGCGAGGCGCCGGCCTGCGAGAGGGTAGCGAGCGACAGAAATAGCCACGGGGCCGTACGGGCGTGAAATCCCTGCGGATCCCAGGGGGATGGCATAGCGGCGACCGGGTCCACCTCCTTTGCGGCCCCGGCCAACCGTACTGGCTCGCCCGCCCCGCGCATATGGTTCGGCAAATTCACCGCGGATCGGAGGTCGCGCGATGCCCCGCCTATCCTCAAACCTGTCTTCACGCCGCGTCGTGGCCGCAGGCTTGGCGGCCACGCTGGTGCTCACCCTGGCGCTCGCCGCCGGGCCCGCGATCGGGGCGCCCCCGCTAAACTTGCCCCTCTGGGATGGCACGCTGTTCACCCTCAACTTAACGCTTGCGGTCGGCTTCGGCTACCTGGTGCACTTTGCAGTCGGGGTGGTGCTGGCGTCGCTGTATGTCCAGGTGGTGGCACCGCGGCTCACGGCGGAGCCGTGGCTGAAAGGGGCCATATTTGGCACGATGGTGTGGGCCGCTCTCCTGCTGATCGGCTTGCCCCTGTTTGATGCCCTAGATCCGCTAGTGGCGAACGGCCTCATGGCCGCCCCCGGCGTGGCCGCCCTGGGGCTGGGAGTCGCCGCGCCGCCCATGCTCTTGGTGGCCCACCTGCTGTATGGCGCAGTGCTGGGCCAGCTGACTGGAGACAATGCTGTGAAGGTAGTGCGCCGCCGCGCCTTTTGACGAAGCGCCCCTGGCTCTCACCATGCTCCCATCGGCCCGTCCGACTTTGGGCGGATGCGGTCGGGGCGGACAGCGGGTACGATAGCCCCACAAGGAGGGGGTGCTGTGCGCGAGTCGCCACCCCGGCCTTCGCCTCGCCCGGCCGCGCCGAGCTTATCGGAGCGCGCCCCGGAGCCGGCGGTGGCCATTTTGAACCAGGTGGGCTCACTGCTGAACGAGGAGCCCGACGTCGTGGCCGCGATGAATCGCGTGCTGCCACGCCTCACCGCGGCCCTGGGATTGCACACCGCCTGGATGTTTTTGCTGCGAGCCGATGGCGCCACGGTCGACCGCATCGCCTCCAGCGGCCTGCCCGCCGCCCTGGCCCAGCGGCGCCGGGCGGCGCTGCGCGAAGGACCATGCTTCTGCCAGGATGCTTTCCGGGCGGGCCACCTCACCCGCGCCGTCAACATGGTGGAGTGCAGCCGGCTCAGAGGGGCCAGTGGGGACAAAGGCGGCCTGATGTTTCACGCCTCCGTGCCCCTGACGTCCAAGGGCCGGCGGCTTGGCATTCTGAACGTGGCCAGCCCGGGCCGCGAGCTGTTCGGCAAAGAGGCCTTGGCGGTCTTGTCGGCGGTAGGCCAGCAGGTGGCGGTCGCCATCGACCGCACGCGGCTTTATCGGGATGTGGACCGGCGTGCCGTGGCGCTCACCGCCCTGCAGGAGGCAGTGGCCGACCTGCAGGCGGCACACACCCACCAGGCGGTCGCCGAGCGGGTGCTTGACGCCGCGCGGAGCCGATTCGGGGCGATGCGAGCGGCGATGTGGCTCCGCAGCGCGGGGCAGCAGCCGCCGGGCTGGGTTAGGGCCCCCCGGAGAGGTGGCGGGGTGGTGCCTCTGGGTCCTCCGGCTCGCGGGCGTGTGGGCCCGGGATCCCCGTGGCACCCGGGCACGCCGCATCCGGCCGACGTTCTCCCCCTGGAGGCGTCCGGCCACGTGGTGGGCGTGCTGTCGCTGGTGTTAAATCCCCGGGAGCCCGACAGCCATCCCGTGCTGCGGTCAGTGCTGCAGGCATATGCCACCCACATTGCTCTGGCGCTGGCCAACGTCCAGCTGCTGGCGGAGACTGAGCGGCTGGGCGCCTTGGAAGAGCGCCAGCGGCTCGCGCGCGAGCTGCATGACGCCGTGAGCCAGGAGCTGTTTTCCGCCACACTCACGCTGGCCGCTGCGGAGCGCCTCGTGGGGAGCCCCTCCGAGGCCGCGCCGGTGCTGGCCGAAGCGCGGAGCGAGGTACAGCATGCGCTGGCCGAAATGCGCGCACTGGTGTATGAGTTGTCGCCACCGGACGATGACCGCTTGGAGGCGGCTTTGCGCCGCCTCGCTCAAGCAGCGGGGGCCACCCTGGCGTTTCATGCGGACAATCCCCCCTCGGTGGAGGTGCGGCGCGCGCTGTTTCGGATTGCGCAGGAAGCCGTGCACAATGCGCTGCGCCACGCCGAGAAAAGTGCCGTCGCACTCCGCTGCATCCCGCTGGGCCGCGGCTTGTCGCTCACGATTGCCGACGCGGGCCCCGGATTCAATCCCGACCGCGCACCCCAAGGGCTGGGCTTGAGCCACATGCGCGCGCGCGCGGCGGCCATCGGGGCAGATCTGGACATCGTGAGTCGGCCAGGCGCAGGCACAGTGGTGCGCGTGGAATGGGATCCGTCGCGACCGCCGGCGGTGCCGCAGTGATTCGGGTGCTGTTAGTGGACGACCACCCGGTAGTCCTTCAAGGCTTGAAATCTTACCTGGCACTGGACGAGCAGATTGACGTGGCTGCCGCCGTAGGCACCGCAGCTAAAGCGCTGCAGCTGGTCAGCGCGCCGGGCGCCGCCGCCCCCGACGTAGTCCTGATGGACATGCATCTGCCGGACATGGACGGCCCGCAGGCGGTGCGCGCCTTAAAGGCGCGCTGTCCGGCCGCGGTGGTGGTGGCGCTGTCCAGCTTTGCCGAAGACAGCCTGGTCGTGGCCGCTCTGCGGGCGGGGGCGGCTGGCTATCTCTTTAAATCGATTCCGCCGGAGCAGCTGCTGGAGGCCGTGAAGGCCGCGGCGGCGGGGGTGCCCGTGCTACACCCCGACGTCCAGCGCCTGCTGCTGATGCACGCCGCCCAGCATGCCCAAGCCGAATCGCTGTCGGCGCGGGAGCTTGAAGTGCTGCAGTGCATGGGGCGCGGGCTGTCCAACAAAGAGATTGGCGCGGCGCTGCACATCACCGAAAAGACCGTCAAGACCCACGTCAGCCACATCCTGGCCAAGCTGAATGTGCAGGACCGCACCCAAGCCGTGCTGGCCGGCATCCGCGACCACTACATCGCGGCGCCTTAGCCGCTCGCCACGGTGAGATTGGCCAACGTGGCCCCCACCGTGCCGCTGGGACCCTCCACCACCACGGTGGTGCCCGACACGGTCACCGAGGCGTACACGCCACCGCCGGGCACGTCGCGCTCGGCAACCGTGCGGCCATCCACCACCACGTCAGTGGCGCTGCCTTTCGCGTAGGGGCCCGCGGGTCCGGCCTTCCACTCGGTAGCCAGCACGGGCGCGCCGCTGCTGGCGTCGTACTGCATCAAGAGCTCCTGACCATAGGTCGCGGACCGGACAACGTCGACGCTTTCCAGCACCAGTCCGGCATGCACCGTCGGCACCACCACCGAGTACGACAACGCTGCCGTGGCCGTCGTGAGGGCGCTGAGGACGGTTGGCGTGGTGTTCACGGCGGTAGCGCCGCTCGGTGGGAGGAATCGGAATGTGCTGCCAGGGATGGGGACCGTGGTGGTGAAGGCATCCACCTTGAGCACCATCGTCGTGGCTCCCTCATGCAGCTTCAGCGCCACCGGGTTCAAAGCTTTGGACACCGTCAGCGATCCGGACGCCGCCTGGCCAGCCAGCTGGCCCCGAAAGGAAATCACCGTGGCTCCGCTGACGGCCTTTTGGTGTTCGAACCGGACACTCCGGAGAAATCCCGCCCAATCGAAGGTGACCCAGCGGAGGCCATAGCCGGTGGTCGGCAGCGACGACTCCACTCCATACTGGCTGCTGCCTGACTGGTATGTCCACACGTTGGTGCCATCGTCCACCGTGGTGCTGGTGCGGCCGGCCGCATTCGTCAGCGACTCCGACACCCGACGGCCGCTCACTTTGACGACTGCGCTGGCATATGACGTCCTTTGCTGGCTGTCGCGCATGGCCGCCACCCGCACCGTGAGCGTGTGCGCCGCGGCGGCCCGCGCGGCCAGGGCGGCATGCAGGCGCGCGAGCCCGCTGGGGCTGCCAGACACCGACGGCAAGCCGCCGCAGGCGGCCAGCAGCCCCACCAGCGCCACCAGCAGCCAGCCTGCATGCCGATGCACGGCCGCCACCTCCCTCGATTTGCTGACGGCCCACCGGCAAAGCCGCCGATGGCTGTCCCGTCCCTGGATCCTACGCCGTTGGCGCCGAGGCTTCAACCCGCCCGTGCAATTCGCATCCAGCTGCTAGACACGCCACGTCTAAGCCGCTTAAGATTGGTGCGACCACATGCAAGCCTCAAGCGATCTGGGCGCGACTCCATAACTCTGTCCGATGCTGGCGAGATGGACGAGCCGAACCGAACTCCGATGAACACGTGAACACGATGACTCGGAATTGAGAGGCAGGATGAGAAGACATGGCAGATGAGCGGCCGGACCGAGTAGCGATATTCGTCGACGGGGCCAACATGTTCTATGCCCAGCGCATTTTGAGCTGGCACCTGGACTTCGCGCGCGTGATCGAGCACTTTACCCGCGGCGCCGAGCTGTACAACGCATACTACTACACCGGCGTGCAAGTGCCGCCCGACTTGTCGCAGCGCGACTTTTTGACCGCGCTGCGCCATCTGGGCTTCACGGTCCGCGAGAAAGTCATCAAAGAGGCGTACGACCAAAGCAACTCCACCACCATCCGCCGCGCCAACTTGGACATCGAAATTGTCATCGACATGTTCAACACAGCGGGCCGGTATGACGTGGCGGTGCTGATGAGCGGGGACGGAGACTTTGAGCGCGCGGTCGAGCTTCTGCGCTCGAAAGGCAAAGAGATCATAGGCGTGGGCACCCGCGGCATGATCGCGGCGGAGTTGGAGAATGCCTGCGATCGGTACGTGAAGCTGGAGGACATCCGAGACGCGGTCGAGAAAATTCGCAGCCCGCAATAGCGCCCTGGAGCCCTTTTTCAGGCACGGGTGCTCGTCGGCCCTGCTTCCCCCGGGGCCGAAGGGCACCCCATGACTCCCACACGGCGCCCCTGGGTGGGGCCACGGGGAGTTTCGCCCCGGCGGCGCTAGCGGTCGATGTACATCCCTTCCCAAAACAGCAGGGGGGTCGCGGCGCAGCTTTTGGGAGCAGCGCCGCCATCGTGGACGGCGGCCACCACGATTGTGTGATCTCCGGCGTCATGGGTTCTCGCTACTCGGCAGTCCAGCCAGGCCAGGGCGCCGGGCCAGTAAGGGTGCCCGGCTGCCGTGGCCCCAACCTCCTCGGCATCCACCCCCCGATTGGCATGGCGCGCAAATCGCTCGGCCGCCGCTGACTGGCCGCTGCGGAGAAACGACAGGGTGAAGCGCTGGCCACAGGCCGGAACCAGGCAGGCATGCGCCGACCGCGTCTTGGCCACCACCACCAACCCGGACGGAGGATCGAGCGACACCGACGTCAGTGCGTTGACCGTCATTCCCCGCCACTGGCCCCACTGGGCACCAGCAGGACCGCCGCGCCGGAGACCCACTGCCTCATCCAGCCGCGAAATGCGGCGTCGGAGACCGGCGCCGGCTGGGCGCTCATGCGCCGGCCCGCCCGGTGGCACGGGGCAGGGCCCCGTGTTGTGCACCAGCTGGCCAATGCAGCCCGTGGCGCCGGCCGAGAGTATACCGGCTTGCAAGTACTCTGGAGGCGCCAGATAGACACGGCCACGCACCGTAAGACCCTGCAAGAAAGCCAGCACGGGCCCCAGCTCCTGCTCCAGGGCCGGCGCGTGGTGCAGGCGGCCCCCTTGCCCACGAGGCGACCACCTTTCCGCGCATGGGTTCGCTCGGCACCAGCTCCAGCACGTTTTTTAATGCCCCAGTATACGGAACCCCGATAAGTTGGGGTAACCACTTATAAGGGCGTCGGCTTTCACCCCCTCACTCACCGCCGCTGGGATGTCTGGGCCGTCCGGGGCCAGCGGCCCCCATCGCAGAACTCCGCCGCATGCGGCCGGACATGCGCCCGCACGGCGGCGGCGCGCGAGTGCGGCCCCTCACGGGCCGAGGTCGCCACCATCCTCGTGTGCTCTTCGTGTGCTGATCCTGACCCGCTGCGACGGCAGCGACCGCACCCGCGGCACCTCGCGGCCAAACGCCTCCACCGCTTCGACGAAGCGCAGGAATCCGCACTGCACCAGGCCGTGTCACCCGGATTTAGCGGCGGTGCCGGGACTTGCAAGAAACACCTCGATGGCGTGTGGGGCCGCAGGGATTACGGGCGCGCCATTCCGCAACCGCTGACGTATCCGAACGCCGCCGTGATGGCGTCCCTAGCTGTGTGCTCTCTCGACCCCCGGCCGGATCCACCACACCAGCATCCGCGCGTCCCAGAAGGCATCCTCCGCCTCGGCAGGTAGCCGCACCGCCGTCAGCCTCCTCACCGCGGCCGTCGCGCCGGGCGTTCTTGTTGGGGTCTGGGACCGCCACGGCCGCCGTCACGGCACTGACATCAAACCTCAGGACGGAGGACACTCGCTCACAGCACTCGGTCGTGCTGCGGCTTCCGCCCCTGGCCGTGCGATGCGCCGGGCGCGCAGCCCGCGGCTCCTGCGATGAGGGGAGTGGGGCGGGTGCTTGTCATGCCTTCCCGCTCGGCTGGGTGGCAGTACGGCTTGAGAGAGCCCGACGCCGGTGATAGCATCCTATAGGAGGAGATCGCGTGGCCGATTATCAGCAGCGTATCGTGCTGGATCCTGCGGTCCGGAGTGGCAATTCCATCGTCAAAGGCACCCGCATCGCCGTGGCGGATATTCTCGACTATTTCGTGGGGGGTATGGCGATTGGGGACATCCTGGCCGACTTTCCTGACGTGCGCGAGGACCACATGCCGGCAGCGTGCGCTTTTGCCGCCGATCGTGAGCGCCATCTGCTTGCTCGCTCATGACACGCCGGTTGGATGAAAACCTCTCGGCTCACTAGCCAGTTGGCCGCCGCGTACGGGCGCTGCTTCCACGTCCGTGATGTCGGTCTGGTCGGTTGCTCCGATGATGAGATCCGGCATTGTGCGGCATGCGATCGCCATATCCTCGTGACCAAGGCCATTGGCTTCTATCGCCGCAGCATGCTGCGTGGGCACCACGCCAGGTCATTTGGGCCCGGTTCGGCCCGCCACGACCTACGCCGTGGCGGGCCGCCTCAAAGCCCGGCAGGCTCTGCTCCCGAGGTTGCCGCGCCCCCAGAGGCGGCGCTTTGGACATCGGCCCTATAGGGTGCCAGCCGCCCTCTCGGGTGGGCGCGGCGCTGGTGGGGCCGTCCGAAGCTCGCCTCGCCCACGACCACTCTGCCACAGAGGGGCCTGGCTGGCCACGTATCTGACTGCTCCCCCGCGAAGAGCGGATGACCGCTAGCTTCCCAGGGTGTGAAAAGGAGGGCGCTTCCCATGGCATTGGCCCTGACCGCGGAGCTCGCTCGGCATCTGGAGTCTGGTGCGGCCGAGGCGCTTCCACGCCTGCTGGCCGCTCTGCGCTCGGTGGCCCCGGATCAGCCAAGTGACCTCCTGGCGCGGGACGACGTTGCCGCGCTCTACGGCGGGCCCACCTCTCCCCTCAATGACGCCATCGGGCTGGGCCTGTTTGGGCCCGCAACGCCTGAAGCGCTGGACGCCGTGGAAGCATTCTTCGAGGCCCACAGCCATCCGTCGGTCGTCAGCGTGATATCGCTGGCCCATCCGACCGCGCTGGAGCTGACCGCTGCCCGCGGCTATCGCCTGACAGACTTTGGGCACCGCTGGGTGCTGGATCTTCGAGCCTGGCACTCCCCGCTCGCCGCTCCCGATGAGCGCGTCCGGCCCGCGCACACGCCCGAGGAGGAGCTTACTTGGGCGCGGGCGGTGGAAGGCGGGTTTGCCGACGCGGACGATCTCGGCCCCGAGGTCGACTTGACGGCAGCCCGCACGTTTTTCCGACTGGAGGGGGCCATGCCGGTCATCGCGCTGCAGGACGGACAGGCGGCGGCGGGCGGGATGCTGGATTTAGTGGGCAACGTGGCGTGCCTCTTTGCCGCCGCCACTCGGCCGACCTACCGGCGCCGCGGCTTGCAGGCCGCGCTCTTGGACTGGCGGCTCCGAGCGGCTCAAGAGAGGGGCAAGGCGCTGGCCACCATCGAGACGGACCCGGGGTCGGCCTCACAGCGCAACGTGGAGCGAATGGGATTTCAGCTGGCGTATGCGATAGCCACGCTCGAGCGGCCCTGAGGCCCGGCGGCCTTGCTGTGAATAGAGGGAGAGTGGATAGAAAGAAAGGCCAGGGCACCGCAGCTAGCGGTGCCCTGGCCGGCCGTTAGTGCTTCGGATCGAAGCTCGCGCAGAAGGTGTCGCGCTCCTGCAGCGTGCCGGCTCCGCCGGCAGCGCTCGAGAGTCCGCCGCCGTGGGCGGTCGCTGACTTCTGCACCCAGATTTCCGTCAGGTCGCAGTTGTCGCCGCTGGCCCAGTGGAAGCACTCGGCCACCTTGCACTTGATGACTTGTCGCCCGGCCATCGCTTCACCTCCCGAGATGCCTTGCGCATCTCCGCGTAGCGTTTACCGCGCCCGCGTTTTTTAGCGCGCCGCGCGCGCTATACTGCCTCCAACAAATTCGGCGGCATCGCCGCAGGGAGGGTGTTATGCGCGCCATTGTGCTGACTGAGTATGGCGAGCCGGACGTGCTGCGCCTGGCAGACGCCGCCGATCCCACCCCAGGCCCAACCGATGTGCTGGTCGACGTGCAAGCCACCGCGGTCAATCGGGCGGACTTGCTGCAGCGCCGGGGCACCTATCCCCCGCCGGGCCCGCGCCCGGCCACCGAAATTTTAGGCTTGGAGTTCAGCGGGCGCGTGGCGGCGATCGGGTCGGGGGTGACGCAGGTGGCCGTGGGCGACCCGGTGATGGGCCTTTTGCCCGGAGGCGGCTATGCCACACGCGTGGCCACGCCCGAGCGGATGGTGATGCCGATGCCGCCGGGATTCACGTTTGCCGAGGCGGCGGCGCTGCCGGAAGCGTTCTTCACGGCCTATGACGCTTTGCAGCAAGTCCGCCTGTCGATGGGCGACACCGTCCTGATTCACGCGGGCGCCAGCGGCGTAGGCACCAGCGCGGTGCAGCTGGCCCACCATCTGGGCGCCCGCGTGCTGTCCACCTGCTCGGCCGCGAAAATGACCCAGGTGCGGGCGGTGGGAGCCGATGCGGTGTGCGACTACCGCGCCGAGCCCTTCCTGGACTTCGTGCGGCGGGAAACCCAGGGCCGCGGCGCCGACGCCATCCTTGATTTTGTGGGAGCCAGCTACTTGGAAGCCAACGTGCAGGCGCTGGCCCTGGGTGGTCGCCTCATCATCATCGGCACGATGAGCGGGAATGCGGCGCCGGTGAGCTTGTCGCAGCTGATGGCCAAGCGCGCTTCCATTGCCGGAACATCGCTCCGAAGCCGCCCGCTGGAGGAAAAGATGGCGCTGACGCAAGCCGTCGTGCGCCATGTCTGGCCGCTGTGGGCTGATGGCCGCATCCGCCCGGTGATGGATCAGATGTTTCCGCTGGCTGACGCCGCTGACGCGCACCGGCGGATGGAGGCCAACCAAAATGTGGGCAAGATTGGCCTCGCGGTGGGCCCGGAGGCGCTGACGTCGCCGGAGGGCCGCCCATGAGCGCCCCCGCGCTGGTGCTCATCGATATCCAGCAGGATTACTTTGCCGGCGGGCGGATGCCGCTGGAGGAGCCCGAGCGGGCCGCCGAGGTGGCCGGAGCCGTGCTGGCGCGCTTTCGGAGCTGGGGCTGGCCGGTCGTGCATGTGCGCCACGAGTCCAAGGCGCCGGGCGCCACGTTTTTCCTGCCGGGCACGGAGGGGCTCGCGTTCCACCCCGCGGTGGCGCCCGCACCCGGCGAAGTGGTGATGACCAAGCACTATCCCAATGCGTTTCGCGGCACCGCACTTGCCACATGGCTGCAGTCGCGGGGGGTGGACACCCTGGTCATCGCGGGCATGATGACCCACATGTGCGTCGACACCACGGTGCGGGCCGCGCGCGACCTGTCGTTCACGAACTGGGTGGTGGCCGATGCCACGGCCACGCGCGCCCTCGCCTATGCTGGGGCAGACATTCCCGCGCGCGCCGTGGCGGGCGCCTTCCTGGCCGCGCTCGATGGATCGTTTGCGCGCGTGGTGCCGGCCGGCGACCCGTCCCTGCCCTCTGGAAGCCGGCTCTAAAATTAGCCGGCTTCCAGCCGGGTTTTGGTCCACTCCCAGCTGAACCCCAGCGCCTCAGCCAATCGCAGGCCAGCCGAGTTGCTGGATGCCACTTGCGTCACGGCTTGGAGCCAGCCTGTGCGCGCCCGCGCCCCCAATCCGGCTCCCGCCAGCCGCACGCCGAAGCCCTGCCGGCGCAGGTCGGGCAGCACGCCCAGCCACACCACCTGCACGTCGCGATTGGGATTCACCCGGTCGGCATAAAACCCGACGCCGCGCCCTTGGTGCCGCCACAGGTAGCCCTGGCTGCCGGCGTGTCGGTCAAAAAATTGCCACACCACGCGCCGCCCACCCTTCGTGGCAAACACCTGATCGTACAGGCGTCCCACCGTCTCGGCGTCTCCCGCCGACACCGGCGCCGCTTCCGCCGGGCGGGGCTCCGCCGGGGGACTGAGCCGTGCCCGCATCTGAAACATCTCGCCCGCGGCCTCCAGCGCTTGCCGCCGGCCAGCCGCCTGCACGCCCGGCTGAAAGCTGTACGCCGCCACCACCCGCGGCTTGATCCACATCAGCGCCGCTTCGCTGGCCTCTTCCGGTGGCTCATCGGCGTTGAGGCCCAGCACCTGCGTCACCTCGTCACCCACCCAGGTGATGGCGCCCACCCGCTGGTCAGTCTCCTGGATCCAGCCAAATCGGAGCCCGGCATCGTCGTACCAGGCTTCCCAGTCACGCACCCGGAGCCCACTGCCCCATGGATCCTGCGGGGGGCGGCCCGGTACCACTTTGTACGCCAACGCCAGCGCCTCCTCTGCATTCCGGTTGCTTAAGCCGGCGGCAGAAACTGCTCCCGCAGCGCGGCTGCCGCACCGCCGCCCCCCACCGCCGCCATGAGCGCCCCCACCACCGGCTCCACCGCGCTCACGTGGGTCCACACCCGGGCCGACACCCGGTGCAGGGCCAGGTGAAACGCATCCTGCAGCAGTGGGTGATCCCCAAACCACAGCGACCCTGCCAGCACCACCTCCACGGACTCTGCGGCAGGGTCGTGCGCCTGGAGGCGCGACACGGCTGCACCGGCGGACTCGCCCAAGCTGGTGCCCATCGCCACCAAAAGATCCTGGCACACCCGGTCGCGCGCCGCCTCCCGAAAAATTAGTGGAGCGAGCAACCCCAATACCCACTCATCGATGCGGCCAAAATACAGCGCCTCGGCCAGCGCCCCAAAATCGGCCACGCCCAGCGCCGCCGGAATCGCCTGGGTCAGGCTCGTGGCCGGACCCCGGCCTTCTGCCGCCCGAAAAGCCCGGTGCAGCGCCATTTTCACCAAGTCGCCGCCCCCGCCGAGGTCACCCAGGGGATAGCCCAGGCCCCCAATGTGAAACGCCCAGCCATCGCGGTGGCGCCCCAGCACATTGGTGCCGGTGCCGGCCAGCACCAGCACTGCAGCCGGCCCGGATCCGGTCAGGCCCGCCGTCAGGGCAATCTCGGCGTCATTGACGATGGCAAAGGGAAACGCCAGCGCCGACAGCGCGGCCCGGATCCCCTCCACGTCTTGGGGAAAATCGGCGCCGGCCATGCCCAGCACCGCCGCCGCCACGTCCGCCGGGCTGCCGCCGGCTTCCGACAGCGCCGCCGCCACGGCAGCCGCCACCGCCGCTGCAGCAGGCGCCATGCCCACCACCTGGTGGTTGGACGGCCCAGCCGTGCCCCGCCCCACGATGCGGCGGCCATCCGACACCAGCGCCACCGTGTTGGTGGCCCCGCCATCCACGCCGACGTACAGCCGGCTCACGAGGCGCCCCGAAACCTGGGCAAGTAGGTCGCGTGGGCTTCCAGCAAGTCAGCCAAGAGCCGCTCGGCCACCTTCCGGCTGGGCACCAGCGGATTGCTGAGGAGCGCCGCCAGCGCCAGCGAGTGCGACCCCGCCAGGGCGGCTTTAATAGTCAGGCGCTCGTAAGCTTTGACCTGCTGCACCAGACCCGCGGCCGCCGCCGGCAGCGGGCCCACTGCCAGCGGGCGCGCGCCGCGCCCGTCCACCAGCGCCGACACTTCAATGACCGCCGAAGCCTCCAGCTCCGGAAGCACCGAGCCATTGGGGACGTTGACCACGGACTCGACCGGCTGGTTTTGCGCCAGCGCGCGCATCAGCTCCACGGCCACGGTTGAGTAGAAGGCGCCGCCGCGCTCGGAAAGGCCCGGGGGCAGGTCCACCTGCTCCGCGTCGCGATAGTGCCGAAACAGCGCGGGCTCCAGCCGCATGAGAAAGTCTGCCCGGGTGCCGCGGCCGGAGGCCACGTCCGCCTGCTGCTCCGCCAGCATCTCGTCGGGCTGCCAGTAGTAGCGCAGGTACGCACTGGGGACCCGGCCCAGCGCTTGGGCCAGCGCCGGTCCATACTGGTTGGAGGGCACCTCCGGCCGCGACGCCCAAGTCGGGTCCAGCGCGCCGGCCCCGCCCAGCGCCGCCGGGGTGACGTCGGCGCCATCTAAAAACACTCGGGCAAACGACAGGTGATTCAATCCCACGACGTCCAGGGCGACGCGGGAGACGTCGACGCCTAGCCCCTCGGCCACCAGGCGCCGGGTGATGTACGGCCCGTTGCACAGCCCCATCACCCGGGGTCCGGCCACCGCGGTGATGGCTTCAGTAATGAGCCCCGACGGATTGGTGAAATTCAGCAGCCACGCGGTGGGGGCCTCGGCGCGGATGCGCTCGGCCATTTCGACCGCGACCGGCACGGTGCGGAGCGCCTTGGCGAATCCGCCAGGCCCCACGGTTTCTTGGCCCACGACGCCATGGCGGAGCGGCACGTGCTCGTCCAGCGCTCGCGCCGCCAGGCCCCCCACCCGATACTGCATCAGCACGAAGTCGGCGCCGGCAAAGGGATGCGGCGCATCGCCGCCCAGAGCGCTCTCCACGGCCGCGCCCCGCCCCGCACGGGCCGCGAGCCGCTGCCCAAAGGCGGCCATGGCTTCGACCTTGCTGCGGCCGGCGGGCACATCGAGCAGCAGCACGCGCTCCACGGGCAGCGCTCCATCCGCCAAGAGGCCCGTGAGCAGCTCCCCGGTGTAGGCACTGCCGCCTCCCACCACCACAATGTTTAGACCGGTTCGCGGGAGCCGAGTGGATCGGGAAAATGCCGGCACCGAAGTAATGATGAGCACCCCACGTTTCGCCTGACTCATTCTCTCCTAGCGGCCAGAGCCTCCTGGAACGGTTTGCCATTGCAGTCTACCACACCATGGTCAGCCCGAGCTGGTGGCAGCCTCTTGCCATGTGGAATCGGGACCGCACGGCACCAAACAGCGGATGGGTGAATGCGTGATGGGTCGTCACCAGCCGGGACACCCAGATGACAGAGACGCCGCCCAGCTGCCGCACCAAGCTCATCGCCTGCACGAACCCGCGGCCGCAGCGACTGGCATCGCGATACAAAAACCGTCCCCGCTGTCGCCGCAAGGCCCAGCGCCCAGCCCGCGACTTGCACAATCCACCCTCTTGGATCCACTATAGCATGCGCCGGAGCACTCCCGCACGGATGCCTGGATCAATCCGGCATAACCTTTCCGCCCGTTCATGCGTTACACTGTGTCAGATACGGGAGGTGGACAATGGACGGCCAGAAGCGGACCGTGCGCCGGCGATTCCGACCCGGGAGAATGATGGCGGTTCTCGCGGCGGTGCTGGTACTGGGCGCATCTGCATTCGCGGCGAAAAACTACCTGCTGGGCTTGCATGCTTTGGGAACACCGCCCAAAAACAGCAGCCCGCAATTTCACGCCTTTCGCCATCGCATCACGATTTTGCTGATGGGCAGCTCCCTGCAGACGGGCGCCAACGGCAAGCTCATCACGAACAAAAACGCGCGCAACCGCACGGACACGATGATTTTGCTCTCGATTGATCCAACCACCAAGCAGGTGGGGGTGCTGTCCATCCCGCGGGACACGCTGGTCAACCTGCCGGGCGTGGGCGTCACGAAAATTGCGGAAGCCGCGTACGTGGGCGGATTGCCGGAAGCCGTGCAGGTGGTGCAATCGACGTTTCACGTGCCGGTGGACTACTACGCCTACCTCAGCATGTTTCAGTTTCCGAAGCTCATCAACGACATGGGCGGCTTGGTCGTGGATGTGCCCCATGCGGAGGTGTACCAGCCGTCCGGCGGCAAGTTGGGCATTGACTTGAAGGCCGGCGTGCAGCGGCTGAACGGGTGGCAGGTGCTGGCGTTCACGCGCTTCCGCCAGACGCAGCAGGGCGACATCAGCCGCATTCAACAGCAGCAGACCGTGCTGCAGGACATTGCGCATCAGCTGCTGCAGCCAAAAAACATCCCTTTGATTCCCAAGTTGGTCAGCGACTTTTCCAACATGGTCAGTACCAACCTCAGCACGCCGCAAATGCTGTCGCTGGCTTTGTTCTCAAAGCAAATTAACCTGTCGACGGTGCGCTATGGCACCGTGCCGGGCCAGGCCACCCAAAACCACGACGCCCTGCTGTCCGGGGTGCTGGACAACTGGACCTACAGCCGCCACTTGGCGTCGGTGGTGATTCAAAATGTCCTGCTGGCGCAGCCGCTCACCGCGACCCAGCGAAAGTCGCTCAAGATTTACGTCGACAGCGGTACCTCGTCGCTGGCGCCGGCGCAGTCGCTGGCCAACCGGCTGACGGCCGCGGGCTACACCGTCGTGGGCGTGGGCTGGGCCAACACCCACACCCACCACCGATCCGTCATCCTGAACACCTCCGGCGACAAGTGGCTCGACACCTCCCTGCAAAAAATGCTGGGCAACAGCACGGTGCAGTTCACGGCGTACCACACCACGCCATGGGACTTGAAAATCACCGTGGGCAGCGACTACACGCCGCCCGCAACTGGATCTAGCTCGTCCGGCGGCTAGGGGCCCAGGCATCGCCCTTGGCTCCATGAACCCGGGAGTGGCTCGGCGCTAAGCCGGAGCTACTCCTTCTGTCAGGAGCTCCGTCACGCGCTCCCGAATTTGGTCGCGCACGGTGCGAAATACCTGGAGCCGCTCATCCTCTGTTCCCGTGGCGCGCGCGGGATCGGCCAGCGGCCAGTGCAGCCGGCGCACGTGCGCCGGCGTCACCGGGCACCGCTCCTCCGCATCGCCGCACAGCGTCACCACCATCTCGGCGGCATGGAGCCGCGCCACATCAATGGGCTTGGAGCGGTGGCCGCTGAGGTCAATGCCGACTTCGGCCATGGCGCGAATGGCCAGCGGGTTCACCACCGACGGCTCTAAGCCGCCACTCTCAGCCCGCAGGCGGCTCCCAGCCAGTGCGTTGAAAAACCCTTCCGCCATTTGGCTGCGTGCTGAATTGCCGGTGCAGATGAAGTACACCAATCCCTTCGGCTGGTTCACGCCGATCCCTTCTTTCTTCCTATCGGCCTAGGTCGGCCTAGGTCAACCTATCTCGGTCTCAGGTCTTGGGCGTGCTGCGGCCGGTCACTTCCTCGCCGCTCTCGTCCCGCTCAAACGAGGATCCGCCCAGGGCCGGCGCCTCCGCCAGCAGGCGGGCCCGGCCAATGGCATGGGCGCCAAAGCGCTGCCGAATGCGGTCCACGGCCGCGGCCCGCGCCGCCTCCCGCTGGTCGCCGCCGCCCTCCTCGCCAAAGTCCAGCTGAGCCTGCCGGCTCACGGCAAACCCGCTGACGGTGATGCCCAGCAGCCGGACCGGCGATGGGTCCGGCCGGCTGAGAAATAGCTGGATGGCTGCCTGATACACATCATCCGTGTAGCAGGTGGCCGCGGCGAGCTGCATCTGATGCGTATGGCTGACAAAGCGGCGCGTCTTGTACTTCAGCGTGACGGTGCGGCCCCTAAATCCGCTCGCCCGAAGTCGGCTGGCCACGTGGTCTGCCAGCGCCAGCAGCACCGGACGAGCCTCCGCGGCCGCCGATAGGTCGCGCGGCAGTGTGGTTTCGGCACCCACCGAGCGCGCGTCGCCGGCGGATGGCCGCACCACCGGCGCTGAATCGTGGCCGCGGGCCCGGCTTCGAAGCCGTGGGCCGCTGGCCCCTAGCCAGCGGCCGAGCCGCTCGTCATCCAGACTGGCCAGCTGGCCGATGGTGTCCACGCCGGCGGTGTGGAGCCGCTCCGCCCCATGCGGGCCCACCCCGTAAAGCTCGGCCACAGGCCGGGGCCACAGCCGCTCTGGCACCTCCTCGGGCCACAGCACGGTGATGCCGGCTGGCTTGCTCCAGTCGCTCACTTGCTTGGCCAGCATCTTGTTGGCACTCACGCCCACGCTGACCGTGATGCCACACGCGTCACGCACAGCGGCTTGGAGTGCGGCGGCCGCCGCCACGGGGTCCGATCCCCACAGGTGCCAGCCCCCGGTCATGTCCAGCCACGCCTCGTCTATGGACAGGGGCTCCACGAGGGGCGAGAATTGGGGCAGCGCGGCACGCATCTGGCGCGAGCGCGCTCGATAAAGGTCGGGGGCGGGCCTCACGACGACAAGCGCCGGACAAAGCCTCCGCGCCGCCTGGAGCGGCATGGCAGTGCGCACCCCGTACTGCCTTGCCGGGTAGCTGGCGGTCAGCACAATCCCATGGCGCTCGGCCGGATCGCCAGCCACCACCATCGGCACGCTGGCCAGGGAGGGATCCTCCGCAATGTGGCAGGCCGCAAAAAACGCATCGGCATCACAGTGAAACACGACCGGCTCGCTGATGCCGCGCATGGCTACCTCGCCCCTCCCCCCGCATGGTACCAGTCATGCGGGGCGCGGGATCGGCTCACCGCTGCTAGCCGACAGTCAGGTGCGCCATGATGAGGACAATCAGCACCTGCAGCGACCCCTGCACCGCCGCCAACCGCAACACCAGTGTGTTGGCCCGCTGCAGCCGGGCGAGGTTGGGCTCGGGCCGGGACAGCTCCCCCGCGATGCGCCACTCGTTCCAGCTGATGGCGCCTCCTTGCACCACCAGCACGATGGATACCAAAATGGCCACCCCCACCCACGCCTGCTCGGGGCTCCCCGGCGCCAGAAACCCAAACATGTGGGCCAGAAACCATCCGCCGACCACGCTCGTGAACGCCACCGTGGGCATGTACAGCAGCGTCTTGGGCACCAGATACGCCAGCAGGTGCTTGCGCTGGCCCGGGGTCAGGCGGCGCAGCACCGGACCCAAAATGAAGCCCAAAAACAAATCCGCCCCGGTCCACAGCATGCCAGCCATCACATGGCTGTAGTCCAGCAGATAGAGATTTTGGGTCACGACCGCCGTGCCCATCAGCAGCGGCAGGGCCAAAATCCACCACGTCAGCTGCCGCAAGTCCATACCCCTGAGGCCCGTGCCGCTGCCTCCTTGGCTGGCCTCGGTTGCGCCGCTGGCGCTCCCTGCCGTTTCCTCGCTCATTAGCGCTGCCTCCTTCCCATCCCTCCCAAATTTCTCCGCGCTCATCCCTGCCCGATGCCCCCAGGCTATCAGAGCCACTGGCCCACTATAGATCTCTTGTCCTTGCAAGCTTGCCGCCGCGCCTCCGCAAGTCCGCAGGCAAACGGTCTCCGCCCACCCACCTGTGGTAACCTTCACGCTATAGCACGTGGCTTCAACGGGCACGCACTCATGGCTAAATGGAGTGAATGAATCATGACAAGTCAGCCCGAGGCATCCGCGAAAGGCTCTCGCCCGTCGATGCGGCAGGAGCTCCGCCAAATTTGGAGTCCCCGCACCGCCGTGCTGCTGGCCGCGTCGCTGGTGACGCCGGCGGCCGCCTTTATGCTGTATCCCTTCATGACGATTTACTTCACCCACACGCTGGGCCTGGCCATCGCCGTGGCGGGAGGGCTTTTGTCTCTCCGGTTTCTGTCCAGCGCCGGCCTTTCGTTCGTGGGCGGCCTGGCCTCAGACCGGTGGGGCCTCGTGCCCATGTATGTCCTGGCGGGCGGAGTCACCGCCGCCGCCCTCGCCCTGATGGCGTTTCAATCCAACCTGGTGGTGCTGGCGCTCCTGCTGGTGGTGGTGGGCGCTTGCGCGGCGACCGTGAATGCCAACGTGCGCGGATTGGCCAACCTGGGCGTGCCGCCGCAGCATCGGGGCACGGTGCAAAACTACGTCCACTGGCTCAACAACGTGGGCATGGCCGCCGCGCTACCCTTTTCCGCCTTTCTGCTGCACGCCGGCGCCTCCCGGCTGCCGTTTATCGTCGCCAGCGCGGGATACCTGGCCATGGCGCTTTTAGTGGGCTGGGCCTATCGAGACGCGGCCGCCCCCACGCGGGCGAACAAGGCGGCGCCCGCGTCAACCCCCTGGGCGATCCTAAAGCAAGACCGGCCGTTTTTGCTCTTGATGGGCTCCCTGCTGCTGTGGGTGGCCGTGGAGATGCAGTTTGAATCCAACCTCCCGCTGGATCTTTCCCGCCACTTCCCCCATGGGGCCGAGCTGTACGGCATTCTCGGGGCGATGGACATGGTCATTGTGATTGCCCTGCAACTGGTAGTGAGTCACTGGCTCGCGAAGGTCAAGTCGCCTTGGTACGGGTATGCGGGCTTCCTCATGCTGGGTGGCCTCCTCGTGGGAGGGCTCTCGCAAACCATCCTGGGCTGGACGCTCGCCATCATCCTGCTGAGCGTGGGCGAGGTGTTCAGCATCAGCCAAATCATGGCCTTGATGGGCACCCTGCCGCGCGAGGGCCAGCAGAGCGGCTACTTTTCCCTATTTGGCATGGTGCAGGGGCTGGGCACGTTTTTGGCCTACGGCCTCGGCGGGGCCGCCTACCAGGCGCTGGGGCCGGCGGCCCTCTTCACCCTCTGCCTCCCGGCCGCCGCCGCCTCCGCCGTGCTGTACCGCCAGGCGCGCCTCAGCCAAGCCGCGGCACCGGATGCCGCCTAAACGCGCAGGCCGTCAGCATAAACGGAGGTCGTTTTGCGGGACGCCGCCGCCTCACGGGGGTCGTGTTCAGCGATTGCCAAGCGCCTCCTGTCGCTCACCGGAGGGCACCCGTATGAAACCATGTGCACGGCCAACCACATGGGGCTCCGGGCGCTGCTGCGCGGCGCTGCCGAAGCGGCCGAAGGCGATGGGCGCCTCGCCTTCGAAGACACGCTGGGCAAAATCCACAACTTGTGGGCGGAGCGCTGGGAGCGCGCCGGGCGCGGCCCCTATGCGGGGCGCCGCGATGACAGCCACGCCGTGCAGCGCGCCCCGCGCTGGATGGAGAACGAGGGAGGGATCGAACACACCGGCCGCGGCGAGTGGGCCCTGATCGAGCCCATGGTTGGAGAATACCTGCGCCGCCTCGACCCCTACGGAGCCGCCGGGCCCACCCACTGAACCTTGAGCGGGCCGGCCAGCGGCAGCGCCGGCACCTCGGCCGCGATGGCCTCGCGCTCGGAGTCCGCGAGCCCGCGCCACGGCTCCACCGCGACCGTGGCCCCCGACCGGCGCCAGGTGCCCGCCAGCTCGCCCTTAAGCAGCACGCCTCCGGGCCACGCGCGGGTCGGCCCCAGCGCTGACCGCTGGGCGGCGTCCGGCACCAACAGCGCCCGGTCCGCTCCCTGCCTCAGCAGGAAAGGATCCCCGCTGGGCAGAAGCCGCGCCGGGGCGGGGGGTGTGGCGGGCGCCCGCGCCGCCTCTTCATCCCGGGCCAGCATCCACGCCTCCCCGATAGGGGTGGCCACCGGCATCAGCTCGCTGGCTATGGCCCAAAAGGCCCGGGCGCCCGACCGCGCGGGGAGGCCCGCCCACTGGCTGAAGGCACTGGGAGTGGTGGGCCCATACACATACGTAGCGGCGGCTAAGCTCCAGGCGCGCGGATGCCGCGGTCATGGCCGGCGGCGGCACGGTCCACACCAGCGGCTGGCGCGCGCCGGCACCACGAACACACTGAAGCGCGGCCCCCACAGCTGCACGAGGGCCGGATCTTCCCAGGCTGTCGGGCCTACGCCCGCCACGCCCGCGTGCAGGGACAGCAGGGCGGCGCGCGGCATGCTGTCCCTGCAGCCCCGTCGACGCGGCCTGCATGAGGGAGGCCGCACCCCCCGGGAGGCGATCGCCCAAAAAGCCCACCCGCCGCCGCAGCGCCAGCACCGCGGCCGCGATAGGTCGAGCCGGGCGCCGGTGACCGGCGACATCAGAGGGGCAGCCCTACCACCCGCGCCGGATCCCCATTGCTGCCCGCCACCTTGATCGGCAGCGCCACCAGGCGGAACACATCGGGCAGCTCCGGGGTGTAGGCCAGGTTTTCTAAGATCAAGCAGTCGCCGCCCAAGAGAATGCGATGCAAGGGAAACGTTTCCGTGTCTACGGGATCAACGGACGGCGCGTCCAGTGCGAGCATCTGCACGCCGCGATCCACCAGCCAGTGGGCCGCCTCCTCGGTGAGCACCGGAAAGGGCCCGAAGTACGCCGGGGTGTTCCACCGCGCGTGCGCGCCGGTGTCCAGCACCACCGCCCGATGGTGGCAGTCTCGCCCCAGCTGTGCCACCAGCAAGTCGACGCTCACGGCGGCGGCCGATCCCACGTGCACCACGTGCGCGGGGCACATGAAGCGCTCCAGCGGATACTCGTGCAGGGAGGGGCGGTTCGCAAAAAAGTGCAGCGGCCCGTCGATGTGCGTCCCCACGTGGTTCCAGAAGCGATACTCGGACAGGCCGTAGCCATCGCGGGCCGCTTCGGCGAAGTGGTGCAGCACCGGCGCCGGCTGGCCCGGATACATGGCCAGGTCCTCACGGATGGTCTGCGTTAAATCCCACACCCAATAAGCCCCTTTCACCATGAGCTGGCGGCACACGCCGAACCTCTGTGAGCACAATTATAGCGCGGCGTGCTCGCTGGCTCGCCAACTTGCCAAGTCAGTGCACGCTCTAAAGTCGCGACGCAGGATTTTGGGCTAGGTGGACTCGTGCATGTCGGCGCAGATCGCCCCCGTTCACGCGGAGCCCGGATCCGTGCCGCAGGGGGGCGGATGGCCCGAGCCCTGGCATCGCTGGCGGCGGTGCGGTGGCAGCGCGGGACGCCCACGCCTGCCGTGGCGTATGGTCCCACAGACCCTCGGACCGACCGGATGCGTCAGACCTCGCTGTCCTGCCCGGCGGTTTGCGCAGTGGTGAGCCGACGAGGGGAAAACCTGGTCGCTGATCTCCGGGGGCCGATCGAGGAGTGACAGGGACTGCGGTGGACACAAATGTCCGATCGGAGATTTTGTTGGGTGGTCCGCGCGCAGACCAGGCGGCTGTCCGGCTGGCGGAGGTGTTGGCAGGGGGCCCGGTGATCGTAAGCGGCATGGTCTACGGGGAACTGCTTGCCGTGGCCTCGCCAGCGGATACCATGCAGATCCTGCAAGCGCTGTCCATCGACGTTGACTTCACGATGCCACGGGCAGCCGTGGAGCGGGCGGCCCTCGCCTGGACGCGTTACCTGGCGGAGCGCCGGTGGAACGGGGGGAGATATGACTGCCCTCACTGCGGTGCGAAGCAGCCGCACATCCGGTGCGACACCTGCCCGGCGCCGTTGAGTGGACCCCGACACGTCTTGGCAGACTTTCTCATTGGGGGCCCCGCTCGCGTTTGTGCTTCGCAGTTGCTGACATGGGACCGAGGGGTATACCACACGTACTTCGCCGACCTAGCGACGGTACATCCCTGAACGGCGCCTGCTGACGGGTTAGGCGGAGTCATCACCCGAGGGCGCGCGTCCCGCCTGGGCCCAAGCGAGCGCGCGTTGCTCCAGGGCGGCCACGTAAGCTTTTTTGGCCGGGCTGTACTCCCGCGTGTCGGGGTAATCCGCCGATAACTCCTGCTTTTGAGCCGGATAGCGGGCGCACTCGTCCGCGTGCCCCCGGAGATAATCCCGGACCACCAGAAGGCGATCGATGTCGGGGTCTGCCACCCGATACACGTGCAGATGTTGCGTGCGCCCGGCGCCGCCTTTGCGAAACAGCCGCCGGCCGGGGATGCCCCACGGCCCCGCGGCGGTGTACCCCAGGGCCGCGACGGCTGCCGGCAGCCCGTCAACGCATCGGATGTCGCGCACCACGGCCAGCACATCAATCACCGGCTTGGCGGGGCAGACCCTCCACGGCGGTGCTGCCAAAGTGCTCAATGGCCAGGAGCTCATCGCCGAAAGCCGCCGCCAGCCGGCCGCGCGCGCGGGCGAACTCCGCGGCCCACGCCGGCGTGCGCGGCTGGAGCCGCACCTTCACGCACCCGCCCCTGCACCGCCTGGCGGCCGCCACTCGCGGACCCGCTCGCCCTCCAGCATGTCCCCGGTGAGTTCAAAGCCCAGCGAGGCGTAGAGGGCCTCAGCCGCCCGATTGTCGGGATCGTAGGAGATGCGCAGGGGGCCGGGCCACTCCCGCTGAATGCGCGCCATGAGCTCGCGCATCGCGGCCCGGCCAAAGCCGCGGCCCTGAAATCGGCGGTCGATCATCAGGCGGTCAATCCATGGCACCAGTGAGGGCAAATGCGGCCCGTACATAGCAAAGCCCACCATAACGTCGGGATGTTCCCCGTCGCAGATCGCCAGCGGAACATAGCGGTCAAACACTTTGGCCTGGGCCAGGGAAAACACATTGCTGGCGACAAAGCGCCGCTGAGCGTCATCCACCTGGAGCTGGATGCAGGTGAGCCAATTGTCGGCGTCCACGGGCTCGAGCACGGCGAACGGCATGCGACTCCTCCTACAGGCCAGACGAAAAGAGACTGGCGCTTGCCCAGTATAGCAGGCGAGGGGCCGCTGTGCTGCGGCGTGGCCCCGGCCAGCGGCACAGCGTGGATGGCGGCCGCCGCCAGCTGTTCGAAGCCGGCCATTCCCCCTCGTGCAGCATGGAACCCCGATCGCTATCAGGACCGAAGGCGGGCAACTGCTGGGCGGCTTCCTCCCGGAAACCGCGCTCCCACAGCTATTGCTGCAGATCCCTCAGGACACTGGGGAACTGACCGGCCGTCTGCCCGTGCATCCCTGGCGACAACGCCCTGCCTCCGCCTCCGCGCCAGCGTCGCTGGTGCCCCACACTCGCCGCGCCCGGCGGTCCTCTCACGCCTCTCCACCTGCTCACGCCACACAGAGCTGCGCCGCCGGCCCGCCGGCCCCGACACTGTGACACGACCCCAATCGGAGTGGGTCTCCTGGGTGAAGCGCAGGAACACAAAAGCCGGGGTGTGAAGATGCCGCCTCCGCAAGCTGGCCTGGACACCAAGTCGCCGGAGCCGGCCTTGCTCGCCATGCCGGCGGTGAGCCGGCCAGGCCACCGTGAGTCCCACCCTTCTCAGACGAACAGACGCCAACACCGGGTCGGCACCGGCAAGGCGCCAAAGCGCTGCATTACGTGGCGAAGCCCACCCGGTCAGTGCGAGGGCCGGCGGGATCCCGCTTGATGAACCCCGTCATGCAATGGACGGCGCCACCGCCACGCATCACTTCGTCAAATGGAATGGTAATGACCTCGACGCCATTTTTCTCGAGAAGATCCTGACTGTCCGGGAATCCCTCTGGCATCACCACGCGGCGCGGCCCGAGGGCGACGAAGTTGGTTCCCAGCCGCCCTACTTCGTCAAGATTCGCCGCCTCGATGAGGGTGAAGCCGCGGTCCAGCAGCGTCCGCCGAAGATCCCACGTGGCGAGCCACGGCGAGATAACCAGCACGTGGTAGTCGACAGCGCTGATGAACCCGTCGATGTGGATCTGCCCGTACGGACATTGGATAGGGATAATGGTCTCGACGCCCAGCGTTCGAAGCTCTTGCATCACCTGCCGAGCGCCCTCCGCGTTGGTCCGGCTGCTGGTGCCGATGAGGCAGGTGGTCCGGTCCATCCACATCACATTTGAGCCTTCGTACAGACCGCTGCCGTTCACGGTCTTTAAAACCGGCACCCCCAGCCGCAGGAGGTTCGCCGCCACGGCTCGCTCCTCTCCGCGGCGCTGGCGCGTGGCCGGTCGGGCAATGATGGCCCCTTCTGGCGTCATCGTGTACAAGTCCCGCATGTAGACGGCATTCGGCCGATCAGTCCGCTGTCCTTCCATCAGATGCACCACCACGCCATTCTCGCGGTAGACGTTCACGAGGGCGTCAAACTGTGCGCGGAAGCGTCCCGCGTCAACCGGGGCGTCGTAAAGCCACTGGTCATAGGTGCTGGGCGTAATAAGGTCAAGCTCCGGACCTGGTCGGTGCATCAGCACCGACCGAAGCCAACCTACCTCCGAGTCGCAGTAAAAGTCTCCCCACAACTCCGCCTGACTTTCGGCAAATGGGCGCTCATCCGGAAGCCATCGATCCCCCAGCACGCGCATGCCGCCATCCTCCTTGGGACCCCGGTCAAACTTGTTAGAGACCGCGCGCTTCCTGGATTCCCTCGAGAATAGCCACCGCCACATCGCGTCCGAGACGGGCCGACTTCGCCTCGGGGTCGCCGTCCGGGTTCACCGCCGCGATGGAGAAGGCCACCACCGGCACGGTGCGGCCCGTGGCCCGACAGGAGTCAATAAGCGCCTGGCGCTCCGGCCAATACGGCGCCGGCGTGTTTACGCCCGGCGCCTCTGGTCCGGCCACGTCCATATCGATGTGGAGATACCAGGCCGGAGCGTTCTGCCGATGCGGAGCCAGTGCAACACGCGTGCTCTCCGCATTTAGCGCGCGGGCATCGAGATGGATGAGCCCTTCCCGCTGGATGGCAGCCTTCTCGGCTTGATCCAGATCGCTCGTGCCAAACAGCGCTGCCGCCCGCGGGGGAATGGGCTCAGCCTGGCCGGTGGCCTCACGCCAGTCCTGAAGGTCCCAGCCCAGCGCCACCGCAAAGGGCATCCCCCCCCAGCGACCGGTCTCGGTCGTGGCCATGGTATTGATATCGCCATGAGCGTCATACCACACCATGCCAACGCCGCCGAACTTCCGATAGATGCCCCCCGCCACGCCCGGCGCGTGCGTGCAGTCGCCCTGCAGCGCCAGGACCACGGTCTCCGGATCTTGGAACGCCTGCAGCACCAGATCGCTTTCGGATTGATTCAGCCGACCCAGATTCGTGACCACATCCCGCGTGCGCTCCGAGACGGGAAGGTTCGCCCAGACCGGGTCCATCACCGTGTGCCCATGTTGCTTCAGCGTGTCAATCAGCCCGTGGCGGAGGTGAAATTCCGGACCCTTCGCGTACCCCCACTTAGCCACGTCGTGGGCGTACGGCACGGCCACAATCTGAACCTTCACCGCGGTCCCCCTTACTGCCCTTCGGGATCCCGCTGAACGCATGCCCCGAAGAGAATCTCCCCATATCATAGCATGGGGGATTTTGCACGCTGGCGGCGGAGGAGCCGCTTGGAAGGCGGGCACCGCGCCCAGTTGTCCAAGGCATCCCCGGCGTCAACAGCCCTCGGGGTTTTATAGGGTGGAATCCAGACTCTGGGCAACGGCCACGTATTGTGTCGCGGCGCGCTCCTGCACCGCAAAGCCCCGGGCGCCGCCCCTTCCTGTGGGCCAAGTGCCATGCGGTCGTGCGCCGGCCCGAGGGGGAGCCGCGCGGCGACGCGCCGGGCATGGCCTCTCCGCTTCGCGTGGACTCAACGGAGTAAGTGCCGCTAGGAGAGGGCGTGGCGAAAGTCAGCGATGATGTCCGACACCTGTTCAATGCCGACGGAGATCCGCACCACGCTGTCATCAATTCCCACGGCCGCCTTTTCCTCCGCCGACAGCTCGCGGTGCGATGCCACCGCAGGATGCGACACCGTCGTGGCGATATCTCCCAGGCTGGGCACGAAACGCACCAGCTGGAGGCGCCGCACCATTCGCTGCACGGCTGCATAGCCTCCGTCCACGGACAGGGACACAATCGACCCAAACCCGCGCGACAGCAGGCGCCGGGCCACTTCGTGATCGGGGTGGGACGAGAGGCCGGGGTAGTACACGCGGCGCACACCCGCCATGCCCTCCAGCGCGGCAGCCAGCTGAAGCGCGTTAGCGCTGGAGCGCTCCATTCTGAGGGCCAGCGTGCGCACCCCGCGGAGAGCCAGCCACGCGGCCAGCGGATCTGGCGTGAACCCCGCAGAGTCCACAATGCGGTTTACCTCCGCAATGCGTGCCCGGGAGCCGGCCACCACGCCCAAGATTAGGTCGCTGTGGCCCCCCATAAATTTCGTGACCGAATGGGCAACCAAGTCGGCTCCCAAGGTCGCGGGGCGAGCATGAAATGGAGTCGCGAAGGTGTTGTCAACCAGCACCGGCACACCGTGCTGATGGGCCAAGGTGATGATGTCGTCCAGCGGACTGACGCGACCCAGCGGATTCGAAATGCTTTCCACGACCAGTACGGTCTCCGGCCCGTCCAGGGCTCCCTCAAGCTCCTGGAGATTGTGGGTGTCCACCCACTCCATGTGGCAACCGTAGCGGCCCAGGATGCTGCGGCTGATGCCGACCGTGCCTCCGTAGATTTCCCGCGACAGCAATATGCGGGCCGGGCCGGAGGTGAGTGCCATAATGGCCGTCAGCAGGCTTGCCGTACCGGAGGCAGTGACCACGGCCGCCTCGGTCTCCTCCAGCGACGCGGTCAGCTGCGCAAGCGCGTCGAAGTTGGGGTTGCCGCCGCGGGTGTAGGAAAATCCCTGGCGCTGTCCGCCCAAGAGGGCATCGACTTCGTCAATATCTGTGAAGGCATACACGGACGTCTGGAAGATTGGCGCGGCCACGGCGTTTCCGGGGGTCGGCACCTCCTGCCGCCCCGCGACCTTGGTGAAGAAATCCATCGGCGCCTCCCCTATAAAGCTCTTGGCATCATAAAGTTGTCCAGCGAAAGCCTCCAGTACACCTCGGCCGCCGGCTTCTTCCTATCGGACCGAAGGAGCGCGGCAACTCCACCCGCTACATCACGAGCCCTTCGCCCACCTGTGATTTCTCTGCTGTGCCCACCTGATCCGGGCGTCGGGAGCCTCGCACTCCTTGCAGATTTTCCGAGGGTGCCACCCGGGCGCACGCGCGGGCGCCGCTTGCTGATTGTACACTAAAGGTGGCTGGGGCGGGCCGGGGCGCAGGCGTGCGGCGGCGCCGCTCACGAGTAGGTTGCGGAACGGGAGGTCTCTGGGTGTATGACTTAGTGATTATCGGCGGTGGCGTCTGGGGCGTTGCGGCGGCGCTGGCGGCGGTTGAGTCTCGTCAGGGATCGGTGCTGCTGCTCGAAGCCCAGCCGGCGGCGGCCAGCGAGAGCAGCGCTAAGGCAGGCGGAATCGTATCGGACCTCGTGGCTAATCCTGATGATCAGCGCTGGGTTATGCGAAGTCGGGAGCTGTTTCGGTTGGCCCAGGCCGCCAGCGGGGATCCGACGATGATTCGGCAGGACGGGATGCTGTCGCTGGGCCCGGCTTCCCATCGCTCCGTGATGGCAGACCTCGTCGCCAGCCTCCGCAGCCGCCACATCCCCGTAGAGGAGTGGCCGATTCAGGAGATCCGGCGCCGCTTTCCCCAGCTGGACCGTGTCGACGACACGCTGTATGGCGTGTGGACACCCGATGATTGGCATGTCAATCCCACCGCCTACGCCTTCGCCGCGCTGGACCGCGCTAAGGCGCTTGGCCTGGCGGTGCGCCTGTCATACCGAGTCCAGCGCCTGCACGCCGAGGATCGGGAGGTTCAGATCGAAGGCCCGGGCGACCCGATCCATGCCGCCCGCGTCCTGGTGGCAGCGGGGACGTGGACACGCAAGCTGACTCAGACGGCCGGGATCGACTTGCCGTTCCGACCTTACCGAACCCAACTGGCTTCGCTCGACATTTCAGGTGGGTATGACCTGCCAATTGTGCGGAACTTGGCCACGGACCTCTATCTGGTGCCGGATGGGCCGCACAACTTGCTTGTCGGCGATGGAACGCAGCTGTGGGAACATGATCCCGACGATTATCGAACCACGGGAGACCCCGAGTTTGAACAGGAGGTGGCAGCAGGCCTGCTGGCGCTGTCCTCTCGCGGTGAGAGGGCCCGCCTGCGACGGTCGTGGGCGGGGCTCTGCGGCGCCACCCCAGACCGGCGGCCGCTCATCGGACCCGTGTGCGAGCGCCTGTGGGTGGCCTGCGGGGACAGCGGCTTTGGGATTAAGCGCGGCCCAGCCATCGGTGAACTCGCGGCCAAGATTGCGCTGGGTCTGGCGCCTCAGCCCCCTCACCTGCTCCCGCACCGGTTTGCCAACGTGGACTTTCCCTTGCGGCCCGGCAGTGGCGGCTCGCTGTGAAGACTCGCGCAGCGTCTGCCCCTTTCGGCCGCACGGCCGCCTGCGAGGCGAGAGCTGAGAGATGTGCGCCAGGTGCGCCTCGCCACCGACGCGGCTCCCGTACACAAAATGCCACCCTACGCGGCCCCCCGGGATAACCGGGGAGCGCGGCGCAGGGTGGCACCTCGCGTCTTAGCCTTACGCGCTCGCGTCCGAGAAGTCCATGTCGCGTCCGCCCATGTAGTCCTCGAGGCTCTGAGTCCGATAGGCCGAGGCCACGCCCCAGTAGTAGAACGCGACCGCGCCGACAAACACGATGATCGTATCAAACGGGAAGGGGATCACGTTCACATCGCCCGAGCCAAACGACCCGAGCAGGCTCATGAGCGCCATAAACACCATAAACCCGATCATCCACAACCCCGACTTCAGGTCGCGGGCCGGCAGGTTGTTGGCCCGCCGATAGAACAGGTAGATGATGATGCCCACAGCGACTACTCCCAACACCTGCGGAACCAGTGGCCATCCGCTCCAAAACAGGAGAAGGGCTCCGATGCCGAAGGCGGCGGGCCCAACCCAGCGGGCGTGATTCCCAAGGCTGAAAGGCCGGCGCAGGTCCGGTGCGACTTTGCGTAGCCCACCCAGCGACACCCCGCCGAACGAGAACGTAAAGCCCGAAGCCGCAGACAGGATGCCCACCATCGCCCCCCACGACGGGAAGGGCAGGAGGGCCAGCATCCCCACGACGAGCGCGACGAACATGCCGTTCTTGGGCACCCCCGCGTTGTTGAGCTTCAAGAGCCCCTTGGGCCCGTAGCCATTCTTGGGAATCGCGTACAGGACGCGGGCCGTGGTGGCCGTATACACAAGGCCTGTCCCGCCCGGGGACAGGACCGCGTCGCCGTACAGCAGCGCGGCCAGCACACCGAGGTTCAGCGCGGCGGCCAGCTGTGCAAACGGGGAAGAGAAGCTGACGTGCGCCCAGCCTTTGACGAGGTCCGGCTGGCTCAGTGCAACCAGGAAGGCAATTTGCAGCAGTGTGTAAATCACGATGGCGGACAGGATAACGGTGATGATGGCTCGTGGCACGTCGTGCTTGGGGTTCTTGCCCTCGGCCGCGAGATCCAGCGACTGCCGAAATCCGGTGTAGGCAAAGAGAATGCCCCCGATGGAGATGGCCACCAAGACACCATGAAAGCCATACGGCATAAAGCCGCCGATGGCCGCGTTGTTAAAGTTCCTTGCCCCACCGCCGTTCAGGCCAGCAACCAGCAGCGCAATCATAGTAATCGACGGAATGATCACCTTGATGGTCGTCACAGTCGTGTTGACCCGCGCGAACAGCTTGACTCCATAGTAGTTGATGAGGAAGAACGCGAGCACGAGGAGGGCCGCGACCACGAGGCCCAGCGGCGTCAGCACGCCCTTGCTGTACAGAGCGGGAATGTAGCCCGCCGCGTATTGGGTGACTGCCTCGGCTTCAATCGGGGCCGTCATGGCGTAGGCGATCCAGTTCGCCCAGGACACGCCCGAGGATACAAGCCCCCCGTGGCTAAGCTGTGGATATCGGTTGATGCCGCCCGCCTCGGGAATGGCTGACACCATCTCCGTAAAGGGCAGCGCCAAGATGAAAACCAGAATGCCGCCAATAATCCAGGAAATCGTCGCGGCCGGGCCGGCGTACTGGGCGCTGTACATCGCGCCAAACAGCCATCCGGACCCGATGACGCCGCCGAAGCTCGCCATCGTCAAATCGTAGCGACTCATCACGTGCCGCAGCCCGCTAGCAGGCGGTGCCGCGGCAACCTTGCCAAGACTGGCCATGACCGGATGCCTCCTCCTTTAGCGTAGATTCCTTAAGAAACGCAAGAAGCGATCTCTCCCGAAGGCGTCGACGGAGTCACGAAGAAGTCCGGTAAATCCGATACAGGTGCATCCGCCCAAGTGCCGCCCAATTCGCTGCGACCGTGCGCTCGGGGATTTGGCCCACAGCGCGGCCATCCTCAAACCAGCGCGCTGTCCGCGCAAAACACCGCAGTCCCCTCCCGGCGATCGCAGGGCGGCGGCCACTCTTAAGCCGAGTTGGACAGGAATCTTGACCCGTTGGGCAACCCACCGAACGAACCGCTGCCGCCGAGAATCCCGGCACGGCGGCTCAGTCCTGTATGCCGCTGCCCTACTTAACCGTGGCTGTTTGCCCTCCGCATGTCAAGACAATTCCCTAAATTGCGCGAGGGCCCTTTCCTCGGTGCGCAGCGCTGTCGTCGCGCACCGGGCGGCGAAGCCGAAAACCTCAGGCCCCTCCGCTAGGAGGACACGTTGATCGGCGGCGCCGGCGGCACGCTGAGACCCCAAACGGGACCGGGTGGAAAGGCCGCCCGCGGTCTGCCGTGGGCAGCGAGCCTCCGGTGGGTTGGGCGCGTCGTCCCCAACCCCATACGGGGAAAGGACCACCGGGGTCACCCCGTGTGGCGCCGGCGGCGGGTGCGGGCATCTTGCCGCCCGCATCGGAGGGCCGCCCGCCTTCGAACTCGGACCGGCCCTCTCTGGGACGGGGTTCAGGAGGTCGGCTCGCCAAGCGATGTAGCCCGGCGCTCTTTCCGCACCGGGCAGGCAGTGCACCGCCACATTCACCGCCCGCAGATCACCCGACTCGGCGGGCGCCCCGTTCGCAGCGGCCGGCGGACCTGACGTCCTAGTTCGCCCGGCGAGCGCTCAACAGAGCCTGGCGAAGATCCTGGAGGAGGTCGTCAGGGTTTTCGAGTCCGACCGACAGCCGGATCAGGTGGGGATGAATCCCCGCCGCCCCAAGTTCGTCGGCCGTCAGCGAGCGGTGGGTGAGCGACCCAGGCTGTTCGACCAGCGACGTGGCATCGCCTAGACTGACGGCTCGGGAGAACAGCTCCAAGCTGTCCATGAACGCCTCGGGAGAAACGTCATCCGCCAGCTCCAAGGCCATCATGCCGCCCGCCTGGCCGGCGTCAAAGTGCTCGCGCACCCACTGGTGCTGCGGGTGGCTCTCAAGCCCAGGATAAATAACCCGAGCGTATGGAGCCATGTCCGCCAATCCCTCCGCGACCACCATCCCATGCCGACTGTGCGCTCCCATCCGCAGCGGCAGCGTCGCCAGCCCTCGCCACAGCATGTACGCGGCAAAGGGGCTGGCGATGCTGCCCATTTGGCTCACCAAGGCCTTGACGGGCGCCACGGCCGCTGCCGTGCCGGAAACGGTGCCCGCCAGCGTGTCCCCATGGCCGTTCATGTACTTGGTGGCCGAATTGACCACCAGCGTCGCTCCATCGGCCAGAGGTTGGTAGAGGTACCCCGTGGCAAAGGTGTTGTCCACGATGAGGGCAATGCCGCGGTCGCGGCACATCTGTCCCAGCCGATCCACCGGCGGCACCACCATGCCAGGGTTCGCGATCGTTTCCACCAGCACCACCCGCGTTGCCGCTGTAAGCGCCGCCGCTACCTCGTCCAGGTTGGTCATGTCGGCAAAGCGGAACTTCAGGCCATACGCGTCGCCTAATCCATGACGCACCGCGTATGTGCCCCCATACTGCACCGGGCTCATCAGCACCTCATCGCCCGGCCGCGCCAGCGACAGCAGGGAAGCCGAGATGGCTGCCATGCCGGAGGCCAGCACCAGGCTGGCCTCCGCCCCCTCCCAGACGGAGACAACTTGGCTGGCCGCGTCGGTCGTGGGGTTGCCGCTCCGTGTGTACACGTAGCCCGGGTGTTCTCCCCTAGCTACCTCGGTGCCTTCATGGTAGTTCCCAAAGCGAAAACTTGAGGTGAGATACAGCGGGGGGGTAAGCGACTCCCCCAGGGTGCTGGCTCGATGATCGTGAGCGTGAAGAGCCGACGTCTGGCGTTTTGGCATGAATGTTCCTGCCTTTCTTGAACTGCTGAGGTGCTAAAGCGCATGGCCGACACATGGCCGGACCGCTGTGGAACGGGGAGCCCTCCCGAGGATCTCCTGCCGACGCGCCGCCACAGACGGCCAAATTTTATGTCAAGTCTGTCACAGTGGCTAGGCACCAAAGCCGCGCCCCGCACCGGCCGTCCAGCACATGCGCCCCGTGCGCTCGCCGCTCGCGCGCCCGTCGCCGCCTGGCCTGGCGGCGGCTCCACGCCGTGGCCGAGGCAGCCGCCGCCGCTCCAGCACGGCACCTGCCGCACGCAGGAGTCGAGCGCCACCCCTCGTGTCAGCTTGGCCGGAGCTCTTCGTGACGGCTTGAATAGCGAGTCATTCGCTCGGGGTCCGGCGCCACTCCGATCCCAGGTCCTTCCGGAACGGCCAGCGTGCCATGGTCCGTCAGCCGAAACGGCGGATCGATGAGGTCTTCGGCAAAGTACCGGTCTGAGGCCGAGGTGTCCCCCGGCAGCACGAAGTTTGCCAGCGTCGTCAGGTGCAGGTTGGCCGCACGGCCGATTCCCGATTCCAGCATTCCCCCACACCAGACAGCGACGCCGTGCTGCGCCGCCACATCGTGAATCGCTCGCGCTTCGGAGAATCCTCCCACTCGTCCCAGCTTGATGTTGATCACGCGGCACGCCCCAAGCTCAATGGCCTTTCGGGCATCATCCCGGGTCCGAATGGACTCGTCCAGGCAGACCGGTGTCTGAATGGCGCGCTGCAGCACCGCGTGGTCGATGATATCGTCCTCGGCGAGCGGCTGCTCGACCATCATGAGATTCAGCTGGTCTAGTTCTTTCAGAACGGGAATCTGATCGAGGGTGTAAGCGGAGTTGGCGTCGGCCATGATGGGGGCATCCGGCAGCGCCTCGCGGACGGCAGCCAGCGGAACGATGTCCATCCCGGGGCGGATCTTGATTTTAAGGCGCCGGTATCCCCGAGCCCAAAAGTCGCGGGCGATCGCCACAAGCTCCATCGGCGTCGGCTGAATCCCGATGGAGACCCCAACCGGGATGTCGGTGCGGGCGCCGCCAAGCAACTTGTAGAGGGGCGCCGCCGCCCGCTGTCCGAACCAGTCCCAAATGGCCATTTCCAGGGCGGCCTTGGCCATTCGGTTGCCCCGAAACGGCCGGAGGCGCTGGCTCACCTCATCCGGGTGACTGATGGGCGCCGCAAGGAGCCGGGGTGCCATGACGTCGACAATCATGTGGTGGACCGTCTGATTCGTCTCCTCGTTATACAGCGGATCCTCGGCGGCGACGGTCTCGGCGTATCCTGAGAGGCCGCCGCCGTGCACGCCTACCAGATAAAAATGCCGCGCCAACTCCACACCGAAAGACGTCTCGAAGGGAGTTTTCAGCGGCATCGTGACATAGTCCAACGTGATGCGGTCAATCTCCAGCGTGCCCGTCACACGACTCATTGTCTTCTACCCCTCTCCAGCACCTGTCCGCTGCAGCACGTAGCAGGGGGTGTCCGACCACTCAAAGCCCGCCACCTCCCAGCCTTGCGCCAGCAGCCGTTGAAATTGGCCCCGCACCACAGCCTGGATGCGCCGCGCTTGCTCGGGGTCCACCTGCACGATCGCTCCGATATCACGGGGCACCGCGATCCGCTGCTCGCCGCCTCCTCCCGCCGGGACCGGCGTCGGGTCCACGGGCCACTCGACGAACAGGCGGTCCGTCGGATAGCCCTGGGTCAGCGACGTCTCCATGGTGCCATAGTAGTCCGGGTAGTAAGCGACCACCCGTGCTTGCAGGTACTGCAGATTAAAGCGGGCGTTCTGGGCGCGAAGCGGGTCGAACGTCCATCCAATGCGCGAATACCCTTCGCGCCGAGCCCACGCCCGCTGGTGCTCCTTCAGCCGACGCCCGATGCCGTGGCTTCTCCATGGGGCCAGAACGCCCGCCAAGTCCGAGTGCAGATACCATCCCTTGCTGTCCCGAGCCGGAAATGCGATGGCAAACCCCACCCACTCATCAGGAAAGTCCTCGCGGGCGGCCACCCACACGGCCCCCCCGCGGTCCGACCAAACCCGCAGGAGCGAATCGGGGATGGGATCGGGATTGTGCCAGATGCGCTGCTCGAAAGCGGGAACACGGTGGAGATCCTCATTCGACCGGATCTCGCGAACGGCGACCCGCCAATCTGACTCGGCTGACTCCACTGACTCCGCCTCCTGCCCCTCTCATGGCCTGAATCCCCCTGTGGCTACAGCCGAGGGGTTTGGCATCCTGGTGCCCCTTCCTTGTGACACACGTTTTCGTGCCGGACACCCTCCGGTCCCTTAGCTCCTCCCCCGCGTTCGCTCGCAGACGACCCGGCCTGGCTTGAGCCGACGGCCCGGCTGCCCCGGACCACGGCGCGAGGCTTATCACGGTGGAGCGCGTCCTCTTCCACCACAGGCTCCGGGCCCCAGGGCATGGGGAAGGCAACGGCTCATGGCCAGTTTAACCTTCCTCCCGCCC
This sequence comes from Bacillota bacterium, assembly GCA_021846505.1. Lineage (GTDB taxonomy): Bacteria > Bacillota > Sulfobacillia > Sulfobacillales > JAIMBI01 > JAJZWV01. The sequence continues at coordinate 69,181 of JAJZWV010000007.1, forward strand.
CAGCGGGGCGTCCTTCGCGCCGGGCCGTCCAGCCGAGGGGTGTCCCACGTCCCACCCTCCGCGGTGGCTGGGCGGCCGATCTGCCGCCGGGTCAGCCGGCAGTGGGCCAACCCAACGTGCTGCATACGCGTCCGCCGGTCTGCTACAATCGACGTGGAGCTGATATCGATGGGCTCTGGCGCTCGGATCGCGGCACACATCTTCTTGTGGGTTCCGTCGCAGCATCTCAGTCCGCAAAGCCCGTCCCCCCGCCGCCATTCCGCAGGGGCCCGGTGCGAGCGGGAGCTCGTTGGCACGCAGTGGGGCCCGAGCGGCAGCCCTGATCGTGTCGGGGCATCCTGTCCGCAGGTGTGGCCACGGCCTCAGCTTCCAAGCGTGGCTGCACGGCCCTGGCCTGTCACGGCGGGGTCGAGGCTGGCCGTGGGCGAGCGGGGACGAGCCGCTCGCGTGGGCTGTCGGTGACTGGATGAGGACCGCATGGCTTGGCTTGCTGGCCGCATCGGGCCTGGAAGCCTTCTTTCTGTTGGTCATGGCCGGGTATGCGCCGCTCTATGTGCTGGAGCGGCTGCACGGGTCCTACTTCATGGCCAGTCAAGCGGTTGCCTGGCCGTCTCTGGCCACGTTTCTCGGGTCCAACCTTTGGGGGGCGTGGTCCCGGCGCCTCGGCCTCGCCCGTTTGGTTGTGATCGGGCTCGTCGGATACTTTGGCCTGGGCGTGGTGGCTCTGGTGGCGCGCACGCCGTGGACCCTGGTTGCGGGACTCGGCGTCCTGACCTTGTTCTCGTCGGCCTTGGCGCCAGCCGCCATTGCGGCGATGACGCGGGCGGGCGGTGCCATGGGGAAGCGGCTGGCCCTGCGCGTGCGCTGGCAGAGCATGGGCTGGATGGTGTCGGGCGTGGCGGCGGGCTATCTCTACGGGCTGGGGCGCTACGGCTGGCCCCTCACGCTGGCCGTGTCAGGCGTCTCTGCCCTCTTGCTGGCGGCATTTCTCGCGGCCAAGCTCGATCGAAGCGACCGATCGGCTCCTCCGGTGGCGGCTGGCCCCCGCCAGCGGAGCTGGCGGCGGTTGCTGCCGCTGCTGGCGGTCGTGCTGCCTGTCTTTCTCGTAACGGCAGGCAACGAGGGATTCTTTGCCTCCTTCGCCCTGTACCTGCGCGTCATTCGACTGCCGGTCGCGTGGGTGGGCTGGTCCGCGGCCGTGAGCACGGCCCTGGGTGCGCTGGCCGTGGGGTCGGTGGGACGCTTCGCGGACCGCACCAGCGGCCGAGCGCTCCTGAAGTTCGTCCTGCTCGGATACATGATTATGTACGGATCGATGGCCATCTCCGCGTCCCCCATTTTGGCGGTTGTGGCGTTCTCGCTGCCCCTCTATCCGTTTCTGATGGTGGGCAGCCAGCGGGCGGCCGCCGAAACCGTTGCCGCCCACCATCACGGGGCTGTGATGGGACTCGTCAACGGGCTGGCTGGCCTCGCCACCGCAGCCGGCATCACCCTCATGGGTCTCGGCGACACGCGGTTTGGTCCCCGATTCGAGCCTTGGGGCGCCACCACGCTCGTGGTGCTCGCGCTGGTGGTCCTCCTCGCACTCCACCGCCTCGGGGAGCCCTCCGGGGCTGACGACACCGCCGGGGGGAAACCCTCGAGGCCCTTGTCGGCTCTCGGGGACGGCCAGCGATGACGGCGGCCATCCCGCTGGGCGGTTTGCGCACGCGCCGTGTGCGACTTGACTTCGGGCCGGTGAGGACCCACGGCAGGCAGCGACTCAGATTGGAGGAATTCTCGGTGACAAGAGTGTGGACAGGACCCGAGTGCGACCAGCGGCAAACCCTCCTGCGCGGCGGGGTGATCAGCGTCTTGGGGTACGGAAACCAGGGACGGGCACAGGCGCTAAACTTGCGAGAGCGCGGATTCCGCGTGGTGGTCGGCAATCAAGACGACCGCTACGCCGCCGAAGCTCGGCGCGATGGATGGGACGTGGCCACGCTCGAAGAAGCCGCCAGGTGCGGAGACTATGTGGTGGTCCTCGTGCCGGACGACGTTCAGCCAAGCCTCAGCAGCCTGTGGGAGCAGATGGCGCGCGGGCAGACTCTGTGCTTTGCCTCTGGATACAATTTGGCGTTCGGCCTTCTCACGATGCCCGAGGCAGTGGACGTGGTGATGGTGGCGCCGCGGATGATTGGGCGCAGCGTGAGAAGCCGGGTCGCGGCCGGGGAGGGGTTCCCGGTCCTGGTCGGGGTCTTTCAGGATGCGTCAGGGCACGCACAGGATTGTGCGCTGGCTTATGCCAGCGCCATCGGCGCCGGGCTGCCGGGCGGATGTGCGGTGGCGTCTTCGCTCACGGAGGAAGCCACGCTGGATCTGTTCTCCGAGCAAACTTGGGCTGGCGCCATCACGTTCTTCCTGCAAGCGTGCTTTGAAGTGCTGACGGATGCCGGCATATCACCAGAAGCGGCCATCTTAGAGCTGTACGCCTCCGGGGAACTCGGAGAGATTGGGAGTGCCATGGCCAGACAAGGCCTTTTTGGCCAGCTAAAGCTGCACTCGACGACGAGTCAGTATGGGCAGCTCACACGCGGGCCGGCGTTTGTCACGGACGCCTTGCGCCATCAGCTGCGCGACCGCCTCAAGGAAATTCGCACCGGACAGTTCGCGCGAGAGTGGACCGGGCAGGGCGGGTCAGCCGCGCTCGAAAACCTATTGGCGTCCCAAGCCAGCGCCCACCTGGAAGACGCGGAGCGCCAGCTGTATCAGCTTCTCGGCCGGCGCTAGGCCGCCAAAACGCGGCGGCCGAGGAGGGATCCCGGGTGCGCGAGCCGCAGCTCGGTGCCGGGGGACCCCCCGCCTCCACCCGGCAGGTGCGCAGGCTCCTCAGGTGGGCCCGGAGCGCGCGAGCGCCTCACCGCCGCAAGCCCGGAATCCCTCCGGCCGCATACGCTATAGCTGGGGACGATTCGACGCCAATAGCCTCAGGAGGCCGCTGTGGCGATGTCAGCGCCACCGGCCAGACCAGGGTGCTCGCTGCGCGCCACCCGCTGCGAGCCTCCCTGTGGACCCCACGGCCCAGTCCGCCGCATCCCGAGGCGTCCGCTCGGCCGCTAACGATGGGACGGCAGCGCCGCAGCCATCAGCCGGTGAAAGTGATGCACGCCATTCTCCCGCGCCGCCACGAAGCGGCCCCGGTCGTAGCTGGCTGACTGCAGCCCCCGTGCCACATGTTCACAGATGTCAATATCCTCCTGCTGAATCTGATCCGAAAATGCCACGGTGGCCTCGACGTCCTCCCCACCAACCTCCGGCAGAAAAAACCACTCGAAGATGGTCAGCGTCCGGTCCGCGCCCAGCGGCAGGATCACGTTGGTAGACACGTTGTCTGGATAGATGTTCAGCATGAGATTGGGCCAGATCCAGTAGTACAGAGCCTCGGTCCCCGCCTCGTAGCGGCCGTATCCACTTTGAGCGTCTCCGGTTCCTGCCGACCGGGTGGGGCTGACCTGCTTTGAATAATGTCCCCGAGGCTGCACCTGGTAGCGCAGGTAATCCAACTCGCGAAACAATCCCGGATGGACGATGGGGATGTGGTAGCCCTCCAAGTAGTTGTCCACGTAAACTTTCCAATTGCACTGGATCTCGTAGCAGCGGCGCACGCGTGGGGCCACTCGCCCTAAGTCAAACCCCGCCGCGCTCATCTCCTGATCGATGGGGTCCATCACCGTGCTGAGAGGCGGCGCCGCCGGATCCAGATTCACAAACACCAGCGGCCCCCAATCCGCAACCCCCACCGGCACCAGGCCGTATTCCTCCGGATCAAAGTGCCGCGTGCCCTGAATCTCCCGCGCCTGGCGCAGCCGACCGTCCAATCCATAGGTCCACCCGTGATAGCCGCACTGAAACGCGCGGCGGCACCCCGACCCCAGCGCCACCGGACCGGCGCGGTGTCGGCAGACATTGTAGAAAGCGCGCAGGACGCCGTCGTCGCCCCGCACCAGCAACAGCGGCTCCCCCACCAGATTCACGGTCACGTAGTCCCCCGGCTTCGAAAGCGCGGCACTGTGCGCCACCAGCTGCCAAGTGGCGCTAAACACCCGCTCCCTTTCGGCTTGGAACACATCGGCCCGCGTGTACCAGCTCGCGGGCAGAGTGAAAGCGTCGGCCACCGCCGGCGCCACCAGCTCCTCCTGCCTCGCGGGATCGTGCGTGTGGCCCCTGCCCATCGTGCTCATCCGGCAAACTCCTCAGGACTCGTCATCGGAGCGGCATCCACACAATCGTACCACAACCTCAAGCGTCCACAGACCGGTGCTGCCGCTCAGCCTGGACCATCACATCCATGAGGACGATGAGGACGATGAGGGCGATGAGGGCGATGAGGACGAGACCCTCCGCCTTGGCGCGGGCGGCCGCTCGCTGGTGATGGGGCATGCGGTGTGCGGCCGCGCGGAGCCCTGCCGTGCAGACCAGAAGAGACTAGCGCCTGCAAGCATAGCAGGCGAGCGGCAGCCGCTACGGCGTGGCCCCGGGCCAGTGGCGGAGCGCGTGGGTGGCCGCCGCCACCAGCTGCTCAAAGCTGGCGCCGGCCGGCCGCGACATGCCAAACCCGCCGGAGGCTTCCAGCCGGATAAATCCGTGCAGGGCGGCCCGCAGGAACCTCACGGCGTCGACTAAGTGGTCTCCGGCAAGCCCGTAGCCCGCCAGCACCTGGGCCACCACCGCCACGGCTTGCGCACTGGCCCGCTCGTCATCGCCGTCGCCCGCCGCCGGTGCGCGCTCGGCCGCCCGATACTGCCCGGGATGCGCGTGGGCCCATGTCCGCAGTGCCTGCGCCATCGCGCCCACCGCCTCGTCGCCGGCGCGCCCCACCGCTGCGGCCGTGAGCACTGCGGCCAGCTCCCGCTTGGCGTGGCGGGCGACGCCGCGCCGGAGGCCTTCGAGCCCCGCCACGTGCTGATACAGTGAAGGCTCCCGCACACCCAGCCGGGCCGCCACCTGCTTCAGCGTCAGCGGGCCGGGATCTTCGTCCGCGAGCCGCACGGCCGCCGCGATCACCTTCGCGGAGGTGAGGCCGGCCCTACCCATCGCGGCACACCGCCCTCAGCCACTCCACCAGCGCCGGCCCCACGATATCGGGGCGCTGGGCATGGGGATAGTGGCCCGCCTCCGGCACCATGAGAAGCGTCGTGGCGGCGTGGCTCAAGTGATCCACCACCCAGCGGGCCTCCGCCTCGGCGTCCCGAAAGTCGGGGTCCAGCTCCCCCATCACGACGAGGGTGGGCGCCACCACGCGGCCAAGCCGCGCCGCGGACGCCACGTGCCGCGTGCGGGTGGTGCGGGAGAAGGCCCGGGCGTAGCCGGGGCGGGTGAGGCTGGCCGCCACGCGGGCGCGGTACGCCTCAAAGTCCTCCGGCTTTTGACCGGCGTACAGCGACGGCAGGTACGCATGCCACGTCGCCCGGGCCCACCACGGTGCCGTCGCGGCCTGCTGCAGCAGCCGCGGGATCCATCCTCCAGACACGTCCCGCACAAACGGGCCCAGCAGCACCAGCCCGCGCACCCACGCCGCGTGGTCGACCGCCGCCACCACGCCGGCGCCCGCCGCCATGGAGCTCCCCACAATGACGGCCGGGCCGCTGCCCCCGAGGGCCTCGATGAGCGCGGCGATGTCGCCCGCCGTCTCCACCTCGCCGTAGCGCGGGAAGTGGGCATCGCTGTCGCCGTGGCCTCTAAGATCCATGGCCGCCACCCGATAGCCGGCCCCCGCGAGCTCCGGCGCCAGCCGCCGAAAGGCGGCCCGCAAGTCGCCCATGCCCGGCACCAGCACCACCAGGGGCCCGGCCCCATCCACGTCATACGCGACGCGGCCCCCGGGCCGGCTCAAGAACTCCATCTCGCTCACCTCCGCTAAATCCATTAGCATCTATCCTAACATACTTAGTTTCTAGATCGGCGTCACCCCTTGCGGTGCCAGCGGCGCGCCCGTGCCAGCGCCCGCCTGCGAGCCAGCCGCCCACCTGCTAGACTGGCCCAGGTGATGGCATGAGTGCTGCGCAGCTGTCCGTATCTCCCGAGATTTTTGACCGGCTGCCCGGTCTGCAAATCGTGGTGGCGTTTGCCGCCGGCATTGACAACCGGCGGCCGCGGCCGTCGGTCGACCAGCAGTGGGAGGCTGCCTGGACGGCGGCCGGGGGGCTGGCCGAATCCCTGCCCAACCCACAGTCCCATCCCCACGTCAAAGCCTGGGGGGAGCGGCTGAAGGCCGCGGGCGTGTCCCGCAAGGAGTTCCCGCCCTCGGTGGAGGCTGTGCTGCGCCGCGCCATGAAGCGCGGCCCACGTTTTGCCATCAACCCGCTGGTGGACTTCTACAACGCCGTGGCGCTGCAGCACACCGTCCCGGCCGGCGCCTTCGACGTCGGAGCGCTGCATGAGGACGTGGTGCTCCGCACCACCGTGCCCGGCGACACCTTTCGCGCGTTGGACGCCAGTGAGCCGGTGGCCGTGCCGGCTGGCGAAATCGCCTACGCCGCCGGATCCACGGTGCTGACGCGCCAGCTGATGTGGCGGCAGTCCCAAGCTGGCCTGGTAGCGCCCGCCACCACATCCGTGCTGTTCATGTCGGAGCTTTTGCCCGAGCACCCCGCAGAGCTGCCCGACCAGGTGGCTGAAGGCTTTTATGAGGGCTTTCGCCGCCACTTTGGCGCCGAACCCCTCCTGGGGCGCGTGAGCGCGAGCCAGCCGGCCTTTCCGTTCGCATAGGCGCCCGGGCTCGCGCTCGCTTATGGGCGATTGCGCTCCCAGCGCCCCAGCTGGTAGAGCGCCGCCAAATCTTCGCGGTCCTCCGGGCTGAGCCAAGTCTCAATCGTTTGCAGGAGAGATTGAAAGTCGCCGTCGGCAAGCCCGCTCAGCATGTGGGAGACGTCGGACTGGTCGGCGCTGCGCCCCGCAGTGAGCTTCATCAGCACCAGCCACGCCCGCGGCATCACCGGGATTCCCTCATGCACATTGTCCTGCGCCGCCGCCATCGCGCGGGGCAGCCAGGGATAGTCGGGCACCAGCACATCCAGCTCCGCGCCGTCACGCACATAAGCCGTGCCGCCGGTGGACAGCCTGCCGTGCACGGCCCAACCCGCACCGGCGAGATAGCGGGCCCAGGCCTCGACGTCGGCCCTCAGCACCACCAGATCCAAATCATCGGTAAAGCGCGGCCGGGCGTACACGTTCACCGCCAGCCCACCGCACAGCGCAAACGGACGCGGGGCCCCTTGCAAAGCATCACGCCACCTGGCCTCCACGCGGGGCGCCTCCCTCCCCAACTGATCCCAATCCAAGGAGCCCCCGCCGGGCCTAAGGCGGCGGCGGCTCATGTCAATCACGACAAACCGCGCCACCAAGCTGGCCAGCTGGTCTTCGGTAATTTCGTACGATAGGGTGGGCCACCGAATGGTCCAGCCGCGGCGGCCCCACACCCACTCGGGGTGCCGCGCGGCCTCACGCGGCGCGGAGCGCAGCCGGGCCAAGCGCTCCAGCGGCATGCTCACGCGAGGGTGCCCGATCGCGACCCATCGGCTGCCCTCGATGCGAAAGCGCGGCGGCTCTGTCATGCGTGCCCTCCCCCTGCGGGTTAGCGGGGCGCCCTCTACTGCGTTGCCCCGCCCCCATTATCGCCGTTTGGCGGTGCGGCGCCTGTCTCCCCGGAAATCGGCGGCCGTCCGCCCCGTGCCGTTCTTGGCTTCGATGGACCTCTCCCGCCAGTTTGACACGTGCATCTGCCCGTGGTTCAACAAGATTGTGCCGTCGGAGCGAACCGAGCCCGCGGGGCTTGGGGTGCGCGCGGCCGCGGGTGCCGCGCAGCCTCAGTGCCTGAGACAGAGCCAAGCACCAAGAGCGAGCCAGAGAGAAAGGACGGCGCCTATGCAGTTGGTCCTGGTGACGTGCGGGATGCCCGGGATCGGCAAGTCTACGTGGGCCGAGGCTCAGAAGCTTCCCATCGTGTCGCCGGATCGCGAGCGAGCGCGCCTGGGCGATGCGGCCGACCAGCGCCTGAACGGAGCCGCCTGGCATAGGGTCCGCGAGCGCATCGAGCAGGCGGTCTTCACCGGGAATCCGCCCGCCTTGATTGTCGACGGCACCTTTGCTGGCCGCTCCGACCGCAAGAGCATGCTCCGCACCATCGGACCCACGGCACGCCGCGTGCTGGTGGTGTTTCCAGTGGATCGCGCGGCGGCGCACCGGCAGAACGCCGCGCGGGGCCGGCTGGTGCCAGCCCCCGTCGTGGACCGCTTTGCCGACAAGCTGGAGGAAAGCCTCCCCCGGGTGTGGACCGAAGGCTGGGACTTGGTGTGGGACGTGCTCGCGGGCGCTCCGTGGGGCGAGCAGCCCTGGACCCCGAAGCTGGCGGCGCACGCCGCCGCGTGTGGCTGGCCCGCCCCGCCCCGGTAGCGCCTCTGCTGATCGGAGGCAGCGGAACCTTCCTAATCTCGGATCCTCGCTGGCGACACCCAGCCGCAGGAATATCCGCCTTGGCCGCGAAGCTCCTCTGACGTGTGGAAACGCCGGGTTGCACGGGGAGGTGTCGCATGCAGCGGGTCAATGGAGAGGGCTGACGGGCTTCCACGGCCCCGCCATGCAGGACTCCGCAGAGGCGGCGTACCACTACCTGAGGGACCACCGGTCGGAGTTTCGCATCCCGCTGGAGTCGCTGGACGGCGCCCGGCTGGCCGTGCACTTGCTGCACATTCAGCAAAATCGCGAGGGGCCGTCACGGGCCAGGTGGCGCTCCACGGGCAGGTGCTGGGCGTGGGCGGGCTGGTGCCCAAACTGTACGCCGCGCTGCGCCATGGCCGCCGCATCGCGCTGCTGCCGGAGGACAACCGGCGCCAAGTCATGGACGCGCCGCCCGCCCTTCACGCGTCGCTGGACATTTGCCTGGTGGCCACCGTGGCGGAAGCGGTGCAGGCCGCCTACGGCCTCCCCCTCCCCTGCGCCAGGAGTCGTGAGGGCCGCAGGTCCGGCCGGGTCCTCTTCAAGTTATGGCATCCTGCTCGCGATGGTGAACCCGAAGCCCGGCGCATACGTGATGGGTTTGGCGGCGGGCGGACCTCCGGGCCCCCAATCAAACGGGGGGAGCTCCTCTAGCCGGCTTAGATCTTCACCGAGCCAGATGGCGTCGGAGGCGTCCAGTGGCGCAAGATCCGACTGGACGGCACGCCACAGCGCATCGCTGGCGTAAGCCTGAACGGACAGGCTCCGCCGGTGCGCGGCCGCTTTAACCTTGGCCAGCAGTGGTGCATGGACTCTCCAGGTAATGGACACGCGTGGTGCCATGGGCTGTCTCCTCACGGCAACAATACCACCGGGTTCCCTGCCAGCATCGCCTGGCAAGTTCCCACTGGCCTTTGCGAACCAGCTGCCGCCTTCCATATCCGGCAGCGCCAATCCCATCCGATCGCGCGTCGCTGGCGATACCATCCCCGCAGCCGTCCGTCTGCTCCTCGCGGAGGGGATGCCGATGCGCGTGGTGGTCGCCGGGGCGCTTTTGGGATCTGCCGCGGCGTGGCATCTGGCGGAGCAGCAGGTATCGTGCACGCTCTTTGAGGCGGGCGAGACGGGCGACGCCACCTCGGTGGGTGCCGGCATCCTGTCGGGCGCCACCAGCGGCGGCCCGGGCCCAGCGTATTGGGCTCTGGCCCAGGCGGCCGGCGAGTGCCACCGCCAGCTGGCGAGCCAGCGGCCGGCAGAGGCGGCGGGCGACGCCCCGGCACCGTTGGCCGTCGTGGCCCTAGCGGGCGGTGCAGAAAAATTTGTTGGACCGCGGCGCACCGGTGCGGGAGGTTGACCCGGCCAAGCTTGCCGCGTTCCCGCCCGTGGGCCCGGTGGCTCTAGCTCTCTGGCACGACGGTGCCGCGCGGGTGGACGGCCGGCTGTTGGCCCGGTGGCTTCGCGAGGCCGCAGAGAGCCGTGGGGCGGCCCTGTGCACCGAACGAGTCCAGCAGCTGATGCTGGGCGATGGCCGCGTGTCCGGGGTGGTGCTGGCCTCCGGCGAGCGGGTGCCCGCCGACGCGGTGATTGTCGCGGCGGGGGCGTGGACCCCCGCGCTGTTGGACCCCGTGGCGCCCACCCTCCGCATTGCCCCTCAGCGCGGCCAGATTATGCACTTGCGCGTCCTAAAGGCCCTTGGCCAATCCTGGCCGATGGTGCAAGGTGTGCGCGGCCACTATCTCCTGCCGTGGCCGGACGGCCGCGTGGTGGCGGGCGCCAGCCGGGAAACCGGGTCCGGCTTTGCCCCCGAGCTGACGGTGGGGGGCGAGGCGGAAGTGCTGGCCGACGCCGTTCGCGTGGCGCCGGGGCTGGCCGCCGCGCCCGTGATGGAGTGGCGCGTGGGGCTTCGTCCCACCTCGGCCGACGGGATGCCTCTGCTGGGGGCCCTCCGCGCGGCGCTCGGCGTACACGTGCTGGCGGACCATGGCGCCGACGGACTGCTGGTGGCCCGCTGTCCGCCAAGCCGGTGGTGGACGGCCTGCTGGAACGCGAGACCGCCATCGATCTGCAACCGTTCCGCCCAGACCGGTCGGGGGCCCACCCATCATTGGACTTGGAATCCCCGAACCCCGGACCCCGCCCGACCGGCTGACGGAGGCCACGTCAGCCCGTGGCCGCGAGCGTCGTCCCACGCTCCCATCAAGGCCGGCAAGCCCTTGAGCAGCACGGACTTGGTCGGTTGCTGCACGCCCACTCCAGCAAAACGGCCGCACGCGCGGTGGGGGACCTTCCAGCGCCAGGCGGGCGCTTCAGTGAGGCTAGGCGCTGGCCGCCGCCCCAAGGCCGCCAGATCTGGCCGTGAGCGGCAGACGATGGCCAGGGCGGCGCCCTGGGCCACCATCAGGACGGTGGCGGACACCATTAAGGGGCGAATGCCCCAGCGCGCCCCCACCAGCCCACCGGCCAGCACGGCCGCGATCGAGAGAGCGGCCACGGCCGAGCGCACCGTGACGCGATGCGCCCCATCTGCACGGGTGGGAGCGCCCCCTGAGTGAACGCCGCAAAGCCGGTATTGGCCAAGGCCTGAAACAGGCCGAGCCCCACGAGTCCGGCGGCGGCCTGGGAAAACCCCTGCGACAGCGCGTAGACCAGATAGCCAGCGCCGGACGCCACACTGCCCACCTGCACCAGCCACCGGGCTGGCACGCGCGGCGCGATGAGCCACGCAGCCGCGGCGCCCAGCACATACCCGACGCCCGCCAGGCTAACCAAGGCGGCATACGTGGACGCGGTCATGAGGAGCGCCCGGTGCGCCAACACCACCTCTTGGGCGTCGGCCGCCACGCCAAACACCATGCCCAGGTTGAAGAGCCCCATCACCGCCCCCACGATAGGCCGCTCGCGAAAAAACTGCCACACCCACCCAAGATCCTGCCGCCACCGCCCGCGGGTGCCGCTGGCGTCGGCCGCCGCGGGATTGAGGCGCGGCACCCACAGCAGCAGACCCGACACCACCAAAAGGGCCGCGTTCACCTCCAGGACCGTGTCCGGGCGCCCCTGGATGAGAAGCACACCGGCCAAAGCCGAGCCGGCCACCAGCGCTCCATACTGCAGCACGCCGCGCACAGCATTGGCGCGGGTCCGCCCCGCGGTGGGCACCATCCGGCGAAAGTACGAGCCAAAGGCCGAGCGGAAGACTCCATCCAGGGCCGCGACGACGCCGACGACGACATACAGGGCGCCCACCCCCCGGCAAGAACGGCAGCACCAGCACCACCAGCCCCGCGGCCACATTGGATACCAGCAGCGTGGTCCGCCTGTCCCACCGGTCCGTGAAGTTGCCGACAAAGGGGCAGTTACCGGCATGGCCAGCTGGGGCACAACTCACAGCGCCGCCACGGCCGGGGCCGAGTGCGTGCGCTTCAGCAAAGACGTTCAGCGCCACCAGCTGCATCGCCTGGACCAGCGCGGCGGCCGCCAGCGCGGCCATGACCAGCGGAAAGCCGCCACTTTTAGCCGGGGCCATGCGTGGCCTGCCCCTCGGCCAGCGGATCGTCCACCGTGGGCGTGATGTCGACGGCCAGGGACCAAGTGCGCGCTCCAGCCGGATGGGTGGACGGCAGGCGCTCCCAGCTGGCCAGCAGCTGCTCCAGCGCCCCCATCAGCGTCTCAATTTCCTCCGGGGTGCGCTGCACCCACGTCTCTAAACGCCTGGGGCCTCCGCCGGCGGCCGCCGCGGGCTGGCCAAAGCGCGTGGCCACGGCCCGGTAGCACCGCTCCACGTGCCCCGCCTGCAGGCGAGTGTCCTCGACGGCCACCAAGCCGCCGTCCAGCAATTTCTGCAGGTGGTAGTGCACATTGCCGCGTGTTTCGCCCAGCGCGTCCGCCACCTCGGCGGCGGTAGCGGCGGCATCGGCCAGCGCGTGCAAAATGCGCAATCGAAGCGGGCTGGCCAGCAGCCGGCTTTGGGCCGCCGTGATGATGAGCGTCTGATCCACTCCCGCCTGCCTCCCTGGGATCTGCCTTCTCAGTCCGATCTGTATCAATAGATTACCACAGAGAGGTATCGGCCGCGCTTCTCCTGGGCTGCCTCAAGCGAGCCTTTGGGCAGCGCGGGCTCTCTAAAAAGTTTTTCGGCCGGCGCAACCCGGATGCCCCTGCCGGCGATCTTGATCAGGAACGGGCCCTCGGAGAACCCACCAGGGAGGCCACGCATGTCAACGGACTGGGAGCGCCAAGCCGACCGGTGGCGGGGGCCGGCCGAGCGCTACGCCTGGGGCCTTCTGGGGAATGCCTGGGACGCCGAGGACGTGGTGCAGGACGTGGCGATGGAGCTCTTGGAGCGAGAGCGGCGCGGCGCGCCGGTGTCGGAAGGCCTTTGGTGGACGGCGCTGCGCGCCCGCGTGTACGACCGGCTGCGCCGCCGCCGGCGAAGCCCCACACTCGTCTCCTGGTCGGAGCTGCCCGACCGCGAGAGCGGCACGGACTGGGAGCAGTACGGCGAAGCCGGCGCCGTGCTTCGCGCCCTTGAAACCTTAAGCGCGCCGGCGCGCGAGCTCCTCTTGCTGCACTACGACCTGGATTGGTCGCTCCAAGCCATCGCGGCCCACGTCGGCGCTTCCGAAAGCGCGGTCAAAGCCCGCCTGTGGAGAGCCCGCCGAGCGCTGGCCAAGCGGCTTCGCCCTCACGGCGGTCCGGACTGATCCACGGACAGGAAAGGAGATGCCCCGCACCATGCCAACCCACGACGACGACGAGCGGCTCCGCGCGCGCATCAAAGAGGCCATCTCTCTGGGATTCGCCATGCGCCGCCGCACGCCCAGCCAACCAGAGCGGAGGCCTGCACCGGTATGGCGGTTTGGCGCCACGGCGGCGCTGGCGGTCGTGGTGCTGGCGCTGGCCGCGCGCAGCGCCATCCGGCCTGCGCCCACGCGGGTCGCGGCCCACCCGGGGCGTGTGAGCCAGGTCGTGTCGCGGAGTCCGGTCACGGTGCAGCCCAAAGCCTTGGCCGCGCCGGACAGCCCTTGGATTCAAAGCCTCATCGGGTCGGTGGGCTGGGCCATCGCCGAGAGCAACCCCCATCTCCTGCTGAAGTCGGTGACGGGCGGACGCACCTGGGTGGTGGCGCAAACGCTTCCGGACCCCGTGACGCACGTGGACTTTGTTAACACGGCCGACGGCTATCTGACCGCCACCGGCTGTGCCTCGACGTGCACCCTGCTGGAGGCCACGACGAATGGAGGCGCCACCTGGACCGTGGTCGCCCGCGGCCGCCAGGAAAGCTGGACCGGACTGGACTTCACCTCTCCGGCGGCGGGGTACATCGCCGGCACGACCGGGGCGCCGGGTGGCCCGGGCACCTATGCGCTGTGGCACACGGCCAACGGGGGCCGCACCATGAGCCGGGTGGCCGACCCGTGCACCGGCCCCGCCTTCGGCCAGTCCGTGAGCTTTTCGGCCGGCCAGGGCTGGCTCCTGTGTGCGGGCCAACCCAGCGCCGGCCAGGAAAGCAAGCAACTGTATCGATCGCGGAGCGGCGGGCGCAGCTGGACCCTAGTCACCGCTGCAGCCCAAAGCCCCTCGGGCGGAGGTCCCGGCGTTCCCTTCTCGGGCTATGTGGGGCGACTGGCCGCCGTGTCGGGCTCCACGGCGTTTATGGCGCTCAACCGTGGCGCCGTGGAGGCCACCTCCAGCGGCGGGCGCAGCTGGACCCCAGTGGCCTCTCTGCCGATCAACTCCGACGTGGCAACGGTCGGGTTCTCCTCACCCCAAGAGGGCTGGGCGGAAGTGAGCCAGTCCGTGGGCGAAGTGGATATTTACGCCACCACCAACGGCGGCCGCCGCTGGAGTCTGCGCTACCCCAGCGTGCCGCCGGTCAGGGGGCTGGGGGCCATTGGCCACACGTTCTATGGCCTGGTGCCCGTCGCGGGCGGCCTGGAAGTGTGGGCCGATCTGGGGTCGCGGGGATGGAGTCCAGCGGCCTCGCTTCCGGCAGGCCTCGCCGGTGTTAGCCCCGAGGGCATCACGGCCCGCGGGCGCACCTGGGTGGTTTACGGCGGCCAGCACGTGCACACCAGTGCCAACGCCGGGCGCACTTGGGCCGAGGGCAAAGCCCTGCCGGGCTATGGCCCCATCTCGGCGAGCTTTAGCAGCGTGCGCGCCGGGTGGTATGTCATGGCGGCGGCCAACCCGATGGTCCTGCGCACCGCGGACGGCGGAGCCCACTGGACCACGGTGACCACACCGTTTTCTCCCGAAGACGTGGTGGCCGAAAGCTCCCGCACCGCCTGGATGATGAGCCAGGCCGGGAGTGGCAGTGGCCAGTACCCGTTTCTGTGGGTCACCCGCAACGGAGGCCACACGTGGAAGCTCCTGTGGCAGCTGCCGGGCCACCACTTGGTGGGCGGCTTTGCCGCGGGCGGGGACGGCATCCTGGCGTCGGGGCACGACATTTGGACCACCACCGACGGAGGCGCCCGATGGACGCGCCGCACACTGCCGCTGCCCCATGGCGTGGGTGGGGTCGAGGCGGCCGCCATCAGCGGGTCCGGCGCGCTGATGATAATGGTGCCCAACCCCCAGACGGGTCAGAACAGCATCTGGCAGAGCACGACGCACGGGGCATCCTGGACGGTGCGGGGGCGGGTGTGAGAATTATTCGGCCAAGATGTCGGCGACCGACAGGGACATTCCTAAATAAGACAGGGTCGCGCCAGACCCCAGGACCTCCGCCGCGGCAAAGGTCTGGCCCTCACGGCGAAACACGTGCACCACGCCCGCGCGCGGGTCCACCACCCAGTATTCGCCGACCTTGTACTGCCCGTACGCCTTGAGCTTTCGCCCCAAATCCATCTGCCGCGTGCCGTCGGACAGTACCTCCACCACCAGATCGGGTGCTCCGCGCACGCAGGTGTCGGTCACAATGCCCCGGCGCTCCCGCCGGATGAACAGCACATCCGGTTCGAAAACCGTGTGGCGGTCAAAGACAACGTCCAAGGGAGCTCCATAGACAAAGCCGAGGCCGACCGCTTCCCACCGGGTTAGGGACACGATGAGGTTCTTGACAATCCGCTGGTGGCGCGGATTCGCTGAAGGGCTCACGACCAGGTCTCCCTCCAGCAGTTCATAGCGCCGGCCGTCGTCGGGCATGGTGAATAGGTCCTCGTGGACGTAGCGCAGATCAATGACCCCCATGTCCCCGCCACCCCCTGCGCGTATCATACGACCCCATAGCACGCGCATCAAGGCGTCGGGAGAACCTTTGGCATGGCGGGCGCCACCAGAGCGGCGGCACCCTGCGACCGCGCTGCCGGCCCAGCAACCGGAGGGCATTAGACCGGACACACGTCGATCAGCGACCCCAGGTCCTCAAAGTCTTTTGGGTTTCGTGTAAACAGGGGCAACTGCTCTGCTAGCGCGGTGGCCGCGATCAGGAGGTCAAATGATCGCCGGCGACTCTTCCGACCCGAAGCCTGCGCCGCCCCGTAGACCAGGCCGTAAGCTCGAACGACCGACGCATCCACAGGAATCGCTTCGAACGTGCCCTCAACCCATTGCAGCCGGTGCTGGCGCCGAGCGCGCTCCTCTGGATCGGCGGCGGCGAGCGGGCCAGCGGTCAATTCAGCCATCGTAATGGCTGAAACGGCCCATTCGAGAGGAAGCGACTCGGGGTTCAGTCGCTCGAGGTCAACAATGACCGAGGTGTCGAGGAGCCCCCTGTGCAGTGGGCCTTCAGGCACGTGGTTCGGCGTCCTGGTCCACTATCGCATCCACATCAAGCCGAAAGCGGGCAAAGTCGATGGAGGGCGCCCCGCGCAATTGCGCCAGCGCCTCGGCGGCTGGCACGAAGCGCCGCCGCTTTGAGGGAGTCAACTCGCCGACGGGGACACCGCGACGGGTGACGACAAACGACTCCCCCCGGTCCAAGGCCCGCATGAGCTCCCCGCTCTGGTTGCGCAGCTCCCGCTGCGTGATTTTTCTCATGGCACCATCGTAGCACCAGTGCTACTCCAGTGCAATCCGAGGATTCATGGATTCGCGGAGGGGGCTGCGAGATGCCCAGCTATTTGACATAGGGCTGAGGCTCCCCGCACGGCACCCGCCGGCCACGAAGATGGGGCCGCCTCGTTCCGCCCAAGCCCTTGCGGGCCTTCATGCGCCCGTCCCTTCTCACATACGGTGGACGAGACAGAGGCGAAGGGGCGGACGCATGCGCACGGATAAGGACACGGCGCCCTCCAGAAGCTCGGCGGCCACGGCCGGCCTGGTGATCCTGCTGCTGACGGTGGCCCTCCTCGTGTTTTCCGAGCATGGCTACCGCGCCACGGTGTCGGGCCTGGAGCTGTTTTTCGAGATTGTGCTGCCGTCTTTGCTGCCGTTTTTCATTCTGTCCGACATGCTGTTAGCCACCGGCGTGGTGCATGCTCTGGGTGTGTTTTTCGAGCCCCTGATGCGCCCGCTGTTCAATGTGCCCGGGGTGGGATCCTTTGTGTTTTCCATGGGGCTGGCGGCCGGCTACCCCATGGATGCGGTGCTCACGGCGAAGTTTCGCCGCCAAGGCTTGTGCACCAAGGTGGAGGCGGAGCGTCTCTTGGCCTTCTCAAACATGGCCGACCCCCTCTTTTTGTTTGGCGCCGTCGCGGTGGGCATGTTTGGTGCGCCGGCGCTGGGAGCGGGGCTGGCCCTCGCTCACTACGCGGGCGGCATTGGCGTGGGCTTGCTGTATCGGTTTTACGGCCGCACCAGCGATCCGCCCGCGGCCACTCCGCCGCGCCACCGCGGCCGGCTCGTGCAGCGCGCCTTAGATGAGCTGTATCGCGCGCGGCTGGAAGATGGCCGGCCGATGGGCCGCGTTGTCAACGAGGCCATTGCCGAGTCTGTCTCCACCCTCTTCATGATCATGAGCTTCATCGTGCTGTTTGCCGTCTTGCTGCGCCTCTTGCAAGTGGCCGGGCTGTTGGCGGTGCTGGCCGCCCCGTTCGCGGCGGTGTTTCGCACCTGGGGCTGGCCGCCGGCGCTGGCCATTCCCGCCGTCAAGGGCTTGTTTGAGATTGACCTCGGTGCGGCGGCGGCGGCGGCGGCCCACACCGGCCTCCTGCCGCGCCTCATGCTGGTGTCCGGCATCGTCGCCTGGAGCGGATTTTCGGTCCATGGCCAGGTTGCCTCGGTCATTCAGGACACCGACATCTCCCTAAAGCCGTACTTTGCCGCCCGATTCCTGCATGCGGTGCTGGCCGCACTGCTCACCCCCCTGTTTGTGGGCGGCGCGCTGGCCGTGGTGGGCGGGTACAGCCTTCCGGCCATGGCCGTGCCGGACTTCCTCACCACCGCCAGCCCGGGCACCATGGCCGCCGACGGGTTTCACGTGGCGCTGGTGCTGGCCAGCCTGTCCCTGGTGTCGATGCTGGGTGCCGCCGCCGTGGTGGCTGTGGTGCGGGGCGCCCGGGTGGTGTGGTTTCACGGAGCACGGTAGGCCCGGTGGCCGCAGCTAGGTCAGCCAGCGCTGGAACCAGGCGGCCGCCGCGCCCCGAACGCGGTCCACGTCCTGGGATTCCTCCGGACTCTCCGGCTGCAGCCGGTGCCGCAGATGGCCCAACACCTGATGCGGGTGGCGATCGGCGCTGCGATCCGCCAGTGCCTCGGCCAATGGGCGCATCCACTCCCATCGCGCCACGTCATCGGCGCGGCCATGGAGTATGAGGGTGGGCGTCTCGGCCAGCTCATCCACCCGCGCCAGCAGGTTGCTCCGGTCCCGCATGGCGGCGGTCTGGCTCGCTTCCCAAGGGTAATCCGGATAGTAGGCGGCCAAATAGTCGAAGTTGGGCACGCCGCCCACAGACACCGCCGCCCCAACGCTTTTGTGGTCCAGCGCCCCCCACAGCGCCAAAAATCCCCCGATCGAAAAGCCAAACAGGCCCACCGGCCGATCGCGCAGGGCGGCCAGCAGGCGGGGCAGCTCCGCGCGCGTCTCCGCCCACACGGCCGCAAACAGGCTCAGAAACAAGTCCTGGTTCCGCCGTGCGGCCAGAGCCGCCTTCCCCTCGCGCAGCACCGGGAGCCGCCAGTACACCCGGTCAAAGCCATCGCCGCCGGCGGGGGGCCACCCCGCCTGCATCGTGGCCGGCCTGGTGCTCATCCCGTGCAGCACGATGACCACCGGGCGGCGGCTGGGCTCCCCCACCCCCGGCCGCGCCCACACCGGTATTCCGTCCAGTGTCTGCTCCACCACCGCGCTCCCCGCCTTGCTCTCCGACATCGCCACACCCCCTCGATGCTGCGGTCAGGGCAGCTCCGCATCGCGCCAGGCCCCTGCCCCGGCCAGGGTACCACCTTTCGGAGTGCCGACCGCCCGGCCCCTTAGAGTGAGAAGCTCCGCGCTGCCGAGCTAGCCGTCCCCCCACATTTCGGACAAGGCCGCCGCAGTTGGAGAGGATGTGAACAAAGTGGCGATGTGGCTCCATGTGGGGGAGCCAGCTGCGGTTAGGTTCAATTGATACTCGGCTGTGCGCTGTCCGTCTGCCATATAGATGCGGCGCCCCGTGAGCACAAGCGTCGTCCGGAGGGGAACCGCGGTGGGCCAAGTCCGAGCGGTCCAGTGCCGGCCGCCGTCGCTGGTGGCATACAGCACCAGCTGCTCGGTGTGGCCAGACCGCTGCATGATGGTCACGGGCACCCACGCCTCATCGCGTGCGGAAAGGCTCGGGGCTCCTTCCACCGCCTGAGTCTGGGCCGCCGTCGCCGGCAGCGGAAGCTGCGTGACGGCCCACGTGGCTCCTCCATTGGTCGTGATGAGCACCCGGGCGGAGTCAAAGGCAGGCGAGTTAACGGTCGCGACGCCCCATCCTGTGTGTTGAAAAGCCACGGCCTGGACATCCTCGAACACGGGCGCCTGCCCTGACGGCGTCCGAGCACTTTGCAGCAGCCGCCACTGCCTCCCCCCGTCGGTCGTCCCGGCAAGCGCATCCAGCGTCGTGCCCGCCAAGCCTTGGGACGACAGGAACACCCACCCCTCACTCGCGCTCACAAACTGAAGGTGCATCGCGCCCCCCTCGAGATTGGCGGCCTGCGACGCGGGCAGCCGGATGCTGGAGCGGTTCCACTGCCGACCCCCGTCAGTCGTCTCGTATACATGCACGGTGGCGCCGCTCGGCTTTTTGGTGGCCACAACGGCCACCTGGGGCGCTGGAAAGGATTCGGCGACCATGAGCCCCGACGCGCCGGCGATCTGCCCTTGCTCGCCCAGCGGGCTCCCCAGGGGGACCCCCGGAGGCCCGAAGCCGGTCCAGTTTTCCCCGGCGTCCCCGGCGCCCAGCTTCTCCGCGGGCAGTGCCCACCCGCCCTCGGTCGATCCCATCGCCATCTGGGAGAAGGATAGGGGCAGCAGTGTCCGCGGGTGGTGCGCCACATGGGGTGGGGAAGCGGTTGATGGAGTTTTATGGGCGCTCGGGACACCGCAGCCAGCCAGCAGCACCGCCGCCATCAGGGCTGCAGCCCTCCCCGCCTGCGTCAGGCGTGCCTTCATCGCACGGGGCCTCCCTCCCATCTCGGCCAGCGCCGGCCAGTGCGCGGTCACTCGCGCTCCACCGGCCAAGCCGTGACGCGACGTGCAACTTCTGCCGCTCACGAGATGTGCAAAAATGGTGCGTCCCGCTGGGGCGGCTCGGAAATCGCCGGCACAATCCCTATGGGGAGCCCGCTTTCGCCGCTGGGACCTCGTCGCCCCCGCGCCGCGCTTGATCAATCCGGGTCACCGACCACGCCTCTTTCTAATTGTCCTAACGCCCGCGTGGTCGGGAGGGTTACGGCGGCGCACGACGGGGCGCGGACCCACGCGCCACTGGAGACGCGCTTCCCGCACCGGCGACTCCCGACGGCACACTCCGGTCGACGGGGGAAAGCCGGCGACAAGCTCCGGATTCCCACACCCCGGGGCCTCTCGCGGAGGTGGCACCATGCCCGGCCGAGCCAAGAGCCGTGGCGAGACTGTCATCACGTTCATCACGCTCACCACGGCGAGTCGCGGCGCGGCACCCGAGAATGTCCAAGGGCCCCTCCGGGGGGTTCGCCGGAGCGCGGGCCACGGTGTGGGGCGCAGAGCGGGGCGCGCATCTGCACTGCGCCCCGCCGGGGCCGGCCCGAAGCGGCCCGCAGTCATCTGCCGGGAACGTCCTGGGAATCATCCGCCGCGCCGGCTGGATGATGCGCCCCGGCGAGGGTCAACCCATCACGGCACGGCCCACCCGTCCGTGCGCCCCGTCAGCGTCTCGGTCCAAAAGAGGCCGGCGGGTGCCTCTGCACCCCGCCGGCCTCCTGGAGAGCGGGAAACCCCTCGTGCTAGGCTGTGACGCCGGAGCCCTCCGCTTGGCGGGCTTCCTGCTCCACGGCCTTTAAGGCCTCGACGCCTTCCTCGGTCTGAATCCCGCTGGCGACGGCCCAGTAGTAAAACACGATGGCCATCACCACCACGATGATGAGGTCCAGCGGGTAGTGAATCAGCCCGGTGGGCACCTTCGAGCCGGCCGCCGTGTACGGTGAGCCAAACCGAGCGGAGCCGAAGTAGCTCATGCCCAGCATGAGGACCAGGTATACCACCAGCCACAGGCCCGACCGGAGGTGCTGCACCGTCGGGCGGACGATTTCGTTGGGAATGATGCTGCTGAAAATAAAGTACAGCACCAAGCCCAGCAAAATCGCGGTCAGGAGCTTCCAGTCTGTTGTCCAGCCGGTCCAGTAGATGATGAGCGAGCCCATCACAAACGCAATCGGCGCGATGACGCTCATGCCGCCCAGCCGGTAGGGCCGAGGAGCATTGGGTGCATCGCGGCGGAACACGGCCGCCGACACCGGCCCGATGATGTAGGTGAACACGGTGGCCGACGACACGACGCCCACCAAAGCCGCCCAAGACGGGAACGGCGCCAGGAAAATGAGCCCCATAATCAGGGCCACAATCAGCGCCAGGCGGGGAATGCCGGTCTTCTCATCCACTTTGGTGAGAGCTTTGGGGAAGTACCGGTTGTGCGCCAAGGCATACACCACGCGCGTGGTGCTGGCCGTGTAGATGTTGCCGGTGCCAGCGGGCGACAAAATCGCGTCCGCGTACAGCAGCACCGAAAACCAGGCCAGGTTCAGCGAGAGGGCCACCTGCGCAAAGGGCGCCGACAGCGCCGTGGAGAGCGACGAGGTCCACCCACCGGCCTTGGTCACCAGCGCCGGCGACAAGCCAGCCGTAAACACCACCTGCAGCAGCACGTACAGGACAATGCCGATGCTGATGGCGGTGATAATGGCGCGCGGAACGTCCCGCTGTGGATGCTTGGCCTCGCCGGCCAGATCCACTGCCTGCCGAAAGCCCAGGTACGAGAATACAATGCCGGAGGTGGCCACCGCCTGCAGGATGCCGGCGGTGCCGCCGGGTGCAAACCCGTGTGACGAGTAGTTGGCCCAGTGCAGCTTGCTGAACACGAGGAACACGATAATGGTCGCCAGCGGCATGATGAACTTCACGTAGGTGACCGACGTGTTGATGCGCGCAAACAGGCGCACCCCGTAGTAGTTGATGAAGAAGAAGGCGATCATCAGCAGCGCCGCCACCGCTGTGCCGGTCCCGGTCATGATCCCCACCGTGGAGTTCCACAGCGAGGGAATCCAGTGCCCGGTGTACTCCACCACCGCTTCGGCCTCGATGGCCGGCACGGACGCGTACGCGATCCAGGCGCCCCACCCCATGATGAAGCTGACCAAGCTGCCGTGGGTATACTGCGGATACCGAGCAATCGCGCCCGACTCGGGCAGCATGCCGCCCAGCTCCGCGTACACTAAGCCAATCAGCATAACCACAATGCCGCCGATAACCCACGAAATGATCGCCGACGGGCCAGCAATGCTGGATGCCACGAGGGCGCCAAACAGCCAGCCTGACCCAATGATGGCGCCCAGTGACGCCATCGTCAGGTCGGCGCGGCTCATCTCTCGCCGAAGTCCCTTATTGACCATAAAGCCGTCCTCCTTTGCCGACGATTGTGCTGCGTCTGCCCCCCGAGTTCGGCGGACTCGCAGCCGTTCGATACTTGAGCCCAAGAGGCAAACGTAGTCCGATGCACCGCGCCAAGATTGGCGCACGGGCAGTCCTGCGTTGGTCCACTCGGCGAGCGAATCTGGGTTCGCCCCTCCGAGGGTCCACTGGACTTCGACACCAATTCAACCGATTCCTGCAGGAAATCGCCTGCTTGCACGAAACATACGTGCCGCGTGACCGCGTATGTGCGGCCCGCCTGTCCAAAATGCCGCTCGGCACCCCCAAGAGTGAGGGTGCCGAGCAGTTTGCGGCCGCCCGCTAAGGCTCTAGGCGAGAAAATTTCCAGCTGCCGATGCCAAGTGCAAGGGCCGCCCAGCCGGCCAGCACCAGCGCCCCGGTGGTCAGGGTGGCGCTCCCCAGCTGCAGCTGGGTGGCCAGCGTCCCATCCCACGACTCCATCAGGGAAAGGTGCAGCGCAGGGTCCGCCAGCAGCAGCGGGCTGTGCAGCTGCGCCAAAAACTCGACCGACAAAATGATGGCGGCCCCGATGCCGGTCGCCAGCCCAGACGAGCTCAAGAAGGTGGACACGCCCACCAGCAGCACCGCCCACACGCCCAGCGACAGGCCAGCCAGCACCACCGCCCACACGTCAAATCCCAGCTGGGACAAAATGACCACGTGGGCAGACACATAGCCAAAGCCTTGCGGGCTGCCGCCATACTGGGCCCCCACCACCTCCGGCACCGCTGGCGATCCAAAGCCCATCACCAGGCCGCCCAAGATAAAGAAGCCGGCCGCGGCGGCCACCACCATCCCCCACGTGGCAAGCACCACCGTGATGGCTTTGCCCATGAAACTCTGCACCCGGTTGCCGGCGTGCAGAAACAGCAGGGGGACGGTGGCGCCCTGCCGCTCGCCGGCCACATTGTCCACCGCGACCAGCAGGACCAAAAAGCCCAGCACCACCACGCCCGGCCCGCCCAATACGATGCCGGGCAAAAGCCAGCCGCCGTCTGACCGAGTGGGCACCGTGCGGATGCCGTGGTGGAGCTCAAACTGGTCGGTTTGGATCGCCACCTCGGTGAAGTAGCGGCTCGCGCCCTGCTCCTGCTTCAGGCCGGCGCGATTGGACGCCAAATTGGCAGTGACCGGCACCTTCTGGGCCGTCAGCTGGGTCAGCTGCTGCTGCATCTGCACCAGCTGCAGCTGCGCCTGCTGGCGCGCCTTGCCGGTGGCTTGGGCCGCCTGGGCCTTCGCCTGACTGATGCTGGACTGCAGAGCGGAGGCTTCCGCCTGGTTGGACTGCGCCAGCTGGGCCATGCTGTTGTACGCAAACAGCGTACCCACCACCACCATTGCCAAGACGCCCAGCACCAGCACCCAGCGCTTGCGCGCCCAGAGCTTCACCCATTCATTTTTAACCACGGCTCCCAAGGGCGCCTTGAGTTCCGTGGTGGGACGGTGATCCGCCATTATGCTCCCGCTCCTTCGCGCGCCACTAAAGCCGGGGCGGCCGCCCCGGCGGTCATCTCCAAGTACCGCTGCTCCAAGGTGGGACGCTCGGCCGTAACGCCAAACACATCGAGCCCCGCGCCCACCAACAGCCGCACCGCCTCCGGCACCTGCTCCGGCGGCAGCAGCGGTACAATCGCATCGCCGGCTTCGGCAAACGTCGCCGGCGAGAGCGTCGCCAGCACTTCGGCGCCGCGCGCGGCGCCAGCCCCAAGCCGCACGCGCAGCTCGACCCGATCCGTGCTTTGATGCACCAAGCTGTCTTGGCCAATAACCCGGCCGCGATCAATCAGGACGACGCGGTCACACAGC
>JAJZWV010000042.1 GCA_021846505.1 Bacillota bacterium
GGACATCCGGGCGTGGATCGCGGCGTGGAATGACCATCCCCGGCCCTATGTCTGGGTGAAGACGGCCGACCAAATCCTCGCGGCCCTCGCAAACTATTGCAAGCGAATTAGCAATTCAGGACACTAGCACCACCGCTGGCCCCTCCCCCGCCTCCTCTACATACAAGGCCGCGCGGCCCCCGTGAATCGGCACCTCTCTCGTCATGATGGGGCTCCTCTCCGGAAGGCCACCTTCAGCACCACACGAATTATAGCACAGATGTTTCTCTTAGGTGCAACGGCTCCCGCGAGCGGTCGCCTCACCCGCTCATGCCAGCTGGCCTGCCCGAACCGCGCCGCCATCGGCCACCAGTTCCCCCAGCGGCGGCGGCCATACGCCGGGACCCTCGGCGAATCTCCAACCTAGCGCCTGTGAAGTGGCTGACGTGCTCTCACCATTTTGGGCCTCACGTTCGCCACACTCACGCCCATTGTGTTCCAGCAGAGGTCCTATACAGAAGCCGCTCTCAAGGGCCTGTGGTCGCGTCTCGGTAAGACTGGCTCATCAAACCGGTGGGGAACCTTTCTCGGCTCAATTCGAGGCCCAGGTTCCTGTTTGGCCAATCGGGTCTGCGAGCGAATTCGCGCTCACGAGCGCCAGGGCGTTCAGTGCGGCGGTCAAGCCCGGAATAGGGTGCAGGCCACTGCCACCCGCACCACGTTCGTCAGCACCCAAATCTGGTCCCCCGGCGTGGGCGTGTTCCACTCCGTGGCCAGCATGAGCGGCCCCAAGCGTTCGGCCGCCCAGGCATGGCCGAGCGCCGCCACCGCGGCTGCTGTGCAAGGTTCGGGTCGCGTGCCAGGTTGACCAGGGGCGGCGGAGCCTAGGTAAGGGCTGGCACGGCGGCCAGCGCAGGGGGAATCAGCATGCCATCCGTCCCTTCCGCGAGTGACCGCCAAGCGCAACTCGCAGGCGGCCAGCGGTCCAAGAAATTGGCCGCGCAGGCCGTCAATGCCGTAGACGCAGAGAGACTTGTACCCACCCGTCGCGACGCAAGGTCACGCGGCCACGCGAACATTGCAACAAAAACAAGATCGATCTGGCATCCCGCGTGGCCAGGCGCGGCCGTGTCGGGGGCGCCACGCGCTCCCACTGCACCCGGCCAGCAGCACCAAGGCTTGCGTCAAGCGCTCCGCTTCAGGCACGGCTCCGGGCTCCACGGGAAACGGAGACAGCCCGGAAGTGCCATGGTCTGCACGGCGGCGAGGCGCACCCGACGCCTGACCAATGGCCTGAAGGACCTGAAGCCCGGCCTCCCGTGCGCGAGCGGGTGTGGACCAGTGCCAGATCTCGCGGGGACAGGGCGGGGCCGGCGGGGTTCCACGGCTGCCAGGCACTCGTCCGGGGTCATGAGAATCCCCGCACCCATCACTGGAAGGTGCAGCGTCCACTGCGTGTTGCAGCGGCGCGCGAGCCGGTGTTGCCGATGACGGTGTCGAACACCCCCTCTGCAAGAGCCGCGCGGTCTGCAGCTCGATCGGGTAATCCGTCCAAGCGCCCGGCAGCACATGGCCATCGCGGGCCGCCCACCCGGCGTCGAGCACGGCGAGGCCAATGACGCGGGCATGGGAGCACTGGGCGTGGAGCGCGTGGAATTTGCCCACCCAGCGGACATCGGCCACGCACCAGGGGTAGCCCGGGTAGCCGCGGGCCGGCCCGCGAAGCTCCGCTGCGAGCTGCCAGAGGAGATCCTACTGCGCCAAGAGGTCATCGCCTGGCCCTAGATTCCAGCCGGGCCACTGCCCCGGCTGGAATCCCCCTGTCCGGCCGACGGTGGGCGCGGTGGCCACACCGCGCCAGCCGCTCTGACCACCTAACTGGGCGGCCGGATTCCACCGTGGCTAGGGCAGCCCACCGGCCAGGTTAGGGTTCCGTGGCGGCTTCGACCGAGTGGCAGGGGATCGTCGTCCGCGCCACCTGGACGGGCCAACCCACACCCCGCGGCCGCAGGCTGCACCGTCGCCAAATCTGCGCTGCACACTCCGCAGCGGCACCCATTTTTCGTCAATATCAGCCCACAGCGGTCGGGACGTGCTGCCGCTGCCTTTCGGCGGCCCAATCCTCGGTTTCATCCCGGGAGTATTCCCTGTGAAGACATGAAGGGGCGATTTCTCTGCAAGCGTCTGGCGGCGGATCGCCAGCACCTGCATGCCGCCGGGCTGCGTCCTCGGCAACTTTGGGTGCCCGACACCCGGCGCGCGGGGCTCGCCGACGAGTGCCGGCGGCAATTCCTCGACTTGCGAGACGGTCCGCTGGCGCGCGAGATCCTTCGCCTTATGCAGGACGTCAGCGATTCGACGCCTCACTCTGCCACTGACCCAGGCATTGCGGCACGCCACCGCCTGCACGAGTCGCTCCCCCCGGCACCCGCGTGTGCGGTGTGCTTGATGACATCGGGGCGTCGGGGTGCGTCGCTGGCCAGCACACCAAGCATCAGACGCCGCACATCATGGCGGACAAGGTGCTGACCGCGCCGCGCGCAAAGGGAATCCGCCATCGGGCACTTGGAAGACCCCAAGATGGTGGCGGTCAGCCGGCCCCTCCCCCTGTGGGTCGGCTGGGCCTGCTGGGAGGGGCCGGCTCCCTGCGGCCGGCCCACTCGCGGTCCAGCAGGGCGTACACCACTTCGTCCTGCCACTCCCCCTTCACCCACTCGTTTTCCTGGAGATGCGCTTCGCGCCGCATGCCGAGATGCTCCAGCACCCGCGCCGACGCCGCATTGCGGGCTTCCAGCCGACCCACAATCCGGTGCAGGCCGACCGCTCCAAACCCAATGGCCAGCATGAGCTCTGCTCCTTCGGTCGCATACCCACGCCCCTGGAAGTCAGGATGCACAATGAAGCCCACTTCTCCCTGCAGATGGGGTCCCTCGAGCCAGTGCAGGGACACATGTCCCACCGGTCGCCCCTCCGGCGTGTCGCACAGCAAAAGCTGCAGCCCATCACCCGGGGCCCGCAGCTGCGTGCGGCGCCGCCGCGCCGCCATCGACGCGGCGATGTCGGCCGCGGTCTGCACCGGCTCATACAGCCAGCGGACGACTTCCGGCCGCGACAGCAAATCCAAGAGAAACGCCTCATCGCCGTCCCGAAAGGGCCTCGCCATCAGCCGAGTCGTCTGGATCGGCTCGGTCCAGCAAAAGCCCGCAGACTGATCCATCGCGCTCCCTTCCGTTTGAGGTGTGGCGGCTGGCGGCAAGCCGTCAGCTCGACGCGCTAGCATCTGGTCCAAGCCGTGGCGCTGCTCATCCAGCCACGCCTCTCGCAGGGCATCGACCGACGGCGGATTCATCTGGGAAAGAGACAGCAACCGGCGGCGGCGCTTGGCATCCGCCGACAGCCGCCGCTCAAACGTCCCGGTCTGCCACCAAACGTCCACCGCCCCGGCGATAGCGGCGAGCACCAGCAGCAGCTCCAGCCCGCGCAGCACCAGGGGTGATGGCACCGTGACGCCTCCTTCCCCTTGTGCGGCCGGCGGCCAGCGCTCTACGGCTGAAACCGCTGGCGGCACTCCTCCAGCACGCGCAGCGCATCGGCGGCGCTGCGCCACTCGCCCACCATGGTGGGCAGTCCCTGCAGTTCTTTGTAGGTGGAGAAAAAGTGCACGATCTCTTTGAGCGTGTGGCCCGGCAGGTCTTCCAGCTGATTCACGCCGTCATAGCGCGGATCATCGGCCGCCACCGCAAACAGCTTATCGTCCACGCCGTGCTCATCTCGCATCTCCAAGAGCCCAATAACGCGCGCCCGCAACTGGCAGCCGGAAAACGTCGGCTGAGTAATCATAACGATGACATCCAGCGGATCGCCGTCTTCCGCCAGCGTGTCGGGCACGAAGCCGTAGTCGGCAGGGTAGTGAAACGGGGAGTACAGGACGCGGTCCAGCCGCATCCGCCCCGTGTGGTGGTCCAACTCGTATTTGTTTTGGCTGCCACTCGGAATCTCAATAACGGCCTCCACGGTGGCGGACCCTGCGTCCGCCCGCCCGGTTGCATTGGACACACTCTTCAATCGGAACACCTCCTGAGATACGCCACCCGTGATCCCACCCACCGGCCGGCTAGGACCGCGGCGGCCGTCCCTCTCTGCCTGCTGCATTGTCCCACTTGTCCGCCTGGCTTCCCGGCCTAGGCCGGCGGGCAGGCTTATCGCCCTTCAAACTGCGGGGGGCGCTTGTCCAGAAATGCCCGCATGCCCTCTTTCTGGTCCTCGGTCGCAAACAGCAGCGCAAACAGGCGCCGCTCATGCAAGAGGCCGGTCTCTACCGTGCTGTCCAGGCTGAACAGGACCGACTCCTTGGCCAGCGCCAGCGCCACCGGCGGGCCTGCCGCCAGCTCGGCCGCCCAGCGGAGCGCCTCCGCCAGGCAGTGCTCGGCAGCAACGACTCGGTTGACCAGCCCCCACTCGTGCGCCTCGGCCGCCGTGAGATGCCGCCCGGACAGCACGAGGTCCATGGCGCGCACCTTGCCCACCGTGCGGGTGAGCCGCTGCGTGCCGCCGGCGCCGGGCATGACGCCGATGCGAATTTCCGGCTGGCCAAAGCGGGCGGTTTCCGATGCCACCAGCAGGTCGCAGCACATGGCCAGCTCCATGCCGCCGCCAAGCGCCCACCCCGATACCGCGCCAATCAGCGGTTTGGAAAATCGGCGAATAGCTTCCCACCGCGTCAGCTGAGGCGAGGACAGCATGTCGGCCGCCGACTGACCCTGCATTTCGGCAATGTCAGCCCCGGCGGCGAAAGCCCGCTCGCCGCCGGTTAGCACCACGACCCGCACGGACTCTTCACGGTCCCAAGCCGACAGCGCCTGCACCAGCGCATCCATCACCTCGCTGTTCAGCGCGTTTAAGACATCCGGCCGGTTGAGGCGCAGGAGTCCTACCGGGCCTTCTTGAGAGGACAGCACCACCGGCTCGGTCACGACGGCGACACCTCCTCCTGCACCACAATGTCAAACAGCCCGTCGGCAAAGGCGCGCGCATCGCGGCCGGAGGCGCGGCCCGCCTCGGACGCCAGCGCGGCGTCCAGCTGGGCCCGGTCGGCAAACGTGGCCACCGCCAGGTAGAACCAGTCGGCCGCACCCGCCAGCGGCGTGACCGGCCCATGCGAAAACGCCACCAATCCCGGGAAGCGCTGCACTAGGGGCGCATGCACCTCGCGGTAGTGTGCCAGAAACGCCTCGGGGTTGGGAGGGCGTCGGAACCGCACCACCAAATTGACTGCCATCGACTTGCCCACCTTTCTCTCAAGGAGCCGCCGGCGACGGCGGCCGCTGGTCCACCACGCGCACCGCCTTGCCCTCCGCACGCGGCAGCGTGCCCGGGGGCTCCACCACCACCCCGAGGGTCAGGCCCAGCTCCGCGCGAATGCGTGCCGCCACGCGGCCGGCCAGCTGGGCGTCAACCGGCCCCGGCTGCTGTTCCACGCGCACCGCAGCCACATCCAAGCCGTCTGCGGCCCGGCTCAGCACCACCTGCCACTCGGGCGCCAAGGACTGAAACGACAGCAGGATGCGCTCAATCTCGCTGGGAAACACGTTGACGCCGCGCACAATCAGCATATCGTCCACACGCCCGCGCACCCGCGACATGCGGCGGTGCGTGCGGCCGCACCGGCAGGGTTCGCCAATGACGCTTACCAAATCCCCGGTGCGGTATCGCACCAGGGGCATCGCCTCTTTCGAGAGGGTGGTCAGCACCAGCTCGCCAACCTCGCCCGGCGCGCACGGCGATCCCGACGCAGGGTCCACCACCTCGGGATAGAAGTGGTCCTCAAACACATGCAGGCCATGTTGCTCCTCGCGGCATTCAATCGCGACCCCGGGCCCCACAATCTCTGAAAGCCCATAGATGTCCACCGCCGTCACGTGCAGCCGCTCTTCGATGCGGCTCCGCATCGCCTCGGTCCAGGGCTCTGCGCCCAGGATCGCATAGCGCAGGGAAAGCTGGCTTCGATCCACGCCCATCTCGTCCATGATCTCGGCCAGCCGGAGCGCAAACGACGGCGTGCACGACAGTCCCTCGGGGCCCAGATCCTGCAACAGCGTCACCTGCCGCCGAGTGGCCCCGCCCGACGCGGGAATCACGGTCATGCCCAGGCGCTCCGCGCCTTGGTGCAATCCCAGGCCACCCGTAAACAGGCCATAGCCGTACGCGTTGTGCAGCCGGTGGCCGGGCTCCGCCCCGGCCGCGGCCAGCGCGCGCGCCACTACGTCGGCCCACACGGCCAAGTCTTGATCCGTGTACGCCACCACCGTGGGCTTGCCCCGCGTGCCCGAGGACGCATGCAGGCGCCGCACCTCCTCTCGCGGCACCGCGACCATCCCAAACGGATAAGCGTCCCGCAGCTGCGCCTTGGTGGTGAACGGCAGGTCGGCGAGCGCGGCCCGCGGGCTGTCCAGCTGGGCCGCGGACATCGGCCCCCAGGCCTGGTAAAACGGGGACGCGGGCAGGCGCTCAAACAAGTGCCGCAGGCGATTGTCCTGCAGGCGGTCTAAATCGGCCCGGGGCATGCACTCCCACTCCGGCTGAAACATCACAGCGCCTCCTCATCGCGATCGGGCGGCAGCTGGCGCAGCTGCCAGCCGGCCCCTTACCCGCTATCTTAACCCCTCGTGGACTCCTTGGGTTGTTCGGACTGGCCCAAAAGGCACCCGAGACGGCGCATCAGCCGCTGAGCCCCGGCACCCGCCCCGCACGCACCAGTGCTGCCAGCGCATCCGCCAGCTCCACCACGGCCCGGCGCTCTTGCGCCATGGTATTGTGGGGACCGCCAATTTCCACCTGCACGTCGGCCGGCAGCAGCTGCTGGTTGTAGCGGTACGGCACGGTCTCCACCCCCGGACGGCGCAGGATGCCGGGTGCCAGCTGGTCCAGCTCGCGGGACAGCGCCAAGGCAAACGCCAAGTTTTCATGCCAGTGCGGGTTGGGCAGCAGCTGACTGGTGCCCACGATGAGCACAATGCGCGCGGTCGGCAGCCCCCCCACGCCGGAGGTTGTGGCCGACCCGGCCGCCTGGCCCCGATGCACATCCAGCAGCACCCTGATAGATGGCCACCAGCGCATGAGGTTTTTGGCCGTCGCGAGCGCCAAGTTGTAGCTGGCCAGGATGCCGCGCTGCATGTTGTCGACCCGGCTCTGCACCACGGGCACTCCCCGGAGAGACAAATCCTGGGCCAGCCACCACCCCACTTGCACCACCGTGTGAGGCCAGTCCGTCGAATAGGCGACGGCCGTGCCAGTCGGCAGGCTGGGGAGAAAGGCCTCATGGGAGTGCGACTGGTAGATGCCCACCAGGGGCTTAGCGCCCAGCTGGGCCCACACTCGGCCGTGGTCCCCGGGCAGGCGGGGCGCCGTCTCGAGAAGCTCCCGTGGCAGCCGCGCCGGTGGGCCGCCGGACACGTGCAGCAGCGTCACCGACGGAATCGCTGCAGCCAGCAGCCGGTTCAAATTGGTGAGCGGCGTGCCGGTGAGGGCGCCCACCGCATCTGCCGCCAGTCCCCGCCAGTGCACCGGCCACGGAGCGGGCAGCTGCCCGCGCGCCCACGATAGCAGTGGCAGACCGGCGTCGAACCAGTCCTGGCCCGTCTGGCGCCCCACCCGGAGGCCGCCGAGCCACCGCGCCCATCCGGTGGGAGCGGAGGAGGCCACCGGAGCCAGCGCGGGCAGCACCCGCGGCGCGGGCGGCGCGCCGCTGGCCATCAGCACCCCCACGGCGAGGAGGGTGACCAGGCCGTAGCTGGACAGGGCGGACCACGGCGTCTCGCGGCTGGCCGATGGCGGCGCAGCCGGACCCGGCGGGCGCCCAGGCGCGGGAGGTGAAGCCGGCGGCGGGGCCGGGACCGCTCTCGGGGGAGCCGCTCGCGCTCCCCACGGCACACGCCGCCACCGGGATGGGGGCCAGGCAAAGCGGGGGCGGTGGCGCATCGCTTGTCCCTCCTTGGGCAGCTCTCTGGGTGCTGCAGCCTGGCCGCGGCTGCCGAAACACGGTATGCCGAGCGCCTGCCCGGCATGCCCCGGCAGTGCGCCCGAATCGCGTCGAAATTTTGGGTACGGTAGTGAGTTGTGGAATTACCCGGACACTCTACAATGAGTCTGCGCCTTTGAAGGCGTGAGGAGAGCGACAGATGGAACGGGGGGGGACCTGAACGTTGTGGAAACACGTCTAGCGGATTGGCTCACCTGGCTGCGCCAGCGCACGCTGGATCATTGGCCCCTCCTCACGGCCGACAATGCGCGCGCCGTGGCGGAGGACCTCGAGAAAACAGCGCGGCTTTTGGCCGCCCTCGCCGACATGCCGACGGCGTTTTGGCAGCCGGACTCCCCGGAGCCGCCCTTACCTCCCCCGTCCTTGCCAGCCGCCCCGCTCCCGCAGACGGCGGCCGGCCACCGCATGGTGCGCCGGCTGCGCGGCGGCTACCTGCCCGACCTCCGCATCTCGGTGCCCGAGGTGGCGGTCCGGCGCTTGGAGCTGGAGCACGGCGACTACCTGCTGCCAGAGCCCGCCGGATCCTTTCCGGACGGGCGACTGAAGTATCGGTTTGCGATCGCGGAGCGCACCCGGGAGGTCCCGACGGATGTGCGCGAGCGCGGTGAATTGGCCATGGGCATCGTGGAGGCGGATACCCAGGGCGGGCTGGTGGTGACCCGCACCGCGGCGGGTCCCCTTCCCAGCCGCATCGTGCTGAGCCCGGAAGATGTGCAGTACTTGAACATCGCGCCGGGGGAGATCGTGGACTTGGCCTATTGGGCCGACGACCCCGAAAACGTGCGCGTCTCCTGGGTGCACCGCACACGCAGCGACGAGCCCCTGCCGGCGCCGCTGGTGCGGCCAGCCTCGCGGCGGCTGGTGGCCACCGAGGCCGCCGCGCCAAATGGCCTCGCGGCCGACGGGGACGACAGCGACGCCTCGCTGGACGACCTGAACCCCGTGTCCTTGGCTGGCAAGCGGGTGCTGGTGGTTGGCTGCGAGCCCAAGCGCCGCGAGTACGAGGCCGCTATTCGCCGCCTGGGCGGTCAGATGGAGTGGGCTGAAGGCACCGAGGGCCAGGCGCGCTTAGAAGCCGCGATTCGCCGCGTGGACGGCGTCGTGCTGCTGACACGCTTCATCCGCCACCAGTCATTTTGGGACGCCACGGCGCTGGCCAAAAGCTGCGGGGTCAAAGTCGCGACTTGCACCAAGCTGGGCATTCGGTCAGTGTCCCGTGCCGCGGTCGACCTGCTGGCGCAGCCAAGCTAGCCACTCGTCCACCGGGCCGCCCTCATGCTATAATGCTGCGTCGGGAGGTATCGCTAGCTTTTGGCCAACATTAAGTCAGCAAAGAAGCGCATTCGCCAGGCGCGGGTGCACACGTTTCGCAACCGGGTGCGCCGCAGCATTGCCCGCACAGCGGTGCGCCGTTTCATGGAGGCTCTAAAGGCGGGCGATCACGATAAGGCATTTGCGCGGTTGAAGTATGCGTCCGGCCGCTTGGACCGGGCCGCCCAGAAGGGCGCCATGCACCGCAACAACGCGGCGCGCAAGAAGTCACAGATTTGGCGGCGGTACAACCAAGCGCAGAAAGGCGCCGCCTCCTCCTAATGGGGCGGCGCCCGTCGCAATGGGCGGCTACGATTTTCCCGGCGCCGCCGACAGCACTAAGCCGGTGAGCCAAACCTGATCGCTCCCCACGGAGCGCTTGAGACGCTGATCCACAGCCGCTGCGCGCTCCACCCACCTCACCGCACTGGCATGGCTCCAGAGACGGGCGGCTCGGCGCAGCTGATCCCACTGCCAGGGCCGGAGGTTAGCCCGCCGGCGAAAGTCGCCCTCCGCCTCGCCGGCAGCCCGCGAGGCCAAGTACCCTTCTAGTGCCATCATCTGCCGGGCCAGCGCCACCAGCAGCACAAGGGCCGGGGTGCCCTGCTCCAGCTGCCGCGCCAGCTCACTGAGCGCCCGCGGCATGTCTCGCTGCAGCACGGCCGTGATGAGTGCCAAAAATCCGACCGGCGACGCAGGCGGCACATGGTCGGCCGCCACCGCCTCGCCAATCAGGTGGCCGTCGGGATACAGAAGCGCCAAGCGCTCCATGACGGCCTCGGCCAAATGTCCGTAGGGCTCGGTCGCCTCAGCCACCAGCGCCAGGGCGCCTGGCGTGAGCAGCACGTGCCGCTCCTGCGCGGCTTGGCGCACCAGCGCCGCCCACGCCTGCCCGCGCAGCGGCGCCAGATCGACGGCAGACAGGGGCGCACCGGCCGGGGGCGCGCTGGGTTTGTCATTCCAGCACACCAGCACGGACCGGGGCCCCAGTGCGCGCCACAGCACTTCCATGGCGCGGCCAGCGGCCACTCGGCCATCCACGTCGCGCCACACCAGGAGTCGCGGCTCATCCAAAAAACTTTGCGTCGACAGCCAGAGCGCGAGCTCGAGCGGATCGCCGCGGCCATCCACCCGCCGGTGCTCCACGGCGCTTCCGCCCAGCTGCTGCCGCACAGCTGCCAGCACGCGCTCGCCAAAATAGGTGTCCGGCCCCGCCAGCCACCAGCCCGCCACCGGCGGCGAGGCCGCGCCGGCCAGCCGGGCCAGTGCCTGCTTGGGCGTCACCAGCAGGCCCCCTCACGGATCCCTTGGCCCCCGATGACGCGCATCAATCTTCCAGCACCCCGTGCATCTCCAGCCCCCCCGGCTTGGCCAAAAGCTCTCGGAACTTTCCGTGGGCACGGTCCTGGCGAAAGGCTTCGCTGGCGGTCCACGCGCGAAAGCTCGATTCGTCGGCCTCATGGGTCATCACGGCATACGAGGCCCCGGCACTCTCGGGTCGAAGCACCTCGTAGCGGCCCAACCCCGGGGCCACATCCACCAGGCAAGCTCGATCTTGAAAGCGGGTCTCAGATTCCGCCTCCCGGCCCTCGGCCACATAGAAGCGATTGGACACCACAATCACGGCAGCCCACCTCTCCACGATTCGATCGCCGCCACCAAGGTCGGCAACACCTTGCAACCGCCCAACCCGTGCCGCACTGGCACGCGCCGGCTGCCTCGCTATCTTCCCCGATTGTACGACGCGGGCGAGGGCGAAACGGCATACCGGAGGTTTCAGATCCCCGGATTACACGGAGCAGCCCTCCACACCGTGCGCCCAGCCCACGCACAGCTTGGAGTCCAACGTCCCGTGATGGGGTCGGCTCGAGGTATCGCGCGCCCTAACGGCCGATGAGGCCGCTAGGCGGCCTGGTCGGAACGCATCTCCCCCTCCTTTCCGCTGCCCACCGGCGGCGGGTCCGGCCGCCAGTCAGCGCCGGGCTGGCTGTCATCCCCGAGGGGGCGATCGGCTAAGCCACACTCTTCTGGCGAGGAGCGTCCGAGGATGGCCGCCGTCAGCCATTGCGGCTCACTGACGGATGCGCCGCTGGCGCGTCACCATCGGCACGGGGTCCGTGTGGATGGTGCCACCGGACTGTGTCTCGTCAATGGCGTGCGTGTACGTGGGGCGCGTGGTGAACACGTGGAGTGGAAACCGCACGAGGGTGTCGCGCAGCGTGCTCCCATTCAAGGGGCCGAAGGGCGATAGATACGGGACTCCGAACGGCTCCAGCGACGAAAGATACGCCACGACGAACACGGCCACGACCAAAATGCCCAGCACTCCGAAAATGTACGCGCCGGCAATCAACACCCAAAACAGCCAGCGCCAGGCTGAGGTTAGTTCAAACGCCGGCGTGGTGAACAGCGCCAGCGCCGTCAGCGTCACCATTACGATAAGTAGGGGGTCCACGATGCCCGCCTTCACAATGGCAGTCCCCACCACCACCGCGCCCACGGTGCCCAGGGTGACGGCCAGCTCCGTGGGTAGCCGGTTGGCCGCCTCCCGCAGCACCTCGATGATGACCCACATGATAATTACCTCCATCACGGGTGGAAATGGGATGCCCAGTCGGGATCCCGCCACGGTCAGCACCAGCTTGGTAGGCACCAAATCGGGGTCGACCGAAAACAGGGCGATGTAAAAGGGCATGAGAAAGAGCCCTAGCATCAGCGCGAGCGCCCGGATCAAGCGCATCAGCGACCCTTCCCAGAACGAAAATACATAATCTTGTGTTGTTTGGTAAAATTCAATGAGAACAGATGGCATGAGAGCCACGAATGGCGTGTTATCTACCATCAGCGCCACTTTGCCACGGAGAATCTCACGAACCACCCAATCCACGCGCTCTGTCATCCGAAACTGGGGAAACAGCGACTTCTGCTGAAGCAGGTAGGTGGTAATTTCAGTAAGCGTCTGCACATCATCAGTGTGAATCATGCGAATTCTATCTTTGACAGCAGAGACTAGTGCCGGATTCGTCAATCCCTCGACATGAGCCACCAGCACCGTGGTAGACGTGTAGCCACCCACTGTAATTGAGTCGAAGTGGAGCCATGGAGATCGGATGCGTCGGCGAATCTGGTTCATGTGAGTCAGTAAAATCTCATTGAATGCCTCCTGCGGGCCCTTGATGC
This sequence comes from Bacillota bacterium, assembly GCA_021846505.1. Classification (GTDB taxonomy): domain Bacteria; phylum Bacillota; class Sulfobacillia; order Sulfobacillales; family JAIMBI01; genus JAJZWV01. The sequence goes on from JAJZWV010000042.1 coordinate 12,509, forward strand.
TGGGCTCCGACTGGGCCCGCCCGATGGCACGTGCCTTAAACTTCACCGAGTCGATAATCAGCACGGTGGAACTGCCTTGGATAAACACCAGCGTGTTGCCATACGTCAGCTGCGTCAGCAGGGAGTCCCACGTGGAGCCAGTCGTCACGTGGCCCGCCGCCACCATCTGGCGAAGCACGGTGGCATGCAGTGCGCGAGAATCTTTCGTGTCCTTCGCCGTGACCTCGTATAACTCCATCACGCGCACCGTGTCTTGGTCGACAATCTCACTGTCGACCATGCCATCGGCAAACGCCACGAGCGCCGGCACCTTCAGATTCTCCCCGAGAGTGATGCGGCGCAAGATTATGTCGGGCGACTGCCCCACCGTGTATTTGAGCCGGTCGTACGCACCTTCCACGTTTCCCCCAAACTTGCTCAGGCGGCCGCCCGGCGCGTCTAAATCCGCCAGCAGCCCCGAAAGTTTGCCGGCCAAGCTCTGCGCCTCGGTCACCAGCGCCTGGGCGTGCAGCAGGGAGAGCCCATGAATTCGCTGGACGGTGCCCTCGACAGCGCGCGTCGGGTCTAGCATGGATTGCGCCGGGGACGCCGCCGGCGCCCGCTCTCCCAGCTGATTGGCCACGATCGGGCCCCGCCGCGGCCCACGGTCAAACGGCCACATACCTGGTCCCCCCTGTGCCTGCTCCGGCCGGCTGCTTGCGGTGCGATCCGGCCATTCCTGAGCGGGCCGCGCACTCCAAGCAGGCAGACTTGCCGAATAATCTGTCCGCCGCGCCGGCGCGGCATGCTTCATGCGTAGATCGGCGGCCAAGCGGCCATGCTGAGTCGGGCGGGTGAGGCATATCCGGTGGTGGCGATCCTGGAATCGCCGGGCGGCGTGGCAGCGGCGCGTGCTCGCGCTGGCGGCCTTGGCGGCCCTATCGCCCACCCTCGCAGGGTGCTGGGACAACCGACCGGTGGACGCGCGCGACTTGGTGCTGGCCATTGGAGTCTCACCCGCTCCGCATAATGACGTTACCGTTTCGCTGGCCGTTCCCACGTCCGCCGGCCTGATAAGCGGCACCTCTCCCGGCTCCGGTGCGGGAGGCGGCAGCAGTGGCCAATCGACTTATCTCCTGCAGGGCACCGGACCGGACCTCGGCGCCGCCATCGCGATGGCACAGGCGTATACCAACAAAGATATCTATCTCGGCCAAACCCAGCTGGTTCTGTTCAGCCATCGGCTGGATGCCACGCAGTTTGGCCATGCCGTGAGCTGGCTCGCCCGGCTCGGCCCTTTTGACAAAACCGCCTACGCAGCCGTGGCCGAGGCGCCAGTCGCCAAAACCCTCGGCTATCAGCCGGTGTCCACCCGGATTGGCCCCATGTACTTTCTGACGCTGTTTAGCTGCACCCACTGCCAGACGGCCAACTTGGCGCGCACCCTCTGGTCGCTGGAAATGAGAACGGTGTCGCCGGGCATGTCCATTTGGCTCCCGGCCATCGACACCAGGGGCCCCAATTTTGTGGTGCGCCGGGTGGTAGTGTTCCGGGGCAACACGGCCGTAGCCACCCTGTCGCCTTCGCAAACGCTGGCCCTCTGTTATCTGATGGCTGCCACCTCCAAAGCCACGCTGTCGGTGTCCACGCCCGCAGGCCGGGTGGGTGTGCGCGCCGTGCGCGCGTCGCGCTTCAACAGCGTCACGTGGAGCCACGGGCGCCTGCATGTCCACGTCACCATTTCGGTCATGGCTGCCATCGACCAGCTGGCGGAGGGGGCAGTGAACCCTGCGATCGTCCTTGACGTGGAAGACGCCGTCAGCCGCCGGATCGCGCGGCAGACAACGAAGGTGATGGCCCTTTTGCAGCGGCGCGGCTCTGACCCGGAGGCGTACGGCCCGTCGGTGTTTTGGAATTGGCCGGCGCTCCGGCCGCACTGGCTGGCGATTTATCGCCGGGCCGTCCTGTCGGTTTCCGTGTCCACGGTGATCCACAACGTAGGAGATTCCACGTGAGAGGCATGGCCCGGTGAGGCCCAGCCGCCCGATTTCGGCCTTCTATTTTGCGTCCATGCTGACGGGCGCCTATCTGGCGTCGGGCCTGTTTGTGTTTCCGCGGGAGCTTATCTCCGTGGGAGGGGCGGAAGCCCCCTGGGCGTTCCTGCTCGACTGCGCCGCCGCGCTGTTTGGTCTGTGGCTCTGGTTTCAGGTGAATCACCTCTACCCCGATGAGCAGGTGTCAGGATTCACCAGCCGCATCGTGACACCGGTCCTCGGCTGGCCGCTCAACGTCATGACGGTCATCACCCATGTGCTGTTAGCGGTATGGGCCACCGTCAACTTCGGCTTGGTGATGATCACGTTCTTCCTGCCCGACACCCCGCTGTGGGCGCTGGAAACCTTGACGGTGGTGGTAGGACTGTACATGGCATGGGCGGATACCCGCGTGCTTGGACGCACCATTCAAGCGCTGTTTCTGCCGACGGGGGTGCTCTCGATCTTGATGGGGCTGCTACTGGCGCCACGCCTCACCCAAGCGTGGGCCATCCCGCCCTCCGGCGACGTCCACCTCCCCACCATCGCCCTAGCCGCATACCAAAGTTTTTACCTTTTTTGGGGCTACGAAGTGACGGTCACACTATACCCGTTCGTGTCCCAGGGCGCGCGCCGGCAGGCGGAGCGCTATGCCTACATCGCCATGCTCGTGGCAGGCGCCTTCATGGCCTTTGGCTATATTTTGATCGTGGGCACCAGCGGACCCTATATGGTCATGGCCGCCGAGTGGCCCGGGGTGTCGGCCATGCGGCTCATCACGCTGTCGTCGTTTCTCATCAACAAGCTGGGCCTGTTCGTGGTGCTCATGTGGAGCCTGTTTGTCTTTATCTTTGTGGCGATGCGGCTCTGGTGCTTGGCGCAGGACCTGCGGCCGGCTTTGGGTCTCCAACGCCCCCAGCACTACCGCTATCTCCTGGTGTTTTTTGCAGCGGCGACGCTGGTGGTGTCCCACTTGTTTACCAACATTACGGTGACCGGACGGTTTTTCAACGAGTGGATGGTGCCCGCCATGGCGCTGTTCAACTTTGGCATACCGCCCATCCTGCTGCTGGGGGCGGCCATCACTCGGCGGCGCACCAAAGTCTCGATGCGCGCCCCCTAAGCGCGCGCCGCAGTTGCCCCCGGGCCCTCGATCCACTAGCATGAGACCGCCGCAGGTTTGCAGATCCGCCCCGGGTGCGGCTCCGCGTGCGAAAGGAGGTGAAGCGCATGGATCGGCCGAGCGACCCCGACGAACGACTGCCGTTCGCCACGGGCTTTCATCCAAAGCCAGCGGGGCCTGCTCTGCCAGAGAGCCGGTTCCCGAGAAAGGGAGACGCGGCATGAACACCTCGGGCACTACCGCGCTTGGCTACTCTTGGGCCGACCTCATTGTCGGCGGCGCCCTCTTGGCGGCTTTAGCCGGCTTGCTGACCCTTATTACCCACCACGCTGCCTTTGCCCCCGAAAGCGGATCCGTGAGCCTCGCTTGGTCCAACCTGCCGCTGGATGCCTTATTTTCCTGGCTCCGCATGCTGGCAGCTTACGTGCTGTCGCTGGGGTTTGCCGTGGTGTATGCCTACCAGGCGGCGTTCAATTCCCGCGCCGAGCGGTATCTCATCCCGATTTTGGACGTGCTCCAGTCCATCCCCATTCTGTCGTTCCTGCCGGCCGTGCTGCTGCTGTTTATCGCCCTGTTCCCGGGGTCTTCACTGGGCCCCAACCTGGCGTCCGTCGTACTGATTTTCACCAGCCAGGTGTGGAACATGGTGTTTGGCTTGTACAACGGCTTCATCACCATTCCCCAGGACCTGCGCGAGACGGCGCGGTCACTCGGCCTCACCCGCTGGCAGCGCTTTCGAACACTGGAGCTTCCCTACGCAATGCACGGCTTAGTGTGGAACTCCATGATGTCGTGGGCCGGCGGCTGGTTCTTTTTGATGGCCGCCGAGATGTTTTCCCTGGGCAACAAAAGCTACCAGCTGCAAGGGCTGGGCACGTTTCTGCAGACGGCCGCCAACCAAGGCAACTGGCTGGCAGAGTGGCTGGGGCTGGCCACCCTCGTGGCGGTCATTGTGCTGATGGACCAGCTGGTGTTTCGGCCGGTGTTGGCCTGGTCCGAAAAGTTTAAAATGGAAACCGTCGGCGGTGAGCCCGCCCGCTCCGCCGTGCTGCGCGTGGTGCGCCGCTCGGCGCTCTTGGCCGCGTTTTCGGACCGCGTCTGGGCGCCCATCTCGGAGTGGAGCGACCGGCGGTTTCGCCCCCGGGCGCGGCGGCGGCCGCGGCCCGCGATCGCGTCAGGGCTCGGCCTCTTGCGCACGCTGTTGGTGGGTGCGTCGGTGGTGGCCGCCGTCGCGGTATTTCGGGACGCAGTGCATCTCCTGTCGACCGCCTGGCCGGCGTGGAGGATGGTGCTGCTGGCCACCGGTGCCACCCTGGCGCGGGTGGCCATCAGCCTTGCCATCTCGGTGGGCTGGACCGTTCCCGTCGGGGTGGCCGTGGGCTTGAATCGGCGCTTGGCCCAAAAGCTCACGCCGCTCATCCAAATTGCGGCGTCTGTGCCGGCCACTGCGCTGTTTCCCAGCGTGGTGGCCCTGCTGCTGCACCTGGAGGGCGGCCTCAATGTGTCTGCCATTGTGCTGATGGTGCTGGGTACTCAGTGGTACATCCTGTTCAACGTCATCGCGGGCGCCAGCGCTATCCCGGAAGACTTGAAAGAAGCGAGCCGATTGTTTCACCTCGACGGCTGGCAAAAGTGGCGCACGCTGATTCTGCCGGCGATTTACCCGTATCTCATTACCGGGCTCATCACCGCCAGCGGCGGGGCTTGGAATGCCAGCATCGTCGCAGAGTATGTCTCGTTCCAGGGCCATGTCCACCACGTGTTTGGGGTAGGCTGTCTCATTTCCCAAAGTGCGCTGGACGGCCACTTTGGCCTGCTGCTGCTGTCTACTGCGTCCTTGGCCGCCACCGTGGTGCTGGTGAACCGGCTGGTGTGGCGGCGGCTGTACCGGGAAGCCGCCGACCGCTATTCGCTACAATAGTGCTGCGACAAGGACGAGAAGTGCAAGCCTACGAGAGGCTGGCCGCAGCTCAGCGCCACGGTGGCAGCGGATAGCACGGGCGGAGAGCGGCAGCGCACCAAGTACCGAGGGAGAAAGGAGGCGGCGCCTCATGGCTCGGGCAACCCCTTTGCCAGCGGCGGGCGACACGCTGGTGCGCCTGCTGGGCGTCAGCAAAACGTACGCCCAGCCCGACGGCTACGACATTCGCGTGCTGGAAGATATTACGCTGGACTTTCACCCCGGGGAATTTGTGGCGCTGCTGGGCCCATCCGGCTCCGGCAAATCCACCCTGCTCCGCATTGTCACCGGCCTCCAGGAGCCTTCGTATGGGACCGTACTGTATCGGGGGCGCCCCGTGACGGGGCCAAACCTCAAAGCCGCCATGGTGTTTCAGTCCTTTGCGCTGTATCCCTGGCTCACCGTGGCTCAAAACGTGGAGCTCGGGCTTGCCGCCAAGGGTGTGCCGGCAGCCGTGCGCCGCGAGCGCACGAGCCGGCTGGTGGAGCTGATTGGCTTAGACGGCTACGAGGACGCCTTCCCCAAAGAACTGTCCGGCGGGATGCGCCAGCGGGTCGGGTTTGCCCGCGCGCTCGCGGTGGAGCCTGAACTGCTGTGCATGGATGAGCCGTTTTCCGCCCTGGACTTTCTGACGGCCGAAAACCTCCGGTCCGAGTTGCTGGATTTGTGGCTCGACCAAAAGATTCCCACCCAATCGATTTTGATGGTGACCCACGGCATCGAAGAAGCGGTGTTTATGGCGGACCGGATTGTGATTTTGTCCAAAAATCCTGCCCGCGTCGTGGCGGACCTCTCGGTGCCGCTGCCCCACCCCCGCAACCGCAAAGCGCCCGAATTCACCCAGCTGGTGGACCAGGTGTACAAAGTCGTCACCGGCTGGGACGAAACGCCCGAGGCGCGCCAGGAGGAAGCCCGGGCCGAGGCTGCCGGCGAGCGGCCGCGCCTAAAGCCGCTGCCGTCTGGCCACCTCTCCATGCTGACGGGGCTGCTGGAGCTGGTGGCGGATCGCGGTGGGCGCGACGACCTCTACCGCCTGGGCTCGGAGCTGCTGCTGGAAGTGGACGACCTGCTGCCGGTCACGGACACCGCGGAGCTGTTCCATCTGGCGGAGGTCCAGGAGGGCGATCTCATCCTCACCGACCTTGGCCGGCAGTTTTGCGAGGCGGAGAACCCCGAGCGGCATGCCATCATTCATGCGGAGCTAATGCACATTCCGATATTTCGGCTCATCCTGCGGGTGCTGGATTCGAAGGCCAACCGCAGCATGGTCAAGGAATTTTTCAACGACATCCTGGAGGAGCACTTTTCCGTCAATGATGCGGAAGCCCAGCTTCGGACCGCCATTTACTGGGGGCGCTACGCCGACCTCTTTCACTATGACCCTGACACGGAAACGCTGTACCTTCCCGAGCCCGACCCTGAGGACGAAGCCTCCTCCGCCCCGGGATGACCGCCCGCCCGCTTGCCATACTAGCGGGCGGAGGTGTGACATGCCCCTATTGCGGCTGGATCCGACGGACTGGGACAACTGGCGCGGCGACATGCTGCGGATGTGGAACCGCTTTACACCTGACGGATGGACGGTGGGCAACCAGCCTGCCTACTGGGTGATTGACGCGGGTGACCACGTGCGCATGGAAATGGAAATCCCCGGGGTGGATCCCAAAGGCGTCGAGCTGGATGTGGACGACCAAACCATCAGCGTGCGCGGGCAGTGGCCCGACCATGGGATTGGGATGGAGACCGGGCGGCGCCAAGGCGAGTTCAGCCTGACGCTCGCGCTGCCGGCGGCGGTCAACCCGGACCGCGCCAGCGCGGAGTTTCACCACGGGCTCCTGCGGGTGGAGATGCCCAAAGCCGTGGGCCCGCGCCGCCGGCTGGACATTCATGTGCCCACCGGCAGCTTGGCCGAATCCACCCAGCCGATGTGACCGCCAGCACCGGCGGCGGTGCGCCCGCGAGCGCACCGCCGCTTGGTGCGCTACGCCGGCGGGCCCGGGCGCTTGCGCCCGGACACCCAGCCCACCAGTGCCCCCAGCATCACCCCGTCAATGGCCGGCGGCAACGCCGATGGAGGCGGGCCAGACCACACCACCGTGATACCTTCCGCCACCAGCGCGCCGACGCCCACCGAAATCAGGAGCAGTGCCCAGCGCACTGGCTGCCGGCTCCTGGCGGCCACCACTGTCGCCCCGAGCAGCGCCGACATCACCGCAATCACCAGCGCCAGGACCAACTTCATGCCCAAACCACACTCCAGCCCCCCGACAGCAGTTCCCCCTACTATAGCAGGAGGTCACGGGCCGCCACTGGCCGAGGGCGGTCGTCACCACGGCGCGGTGTCAAATAGGCGGACGCCGTGCGGCGGTAGTCCCGGTGGTTGTGCGTGACGAGGGGCACCCGGCGCAACAGTGCGGCCGCGGCAATGTGGCAATCAACCAGGCCGGGGCCGCGGTCCCGGGCGAGCTCTGCCGCCAAGCGCGCCTCGGCCGCGCCGACCGGCAGCACTACCAGCGAATCCAACAGCCCCTCTCCCGCCAGCCGGCGCCGCAGCGCGGAGGTCCGCTGCCGCCGCCTCAAGTGCCGGATGACCACGTCCAAATCCACAATATAAGCAACGGAGCTGCTCACGCCTGAGGGCGGCGCTCCTCGCCCCCGCCGCCGGTCACGCATCCACTCGGTGAAGCCGTCTACGGTATCGGGCAGGTCTTCGTGCCCTTCTTTGCCCCACGCGCCGGCTGACTCGTCCAGTGCACGCCACTGCGTCTGCCGAGTCACTTCTCGCCTCGCCGCCGCCACCAAAAAGGCCGTCCGCTTTCACGGTCCGCTCAGTCGGTCGATGGCCTGGATCAAATCGCTGGGAAAGCGGATGGGAATCAATTTCAGCGTGCTCACAAAACCCCTCCAGCTATACGCATGGTATATCATTCGGAGGCGGCACGCACCGCCGGACTCGAGGCCCACCAGCATCAGGGGGCCGACGCGTTCCGCGGCACATGGATCGCTTTGCATGGGTCGGCGCGGCGACCTCATAAGCCGGGCGCGGGGGCACCCGGACGGACCAAACGGCGTCCGGCTCAGCGCGGTACCGCTGCTGACAGCGGCGGTGGTGGAGCCCGTGCGGGACCTGCGGGGTCTAATCACGAGATGGCCGCCGCATCGGCACAGCAGGGGAGAGTCTCTGCGATCGCCGGCTCCAGCCGGAGGCGTGCCCGCACCGCGTCAAGTCTATCGGGCACGTCCGGGATGCATGGGCAGGACATTAGCACTTCGCCCAGCCAAAACGCAGCTTCGGCCAGGCTTCCTGCCGCCTCCGCTCGGCAGGCCCGCTCAAAATAGACGTGGACGGGGTGAACGTGCAGCCAAACTTCGGAGCGCCGGGCGCGGCCGGGGCGGGGATCCCAGGCCAGCAGGCCCCAGGTTTGGAGCCGCCCCAGCGTCTCGCGCGCCGACCGCGCCGAACAGTCCCACAGCTGAGCCAGCTCCGCGATGGTCGCGGTCCGCGGGGCGCCCTCACCGGCGGGCGGAGGGGACTGGGCCAATAGCAGATACCGGTCCAGAAATACCGATCCCTTCGGCCCGATGTCCACGGCCACCGCCCTCCCTCTTCGAATTACCTAAGCGGCACGGCTTCTGAGCGCGGAGAAGTCGAGCCGCACGATGCTGGGCAACACGCGGCCGAAGGCATTGCACCCAACGCACGGGATTCGCGCTCGGCCACATGGAAAACCTCCCAGCGGCGCCCGTCGGGGTCCACCACCCACACTTTGGTCTGCCGCGCGTGGCAGCACACGGTGTCGGCCTCCACGTCTACGTCTACGTCTGCGCCAGCAGCCTGGACGCGTCGCCGCGCCGCTTCCACGTCCTCGAGGGCCGACACCTCGATTCCGAAGTGCCCCCCTCGATCTAATTTATTGCCATCCTCCGCTGTGAGCGCCAGGTTCAGGTTGGGGTCATCCAGGAGAAACTGCGCGTACTCCGCAAACCGCCGCGCGGGCTCGCGACCCAGCAGCGTGGTGTAGAAGCGCACCGAGTCGCCTAAGTGAGCCACCGGCAGCGCGATGTGGACCCGACTCAATCATCTCACCTCCCGGCCAATCGTAGCGCCCGGGGCACCCGCCCAAAAATGGAGAGATGCGCGCAACATCCTGCCGGTTTCGCCTGCTGGCTCCCACAGCCGCAGCTCGCTTGGCTCACTGCCGGATCACACGGCGGATGACCAGGCACTGGGCCTGCCAGTGCTCATGGGCGCCGAAGACTTCTCCCGGCTGTCGACGGCCGCCGCTGTGCCAGAGCCGGGAATCCCTTGGCCTGCGGCGGCTTGGGGCGAGAAGGCCGACCTGGCTGCGCTTGCTCCGCACCACACCCGTGAGACGTTCCTCAGCGCGCTCGCGCCAAGCCGGCCAATGAGTGAGCGGGGCGCACGCGCCATTCGCGTCGCGCTTACCCGCTGGCAGACATACTGGCACGCGTGCTGGCGGCCGGCCACGCCACCCGCACGCGCCCGGCCAGCTGCTCCGCGGTGGCCGCGCCCACGAGCTCCCGGGCGCCATGCTCGTTGGCCACCAACTCGCGGTAGCACACATTCTGAAGCCGGCGAAGGTCCGGAACCCACGGCAAGTCGGTCAGCAGCGCCAAATCCGCATCCAACTGCCGCCAGCGCGCCACCTGGGTGGGTGCATCGGCGAGCTCCCGCGCCCAGCGCCCCACCGTCCGCTCCAGCGTGTAGACCCAGTCATGGGCACTCAAGTCCACCTGCCAAAAGGCCGCCTCCACCAGCAAATCGCGAATGTGGGCCGCATTCCATGGCTGCCGGCTCAAAGCCCCGCGGAGGCGGTGAGCCAGGCTGAATGAGGCTGCCGTCCGAAAAACCTCCGGCACCGGCTGGCCCAGCTCGGCCAAGAATCGCATCAGTGTGCTTTGGCGGTCGTAAACCTGGCCATACGCCGCCTCCGCCTCGGCGATGCCGTCCGCCAGCACTCCCCCGAGCACCAGCCGCTGCTCGTCGCGAAACAGGTGCGTCAGGTTGTACGTCGCGCCCATAAAGTGCTGGTCCAAGACGTGAATCACCGCCGCCGCATCGGCGCGCCGAAACGCCTCCAGCACCTGGTCCGCGGTTGCACGATACGCGGCCACGCCCTGGAACGGGCGCACGGCCGCCACCACGTTGTGGTCGCCCCAGTGCACCGCGGCGCCAGACAGCTCGCGGGAGGCCCCGGTGACATCGGATCGCACCGAAAAGCGCGCCACCACCGCCTTGGTGCGGGCGGCCCGCACCTCCTGCCGCTCGTGCCACTCGACGGTGTAGCAGTACGCCTGGGTGGTGTCTTGAGGTGCCGCGGCGGCCACCGGCTCCAGCAGGGACAGCATGGTGGCATGCGCGCCCACCTCCACGAGATCGAGCCGCACGGGCTCGACGGCCCGTTGAAAAACTTGGCGGCCATCGCCCCAATCGGGCAAGTTGCTGTCCGCCTGAGCCAGTGTGTCCAGGAAGGGGCCGCTCCAGTCTTGCTGGAGGGCCGTTTTCCCGAGCTGCAGGACGCGCCCGGCGTAGCGCAGCACCTGCACCGCCTCCAGGCCGGAAATGTCGTCGAAAAACCAGCCACAGCTGGTGAACATCAGCAGGGCATGCCGCGCCATCTCCAAAAGCTGGCGCGCCTGCACACGCTCGGCGGCCGTGAGCCCGGCGCGGCCGTACTCATCGAAAAACCGCCCCAGCACGGCCGGCGACCGATCCAGGATCACGTCCACATAGGCATCGCGCGCGGCCCAGGGCTCCTTCAAGAGCGGCGCCGCCCCATCTTCATAGGCGGCTGCCGCTGTGTCGGCCAGCTGGTCCAAGGCGGCCCGGAGCGGCGCCCGCCAGCGCTGGTGCCAGGATGCCTGCTGGCCGGTGCTGCAGCCGCAGTCCGACCGCCAGCGCTCGATGCCATGGGCGCAGCTCCAAGAGCTCTCCTCCTGTATTTGCACCACCCAGGTGGGCGGATGAGCGGCCAGGTACTGCCCGTAGTTGGCGAGCGTGGCCCACCCCGATTGGTCAATGACCGACAGGGCGTAGGCGAGCGCCATGTCGCCCCAGCGGTGGTGGTGGCCATAGCTTTCGCCGTCGGTGGCCACATGCACCAGCTGGGGGGCCTCGCGGTCGTCAAACGCATCCAGCAGGCGCTGCGCGAAGCGCGCGCCGTCATCCAGCAGCCCTTCGAACGCGACGGCCTGCGAGGTGGGGCCGTCATAGAAAAACAGGGCCAGCGAGCGGCCCGACGGCAGGTCGATCCGATAGGGCCGGGTCGGATCGATGCCCACGGGGCCGCCGGCCGTATCGATCCAGGCGTCTTGGCCGTCTGGCCGGCACCGCGCCGCCTGGGACGGCGCCAGCACGGCGAAGCCGATGCCTTCGTCAGCGAGCGCCTCCAGCGTCGGCGTGTCCACCGCGGCTTCAGGCAGCCACATCCCTTCCGGCGCCCGCCCAAACCGGTGCTGGAAGTCCCGAATGCCCCAGCGAATTTCTGTCGCGCGGTCCCGCGCACTGGCCAGCGGCAAAATCACATGGTTGTACGCTTGGGCCAGGGCCGAGCCATGCCCACCAAAGCGTGCGCGGCTTTCGCGGTCGCCGGCGAGGATGCCGCGATACACCTCTGGAGCTTCCTGCTCCAGCCACGCCATCAGGGTGGGCCCTACATTGAAGCTCATCCAGCCAAAGTTGTTGACGATACGCTCAATCTCGCCGGCCGCGTTCAAAATGCGGGACGCCGTATTGGGCTCATAGCACTCGTCGGTGATGCGGCGGTTCCAGTCATGGTACGGCGCGGCCGAATGCTCTTCCTGCACCGCCTCCAGCCACGGGTTTTCCCGCGGCGGCTGATAGAAATGCCCATGGACCAACACACAGCGTGCTGCGCTCACAACGCCCCCCTTTTCATTGGCTCCCCGGCGCTGGCTGGTCCTCTGGCTCCCAGATGGAAAAGCTGGGCCCGGGCACCGCCAGCCGAGCGCCCCCCGCAGCCTCGGGCGGCAGAACCCGCCCCGGGCCGCCATACCTGGGATCGGACGACTCCAGGCAGAGCCGCCAGGTCCCGCGGGGCAACGGCACGGCGATGGGCTCGGGGCTTGGGTGCGGCACCCACAGCAACACCGCCCGCTGCCCGCCGCCCGACCGCTCCACCGCCACGGCCGCTGAGCCGGCGTAGGCCCGCACGCCGCTCAGTTGCCGCGCGGCCAGCGCGGGATGCCGCCGCCAAGCCAACAGCGCCGCATAGTAGGCGGCGACACCCGGCTGCTCGCGCCGCGTGAGGCGCGAATTTTCCAGCGCCGCCGCCGCCGTGGGGTCGCGAGTCGCCTCCCGCCAGCCGAAGTCGCGCGCCTCCTCGGCGCGCCCGCAGCGCACCGCATCCATTAAGGCCGCCCCGGCGTGGTCCACGAAGTAGAGAAACGGTGCCAGCTCCCCGTATTCTTCCCCCATAAACAGCATAGGCACAAACGGGCTCGTCACGACCAGCCCGGCCGCCGCTTTGGCGGCTTCTACGCCGACCTGGGCCGCCAGGCGGTCGCCCACGGGCCGATTGCCGACCTGATCGTGGTTTTGAAGGTACGCCACCACGGCAGGCGCATCGACCCGCCCCATCGCATCATACGGCCGCCCGTAGGTGCGGCCCCGGTAGCCGGACCACCGCCCGGTTTGCACCAAGCCGCGCTCCAGGGCCGTCCCCACATCCGCCAGCGCGCCGAAGTCCTGATAGTATCCGGCCCGGTCGCCGGTGAGAGCGGCATGCACGGCGTGGTGCACGTCATCGGACCAGAAGGCGTCGAAGCCCAATCCGCCGCCTTCGGGTGGCCGCACGGCCCGCGGCGCATTCCAGTCGCTTTCCGCCACCAGCCAGGCGGGGCGCCCGGCGGCCGCGCCAGCCGCATGCACGGCGGTCGTCACCTGCTCCCAAAATGGCCACGCCGTCTGGTCCACCACCGCGTGCACCGCGTCAAATCGAAACCCGTCCAGATGAAAGCGGCGCTGCCACTCCAGCGCGTGGCCGAGAAAGAACGCCCGCACACCATCGGAGCCTTTCCCATCGAAGTTGAGCGCGGGCCCCCAGGGCGTGCGGTGCCGCGAGGAGAAATACGGCGCAAACTCTTCCCAAAAGACGCCTTCGGGGCCGATGTGGTTGTATACGACATCCATGATGACGCCTAAGCCCGCCTGGTGCGCTGCGTCCACGAGCCGACACAGGCCCGGCGCGCCGCCCAGGCTGTCCTGCACGGCATATGGAAATACGCCATCATAGCCCCAATTCCAGCGGCCTGGGCACTGCGACACCGGGAGCAGCTCCAGCGCGGATACCCCCAGGCGGGCCAAGCGGGGCAAATCGGCGATTGCGGCGTCAAAGGTGCCCTCGGCCGTGAAAGTGCCTACGTGCAGCTCGTACACGGAAAAGTCGGGGGCGCCGGGGCAAAGGCCCGACCAGGCCTGGTCCATCCAGGCGTGGCGGTCTTCCCACAGTGCCGACGGAGCCAGCACGCCGTCAGGCTGCCACCGCGACGCGGGGTCTGCGCGCACGGGGCCGCCCGGGGCCAGCCGAAAGCCATAGCGGGTGCCCGCCGGCCATCCCGCGAGGGTGGCCGTCCAGTGGCCTGGCCGGCTGGGATCCGGCTCGAGCGGCCGCTCCTCGCCGCTGGCCGTCAGGACCAGGATGGGCGCTGAGCTTTTGGGAGCCCAGAGCCGCACCGCCCATCCGCCGCGGCCATCGGGCACCGCCCCTAGTGCTGCGTCGCCCACGCCAGGGACCCCGGTGGTCGAACCGTCCCTCTCCGCCGGGCCCATGTCTCAGCCTCCCCCCGCCCGCGCCTCCGCGGCGGCTGACTCGGCGGGCCGCATGGCCGCCGCCGCCGCCAGCCAGTGGGCCAGCGCAGAGTCGGCCACCACCTCATCCACCGTGCGCGCCGCCAGCCGCGACCAATTTTGCTGGGACGGCGTGCCCGGCCGGTTGGGCGCCACCGCTTCCATCCAGCAGTCTTCCAGGTTCAGCAGCAGCCACGGCGGATCGGTCCGTGCCAGGCGCTCCACCGTCCGATGATAAACCTCCCGGGGCGTGGCGCGGGGCGTCAGCCCCACCGCCTGGCACCACTCCGCCCGGACCGTGGGGGACAGCGCCTCCCACCCCGCGGCCCACAGCGGCATGTCGTGGGTGCCGGTCGTCACCAAGCTTTCCGCCGGCGGGTCCTCCTCCGCCCCAGCTCGGCCCGGGCGCGCCACCACCAGCCGATGGATGCGCCGGGCCTCCATCGCGCGGCGCACTACCGCGGGTACGTTGCCGAGGTCCTCGCCCACGACCGGGGTGCCGGCGCGGGCCGACTCCAGCGCCAGGACGGCGTACAGCTCGTCCGCAGGATACTGCACGTACGCGCCCTCATCGGCCGATGCGCCCTGCGGAACCCACAGCAACCGATGCAGTCCCATGATGTGATCGACCCGCAGCACCCCAGCCAACTCGAGGTGCGCCGCCAGCGCCGCCCGCCAGTAGTGGTATCCATCCGCGCGCATCTGGCTGGGCACCATCGGCGGCATTCCCCAGCGCTGTCCCTCAGCGGACAGGGCGTCCGGGGGCGCACCCACGCTCAGCTGATGAGCAAACAGATGGGGCCATCGCCAGGTGTCGTAGCCCGCAGGGTGGACGCCCACGGGGAAATCCAGCAGTGGCCGCTCGCCGGCCTGCGCCCACGCCCGCATGCCCTGCTCGGCCCGCGCGGCCGCGTATTGGTAAAATGCCACCCGCTCAGGGTCCACGGCGCCGTCGGGGATGCGGCCCGCCCGCGCCGCCTCCGGCCACGTGTGCCAGGCCGTCGGGTGGGCTTCATAATACGCGCGAAACGCGGCATACTCGCGCGGCGGCTTTGGCAGCGCCTCGGACTGCGCCCCTTCTCGGCTGCCGTGCCACTCGCGCTCCAGCTGGGCCAGCCGCGCGCGGCCCACGGCGGGCCAGTCCACCTGGCGGCCGGATGACTCGCCATCGGCCGCCGCCGCGTACACCTCATTCCAGTAGAGCCGGGTGATGGGTCGGTAGGGGCTGTGGTCCGCTTCCGCGCCATCGAGCCACGTGGGCAGGAGCGGCAGCGTCCCGACCAGCGCGGGCAGCTCCCCTGCCCAACGGGCCAAGTGCGCCAGCGCCGCATAACTTCCGAGGGCCTGACCGCGAAACGCCAGCGCGTAGGGCGGC
Organism: Bacillota bacterium; assembly: GCA_021846505.1. Classification (GTDB taxonomy): domain Bacteria; phylum Bacillota; class Sulfobacillia; order Sulfobacillales; family JAIMBI01; genus JAJZWV01. The sequence continues at coordinate 27,809 of JAJZWV010000042.1, forward strand.
ACGAACAGGCCTAATTGCCGGACCGGAGCCGCTGCGGCCCGGCCAGGATGGGCAATCAGGAGGGTGTCGGCCCTCAGTCCAGCCACTTCCACGGCCACCCGATGGTATCCCGGCGACATCTCAGCGAGTGGCAGCACCAGCTGCCACTCCTGGTATCCGTCGCCACCCACCCGCGCTGCGGCCACCTTCACCGGGTGGATGGCCAGCGGGCCCCACGTGCCGCCGCCTTCCCAGGTGACCAGGACGCCCACCGGGCCACTAGCGGCCTCGGGCACCCGCATCCGAAGCCGGAGGCTCACCCGGCCGCCCGAGAGGCCCAGCACCGTTACGGGCTCCAGCACCGTGCGCCACGCCGCCACGCCTTGCTCAATAAGCGCACGGGGGGCATCGGCGGTCTCCCCGACGTCCACCCCCAGTCCCTTCAGCACCGCCAGCAGCGTGTCCGCGGATGCGCGGTGAGTCGCTCCCAATGCGTCTTTATATTTCGTCTGAACGCCGCTGCGCTGGGCCAGCAGGATCAGCGCCCGCTCTTCCTCATGCAGGCCATTTGAGGCCACGCACGACCGCCCCCTTTCACTCACCTGGCTGTCGTGAGTCCCCAAAACCGTAGGGAATCCGGCCCGCCGGGTCAACTAGCTGCTGCAAGCCGCATCCAGCGCGCGGCGTGTGGCGCGTCAGCGGCGCCGACATGCATCGTGTTGCTACTCAGCAACGTTAGCTGCGACTGCTCTTTTTATAACATAATGCATCTACTAGCGGCAATTCGATCGGCGTTTCTCTTCTAAAGCGGTGTGCCTTGGATTTGTGCAACATCCGTACCGGCGAGGCGGGAACGCCGATGCGCAATTGTGTGGATGCTCGTGAACCCCGCCTCTCTCCGTTGGCTCATCCGGCGCAGCAACTGAAAGTACCTCGACCTCGCCCTCTTTCGAGAGCGGGCTCGCCACGCATATGGGATTGGCACGGATTCTGTCCGCCCAACACGGAAGGCTTCCCACACCCGCCGCCCGCCGATGAGCGGCGGGCTTCTGCGGCATTATAGTGCATCATAGCGGCGGCCGCCCTCTCCGCCCGTCGCGCACCACCGGCCGGCAGGCTCGCCCCACCGCAGGCCACCTCGACCGCTTCCCCCCGGTGCTGGTTCCGGCGGCTTGGGCTACAATAGTGCCACCGGTCAGCCGAGTCAGCCATCGCCGTGCAGGTTCGCTTGCCAGCAGTGGGCTAGGAGGCGAGTTGCGTGGGCCAAAGCCCCCCCTCCCCCGCGGATTCCCCCGTGCGTGTCGTGGTGACCCATCTTTCCCCCGAAGTGGAACAAGGGCGCTTTCCCGCCAAAGCCGTGCAGGGTGATTCGGTAGCCGTTCGGGCCCGGGTGTTTGCTGACGGCCACGACGTGGTGCGTGCCCAGCTGACCTGGCAGGATGCTGGCCAAGACCCCCGCACGACCTGGATGGCGCCTGCCGGCAATGATTGGTTTGAAGCCGCGGCCACGCCAAGGGCGTTGGGCCAGGCTCGATTTCAGGTGGCGGGCTTTGTGGACGAGCTGGCCAGCTGGCAGGTGGGTGCATCCAAAAAGCTGGCCGCCGGGGTCTTTTCGCCGCTGGATGGCCAGCAGGGCGCTGAGTGCCTGACCCGCGCCCGCGGGCGGGCCGCGCCCAAGGAGTCTGCCCGCCTGGCGGCGCTGGCGCGCTGGCTCGATGCCCCCACCCGCCGGCGCTCTGCCGACCTGGCGGCCCGGCTGGCGGAAATCGCCGATCTGGTGCTGCGGATCACCCCGCCAGCCGACGCCGTGGCGGCGCCGTGGCGGGAGGTGTGGGTAGACCCCCCGCTCGCCGCGTTCAGCGCGTGGTACGAACTGTTTCCCCGGTCGGCCGGGGACGCTGGCCGGCCGGGGACGCTAGCCGACGTCCGTCGGCGGCTCCCCTACGTAAAAGCGCTCGGCTTTGACGTGCTGTACCTCCCGCCGATCCACCCTATCGGGATAGCCGCCCGCAAGGGTCCCAACAACGACCCGCAGCCGCCCGACACCGCGGCGGCATGTGGCAGCCCGTGGGCCATCGGCAGCCCGAGCGGGGGACACCAGGCTATCCACCCCGAGCTGGGAACCCTGGAGGACTTTGACGCGCTGGTGGCCGATGCTTCGGCCGCCGGGATTCGCCTCGCGCTGGATTTAGCGCTTCAGTGTTCGCCTGACCACCCGTGGGTGCAAGAGCACCCCGAGTGGTTTCGGCATCGGCCGGACGGCTCTATCCAGCACGCGGAAAATCCCCCCAAGCAGTATCAGGACATTGTGCCGCTGGACTTGGCGGGCCCCCAGCATGCGGCGCTGTGGGAGGCGTGCCGCGAGGTGGTGAGATTTTGGATTGGCCACGGGGTGCGCATCTTTCGCGTGGACAATCCGCACACCAAGCCGTTTGACTTTTGGGAGTGGCTCATTCGAAGCCTCAGGGCCGAGCATCCCGACCTGATATTTCTAGCCGAAGCATTTACTCGGCCAGCCGTCATGGCGCGCCTAGCCCAGCTGGGCTTCTCCCAGTCGTACACCTACTTTGCCTGGCGCAATCGAGCGGACGAGCTCCGCTCCTACGTCGAGGAGTTGCAGTCGTGGCCCGACCGGGACTTTTTTCGGCCCAACTTTTGGCCCAACACCCCCGACATTCTCACGGAGTACCTGCAGGTCGGCGGCCCACCCGCGTTTGCCGTGCGCGCGGTGCTGGCGGCCACCTTGAGTGCCAACTACGGGGTGTACGGGCCAGCATTCGAAGAAGCGGTGGCCGCGCCGCTAGCGCCCGGCAGCGAAGAATACTTGGACTCTGAAAAATATCAGGTGCGCCACTGGCACTGGGACACACAGGCAGGCCTCGGCCCGCTGCTGGCCCGGCTGAACCGGGCGCGCCGCGCCCACCCGTCGCTGCAGCGTTGGGGCAACGTGCGCTTCCATGCCACCGACAATCCGGAGCTATTGGCCTACAGCCGCCGGGATTCCCTGGGCCAGGACACGATGCTGGCCGTGGTCAACGTGGACCCCCGCTGGCCGCAGAGTGGATTTGTGCATCTCGCCTTGAGCGCCCTGGGCGTCAGCGGCGAACAGCCCTTTGAGGTGTGCGACTTGCTGGATGGCCGCGTGTACCAATGGCAGGGGGCGCGAAACTTTGTCGCACTGGACCCGCGGAAGCAGCCCGCTCACCTGTTTTGGGTGCGGGCGGCCGGCAGTGCTCCGCCCTGACGGGCACCATGGAGGGCAGCGCCCGAGATCGGCGGCAGGCCAAACGACAGAAAGAAGGGAAGCCAAGTGGCCACGGGAGTGGACGACTGGTATCGGGACGCCATAATTTATGAGCTGCACGTGCGGACGTTTTATGACGGCAACGGCGACGGGGTGGGTGACTTTCAGGGGCTCCGGGCGAAGTTGCCGTACTTGAAAGATCTGGGCGTGACGGCGCTGTGGCTGCTGCCCTTTTATCCATCCCCGGGCCGCGACGACGGCTACGACATTGCGGACTATCGCAATGTGCATCCCGACTACGGCACACTGGCCGAGTTTCGAAAATTTTTGAGTGACGCCCACCGGCTCGGGCTCCGCATCATTACCGAGTTGGTGATCAACCACACGTCGGATCAGCATCCCTGGTTTGAGCGGGCGCGCCGCGCCAAGCCGGGCAGCGCGTGGCGCAACTTCTATGTGTGGAGCGACACCGCTGACCGCTATGCCGACGCGCGCATTATTTTTCCCGACTTTGAGCGGTCCAACTGGACGTGGGATCCGGTGGCCGGACAGTACTACTGGCACCGCTTCTACAGCCATCAGCCGGATTTGAACTTTGATAACCCCCAAGTGCGCCGGGCTATGCTGCGCACGGTGGACTTTTGGCTGGGCATGGGTGTCGACGGGCTCCGGCTGGACGCCGTGCCCTATCTGTTTGAGCGCGAGGGCACCTCGTGCGAAAACTTGCCGGAGACCCACGCTTACCTGAAAGAGCTCCGCCGCCACGTGGACGAGCATTTCCCGCACCGTATGCTGCTCGCCGAAGCCAACCAGTGGCCCGAGGATGCGGTCGCCTACTTTGGCGACGGCGACGAGTGCCACATGGCGTTTCACTTCCCCCTCATGCCCCGCCTGTTCATGGGCTTGTACCAGGAAAACCGCCAGCCCATCTTGGACATTCTCGAGGAAACGCCTCCGGTCCCGGAGGGGGCGCAGTGGGCTCTGTTTCTGCGCAACCACGACGAGCTCACCCTGGAGATGGTGACAGAGCAGGAGCGCGACTACATGTACCAGGCGTATGCCGCCGATCCGCGCTCCCGCATCAACCTGGGCATTCGGCGCCGGCTCATGCCGCTTTTGAACAACAATCGCCGCCGCGCGGAGCTGATGCATGCGCTGCTGCTGGCGCTGCCCGGGACGCCGGTGCTGTACTATGGGAACGAGATTGGCATGGGCGATAACATCTATTTGGGCGACCGCGACGGAGTGCGCACCCCCTTCCAGTGGAGCGGGGACAAAAACGCTGGCTTTTCCGCCGCCAATCCCCAAAAATTGGTGTTGCCGGTGGTGACGGACCCGGAATACCACTACGAAGCCGTCAACGCCGAGGCACAGCGGGCCAATCCTCACTCGCTGTGGTGGTGGCTGAAGCGCCTTATTGCGCTCCGCCGCAGCACGCCCGCCTTGGGGCGGGGCGAACTGACTGTGGTGGATGCCCAAAATCCCCATGTGCTGGCATTTGTGCGAAGCCTCATCGACGGCGACGCGGCGGAGTCGGTGCTGGTGGTGGCCAACCTGTCGCGCTTTGCACAGCTTGCTGCCCTCGACCTGTCCGCTCACCGCGGCACCCACCTGGTTGAACTTTTTGGCAAGACCCCGTTCCCCGCGGTCGACAGCGAGCGGGAGGCGATCACGCTGGGC